>JANNNO010000531.1:0-5532 GCA_031398585.1 Myxococcales bacterium | reverse complement strand
AGGGGCCGCCATGGCTGGCAGCCGAGCACCCGGTGCCCCGGCAGGCGTTCCCGCGGGGGCGACAACGGCTTTGGGCGAATTCATCGGCTGGATATCGGGACGGGAGGGCCCGGGACGGGCGGACTCGGCGCGCGCCACGGCCACCTCACCCGCGACGGGCAACTCGCCCGAGGGCGGCTGCAGCGGGGGGACCGCGCTATCGAGGAAACCGTACTGGCGCCCGAGCTCCCGGATCGACTGCTCGACCGCGGTGGCTCGCGTGTCGAGCCAAGGGATGTAGGGACGCGCGAACCAGGCGAGCGTGCCGACCATCGCCAGCAACAGGAGGAAACGGAGCCCCCAGCGCGGCCGCGATCGCGCCGCCATGGTCGCCAGCACCTGCCGGGGCGGCAACGAGGCCATCCGGCTGGTGGTCGACGGATAACTCGGCATCGGCGGCAGCGCGACGACCGGAAGGTGCTGGCTGGTGTAGCCCGTGCTGGCGTAGGCCTGACTGGCGTAGCCGCCGGTTTGGCCGCCGCCCTGGCCGGTCTGAGCATAGCTCTGGCTGGGCCGGGGCTGAGCGTACGCCTGGCTGGCGTAGCCAGTGTTGACGTAGCCCGTGTTCCGGGCTTGCGCGCCCCCGCTGGTCAACCGCGGCAGTGGAACCGTTCCCAGAGAGGACGGAGATCCGCCTGCTACCCCGGCGCCCCCCCAAGTTTGGCCACTTTCTCGCGGAGGGAACGACATGGACCTATATTGGCTGGTTTTCCACAGCTGGAAAGGTCAGTTTTCGCACTCGTCGCATTTTGGACGCCGCGCAAAACCCGACCCGGTCGAGGCTGCCCCTCGGCGAGTGAGCACAGGCCGGTCTTCCGGCGCGCCCCGAGGTGGTCGACGACGGTCAGTACGGCGTGAGCGCGATGGCCTTCGCCGGGGCTGCGAAGCGCAGCGACGCGTGGCCCGCAATCCGGAGGGCGGCCCAGCCGGCGGCGGGGGCGGGAACGTCGTAACTGGCGCCGTCGCCGTGCCCGTGAGCCGTCTTCCAGACCGTCACCTTGGCGACCACGACGCCCTGTTCATCGAGCGCCTCGGCGGTTTCGGGCTCGCCCTCCGGGGCGGCATCACTGGCGAGCCGGTGGCCCCACGACGCCCCATCCGCGCTGGTCAGCAGCGTGCGGAACCCGCGAAAACCGGCGCGCAGAGCGAAGGGCTCGACGATGCGCGCGCGCGTGGCGCCCGAGATCTCCCGCCGCCGAATGGCGAGGGCACCGTATGTGTAGTCGCTGATCCAGATGGGATCGCAGTAGCTCATCAAATCCTTGCGCGCGCTCGGGTCCATGATGCGCATCGAGCGGAAGTCGAGGCCCCAGGCGCCCAGGGTCGCTCCCGTGTGCGGATAGCCACGATCGAGGCCGGCGTCGGCGCCGCACGGGGCGTGGCCGCGACCGTGCTGGTGGCCGATCTCGTGCGCGAGCGTGTCGGCCGCGACGGGGCCGGTGAAGCCGACGCCAGCGCCGACCTGTTGCAGAGCCGAGGGGCGGGCCGCCAGGTAAGAGAGCCCCGCGATGCACGAGCGTGAGCAGTACGTCTGGAACGTGGCCGCCGGCGAGACCAGCGCGTAGTAGTGGGTGTCGGCGCCGGCGCCGTCCTGCTGCTTCAAGGAACGAATGGAGTCGAGAAACTGGCCCCAGCCCCCGCCCGACGACAGCGCGATGCTGCTACGGACAGGCGCACGCACGCCGAGATCGACGGCCGCCGTCGGGTAGTAGGCCAGCAACAGATCGCGATAGCGCGCGAGCTGCGCCTCGCTGACGTCGGGCAGGCGGCCGGAGGTGTCGGCGTCGTACGCGACCGGCACCAGCGTGACTTTCATGACGCCAGTGTTCTGGAGTTGCAAAGGCAACAGGCCATCGGTCGGGAACGAGAGGCGCTTGGCCCCGGCGCAGGAGGCGCCCAGTTCGAGCTCGACGCCGACCCTCAGATCGCCGCGGATGTAGTCGCCGGGCACGTCGAAGTTAAAGGTCGATTCGAGGGCGGCATCGGTCGACTCGCGGCTGAGAAAGCCGGCCCCGTCGACGTGCCATGAGCCGTGCTGCGATTCGAGCCGAAGACGTGCACGCGCGTTGCCGATGGCGGACGCCAGGTTGGTGGTGTCGAAGCTGATGTAAGCGCGAAAGTAGCCGCGACGGCCCTCGATGAGCGGTGAGCTCGGGGCGACGGGTTGGCCCTCGAGCACGAGCGGGACTTTCACCGCCTGGAACACGGCGAGCTCGCGCACGCGAACGCCGCAGGCATGGGGCGAAGGAAGCTCAGCGGGCTCGACGGTGCTCGGCTGGCCGGGGGTGAGCCCGGGATTGCCGGAGCCGGGCTCCTCGGGCGACGAGCCTTCGCATGCCGTCGCGAAAATCGCGAAGGCGAACGTGGTGATGAGACGGGGCCCCAGCGGCCCCCAGGCGGAGCGACTCACGCGCGCGGACGACATCGAAGAGGTTTGACACCCGACCCCGGGGGGTGGGCAGGTGGCGCGCGGCGTGAGGCTCGTCATCTCTGGATCTCTCCAGTCTTCACGACCTCGAAGGCCGATGCCGGGACCTTTTTCAGATGCCGGAGCTCGTCGTCATCCCAGCCGGGATTGTGCTCGCCGCTGATGAACCAGTCGGCCCCGTTGTCGGCGAGGAACATCCCGTATTTCTTGAGCGCGGTCAGGATCACCTTCACCGCGGGAGGGAAGCCCGACGTGTCGAAATCGGCCTTGAGGCGCAGCCGAATGCCAAGCGGCGGCAGCGCGGGATCCCTGTGCACGCTGGCGTAGTGACGCGCCGGCGCGACGTACGCGCGTTGGGTCTTGCGGACGGTGAAGCGCAGGGCGTGTTTGATCTCGCCGCGCACGACCTCTTCCCTCCGAACCAGGCCGGGGAAGATCGGCAGCCCGGCGGCATCCGCGCTGGTCCAGCCCTTGGGGCGTTCCTTTCCAGACTTGAGATCGAAGACCGCGCCCGATTCGCATGACCAGGCCGTGTTCTCGAACCAGCAGTTGAAGCCCTCGTAGAGTTTGCAGGCCTCGCGGTCGAGGCCGATCACGTGGCGATCGCCGTCGGCGTCGACTCCCCCTTCCACCGGGGCATCCGGCGGGAATGGATACGGACCGGGATCGCTCTCCTCGTCGTATTTGAACTTCATCTCGACCTGCGGCATTTTCGGCGTGACCACGAACCAGGGGATGCCGTAACGCGGGTCGCGCGAGAAGTCGGGGTGCAGGGTCTTGGTGCCCGCGTTCATCGACGCCAGCCAGGTGGCCGACATGGGATCGACCGGCGCGTTGGTAACGTCCTGGTTCCAGGCGTTCCCGGGCGGAAAGAGCGGGCACCTGCCGAGATCACCACCGGCTGCCTGCGGCGTCTCCGAAGCGGGCTTCGTGCCACCCGGTTGACTCGGGCCGGGGCGTTCGGGGGTGGGCGAGGTGGGCTCGACGCGCCCCGCGCATGTGCTGCCGAGGGCTAGGGTCAGCGAGACGGCGGAGATCGCCAGGGCGGGATTGGCCATAAGGGCCGATGTTGCTACGCCGGAGCCGCCAGGGCCAGCCCCATGGCGGCGCGCGACTGACAATGGCAGACATGTGAGATTCGTCACAAATCTGACATGGCGAAATCCTTGCAGGAAACTCGTCGCGAATGCCTTCGCCACGAGAACGAACTTTCGCCACGATCGCGCCGCCGGGCACCTATCTGGGCCCATCCGAATCGGGTGGAACCGGCGTGGTGGTCGGGCGCGCCGTCGCGAACACCGAGTTCATGCGGGCGCTCATGCGCTTTGGCAACTTCGACAGGTTCATGTTCTTCGTGGGCGAAGCCGGTGATGTGCCGGGGCTCGAGGCGCAGTTCATCGGCAATGGCCTCATGGGCCGCGAGCGACTGGCACTGCCGAACCTGCTCACGCTGCCCGACGTGATGGCCGAGGGTTCGGTCGACGTGATTCACCTCGGCGCCTTTTCCGGGTTGATGTCGGATCTGGTCTGGCTGCGCGACCGCTATTCGCCGCGCTCCTTGCCGGTCACCGCGCAGATTCACTCGCTCAGCTATCCCCGCTTTCTCAACGACTACTTGAAAGCGCAGCTCTACGCGCCGGGGGCGGGCGACGCGATCGTCTGTTCCAGCGCCGCCAGCCGCACCGCCGTGCAAGGTTGTCTCGAGGCCGCGTCGCGCGCGCTATCGGGCGTCGGCGCCACCATTGCGCAGACCGAATGCCAGTTGCCCGTGATCCCGCTGGGGGTCGACGTCGAGCGGTTGGCCAGCGGCGATCGGGCGGGCACACGCGCGCGCTTCGGCATTCCCGCGGATGCCCCGGTGGTGCTCGGCATCGGCCGTTTCACCGAATACGACAAGATGGATCTCTTCCCGGTTCTACAGGCGTTCCGCGGCGTGGTGGATCGGCTGGGCGGCCTCGGCGTGCGCCCCATCCTGCTGCTGGCAGGCGCGCGCCAGGGCACCAAGACGCCCGAGATGGTCATGCTGTGGGCCAAGATGCTCGGCATCGCGGATCGCGTGATCCTCGACGTGGACTTTCCCGACAGCGAAAAGTCGAACCTGCTGGCGGCCGCCGACCTCTTCGTCTCACCGAGCGACAATCTTCAAGAATCGTTCGGTATGTCGGTCGTGGAAGCCATGGCCGCGGGGCTGCCCGTCGTGGTCACCGACTTCGATGGCTACAAAGACACCGTCACCGACGACGTCGGCGTGCGCGTGCCGGCGCGATTCGCGGCGCCTTTGGAGCGGGTGGCTGAGCTTTCGACCCTGCTCTACGAACGGCCGTTGCACCTTTTGTTGGGGCAGTCGGTGGAGATCGATCTTCCGTCGCTCGAAACAGCGATCGGGGATCTGCTGATGGATCGGCCCCGGCGGGCCAAGCTTGCGCAGGCTGCGACCCAGCGCGCACGCGCCGTCTACGACTGGCGCGTGGTCATCAAGCAATACGAGCAGCTCTGGACCACGTTGACCGAGATCCCGATCGGCACCAAGGGCGCCGGCCACACCCGGCCGCCACTGGCGATGGACTTCGAGCGAATCTTCGCCAACTACCCTTCGGGCCGCGTGCCCGAAGCGCGCGTCGTGCAGCGAACCGCGCTGTCACGTGCGCTGGTCAAGGCCAAGAACCAGTATCTGGTCTATCCCGAGCTTCGCAACGTCTTCCAGGACGAAGACGTCTCGGCCCTGCTCACCACCGCCGAGCGGCCGATCACACTCGAAGCACTCGCGAAGCAGGACGCGCAAGCGCGGCCGCAGTTCGCCTCGTGGCGCCGCGGCCACGCCATCGCCTGGCTGCTCAAACACGGCCTGCTCGGCTGACCCGCGACGGAGGCGAGCGCGGGCGCTCGGTTCACGGATGGGGCGCCATGAAGACGAGCAGAGCGGCGGGGGACTGCGACTGGTTCTCGACACCGTGATCTTCGCCGGCGGGGGCGAGGGCGGATTGTCCGGGGCCTAGCGTCGCGGTCTCGCTACCGACACGCACCACCACCTCCCCCTCGAGCACGGCGTAGACCTTGTCGGCGTC
>JANNNO010000520.1:0-5517 GCA_031398585.1 Myxococcales bacterium | reverse complement strand
ACCGCCGCACAGCCCCCGCGCCGTCTTCGTCCGTGCCCACCATCGCCCTGCTCGCCGCCTTCGGGCTCGCGATCGCCAGTCCGGCTCTCGCCCGGCAAGACCCGACCGGGTCTGCCGGTGCCGCCGGGTCTGCCGCCACCGCGGGATCATCGTCAGCCGCGGGAAGAAACAGACCGCCGGGGGGCAAATCGACGCCCAAGGCCGCCTTCAAGAGCGAAACGTTCCCACTCGAAAGCGGCTGGACGCTGCAGAGCTCGGCCAAGCTGAAGGCGACGCCCGAGGTGCTCTCGACGCCCGGGTTCGATCCCAAGGGCTGGCACAAGGTGACCGTGCCCTCCACGGTGGTGGCGGCGCTGGTGAAGAACGGTCTCTATCGCGACCCGTACTTCGCGATGAACATTCGCGACATACCCGGAACGACCTACAAGGTCGCGTCGAACTTCTCGAACGTCGAGATGCCAGCCGACAGCCCGTTCGCGGTGCCCTGGTGGTACCGCAAGACCTTCGCGGTACCCGCGGGCTGGAAGGGCAAGACCATCTGGCTCGAGCTTGCGGCGCTGAACTTCCGCGCCAACGTCTGGCTCAACGGCAAGAAGCTCGGCGACGCCAAGGATCTGGCCGGCTCGTGGCGGAGCTTCTCGCTCGATGCGACGGCGCTGGCCAAACCCGGCGCCAACAACGTGCTTGCGATCGAGGTCTTTCCGCAGAAAGCCGACGAGCTTGGCATCACGTTCGTCGACTGGAACCCGACCCCGCCCGACAAGAACCTGGGGCTCTGGCGAGCCGTCTCGTTGCGCGCCACCGGCCCGGTCGCACTTCGCCATCCGGCGGTGCTCTCGGCGGTGGCGACGACCGACGATCCGGCGGCGAAGCTGACAGTGACCGCTGTTGTCGATAACCCTGGGACGGCGCCCGTCACCGGTCTGTTGCGCGGCCGCATCGGCGAGCTGACGTTCGAGGAGTCGGTGACCGTGCCGCCGGGACAGAAGAAGGACGTGGTGTTCGATCCCTCGCGCCATGCCCAGCTGGTGATGGCCAATCCGCGCCTGTGGTGGCCAGCGCAGATGGGCGAGCCGGCGATGTACGATCTCGATCTGGAGTTCGTTGTCGATGGCAAGGTTTCCGACGGCGTTCGCCGCCGCTTCGGCGTGCGCGAGGTGAAGTCGGCCTTCGATGAGAAGGGCCGGCGTTACTTCACCATCAACGGTAAGAAGATCCTGATTCGCGGCGGCGGCTGGTCGTCGGACATGATGATGCGGGAGGATTGGCCGCGGCAGAAGGCCGAGCTCGACTACGTGCTCGACATGGGCCTCAACACCGTCAGGCTCGAGGGCAAGCTCGAGAACGAACGCTTCCTCGATTACGCCGACGAGCGCGGCATCTTGATCATGGCGGGCTGGTGCTGCTGCGACCACTGGGAAGAGTGGAAGAAGTGGACGCCCGAAGATCACCTCATCGGGGCCGAATCGACCCGCGACCAGCTCTACCGACTGCGCTCGCACCCCAGCGTCTTTTCCTGGTTGAACGCGAGCGATCGCCCTCCACCGGCTGCGGTGGAGAAGAAGTACCTCGAGGTCGCGGCCGCGGTTCGCTGGCCCAACCCGGTGCTGTCATCGGCCGCCGACAAGAAGGCCGAGCACACGGGACCCTCGGGCGTGAAGATGAACGGCCCTTACGAATGGGTGCCGCCGCGTTACTGGTTCGAGGACACCAAGAAGGGCGGCGCCTTCGGCTTCAACACCGAGACCAGCCCGGGGCCGGCTGTTCCGCCGATCGAGAGCCTGCGGCGCATGTTGCCCAAGGACAAGCTCTGGCCGATCAACGAGCACTGGAACTTCCACGCCGGCGGCAACGAATTCGACAACATCGACATTCACACCGCCGCGCTGACTGCCCGCTACGGCGAGGCGAGCAGCGCCGAGGACTACGCGCACAAGTCTCAGTTGATGGCGTACGAGGGCATCCGCGCGATGTTCGAGGCCTTCACGCGCAACAAGTACGTCTCGACCGGGCTCATCCAGTGGATGTTGAACAATGCCTGGCCGGGCATCATCTGGCACCTGTACGACTACTACCTGCGCCCGGGCGGGGGCTACTTCGGCGCCAAGGTTGCCAATCAGCCGTTGCACCCGATCTGGGCGCCTCACGACGGCAGCATCGCGGTGGCCAACAGCACCTACCAAGAGAAGAAGGGGCTCACCCTCGCGGTGCGGCTGTTCGATCTCGAGATGAAGCCGCTGTTCGAACGAAGCGTCGCGGTCGACCTGCCCTCTGACGGCGTCGCCTCGTTGTTCACGTTGCCCGCCGTGCAGGGCCTCACCACGACCTACTTCATCGACCTGCGGCTCAGCGATGCCAGCGGCGCCATCGTGGGGCGCAACTTCTACTGGGCGTCGACCAAACCCGAGACGCTCGATTACACCAAGACCAAATGGTTCGTGACGCCGACGGCGAGCTACGCCGACTTCACCGCGCTGGCTCGGCTACCCAAGGTCACCCTCAAGACCAAGGTGGCGCGGAGCCGGCAAGGCGATGAGGGGACCACCACGGTCACCCTCACCAACCCGGGCTCTCACCTGGCGTTCTTCGTGCGCGGCAAGATCAACCGGGGCCCCGGCGGCGAGGAGGTCCTGCCCGTGCGCTGGTCCGACAACTACGTCTCGATCCTGCCCGGCGAGACCCGCACCCTGACCGCGACCTACCGGCTCAGCGATCTCGCTGGCGCCGTCCCGACCCTCGAGCTGCAGGGGTCGAACCTCGCGCCGTAAGGAGCGGCGACGTCGCCTCGCCCGACGGGTGTTTGGGCCCTGGGCGGGGCGACGGGTGGCGGCTCAGCTGCGGCGGCTAGCTGCGGCGGCTAGCTGCGATCGGACGGGATGTCGAAGTTGACCAGGGCGCCGCGAAAGCCGCGGGTCTTCCAGGCACCAAAGGCGAGGCCGACCGCGACCCAGATGGCGCCGAGGGCGAGGGCCTTGCTCGACAGGCGCAGCCAGAGCAGCAGGCAGATCGCGAAGCCGGCAAGCGGCAGGACGAAGTTGCCCACGGTGTGCTGTCGTTCGCGAAGGAAGTAGCGCACGAAAGCCGCCAGATTCACGCCCATGAAGGCGATGAGCGCGCCGAAGTTGAGCAGCTGAACACCGAGATCGAAGCCACCGGTGCCCTCGAGCACGAAGGCCCCGACGAAAGCGATGAGGCCGACGAAGACGATGTTGTAGCTCGGCACGCGTCGCTTCGAATCGATGTGGCCGAAGATCGAGGGCGGCAGAGCGCCGCTGCGGCCCATGCCGTAAAGCAGGCGGGCGGCGCCGAGCTGCGCTCCGGTGCCCGAACCCGTGTTGGCGATGGTCATGGTGATCATGATGGTCCAGTAAAGGGCAGGCCCACCGGCCAGCTTGGCGGCGTGAGCGAAGGCCGTCTCGATCGAGGGATAGGGCTGCCCCGCGGGCCAGATCAGCTGCGCGGCGTAGACCTCGAGCGATCCCAGGATGCCGATGGCGAGGCAGGAAAAGACGGTCGCCAGCATGATGTTGCGGCGGGGGTTCTCTACCTCTTCGGAGAGGGTCGATATGCCATCGAACCCGATGTACGTGAGGACAGCGATCGACGTCCCGCTCAGCACGGCGTTGAAATCCCAGCGATTGGGGTCGTAGAGCGGCCGGGTGAACGAGATGACCTCGCTGTTGCCGGTGATGTGCAGGATCGCCGCCCCGAAGAAGTAGAGAATGACGGCGCCCATTCCAGCGGCGAGGAGCGTGTTGAACCGCGCCGAGGCCTCGATACCGCGCAGGTTGATGGCCGTGAACATCAGGAAAAAGAAAATGGCGCCCCCGGCGAACGGGAACCCCGGGATCATGTCGACCGCGGCCTTGCTGCACCAGAGGATGCAGATCATCGGGTTGAGCATGTAGTCCATCACCATCGACCAGCCGGTGAGGTAGCCGGCGGCGGGATGGATCTCCTTGCCCACGTAGGTGAAAGCCGACCCGGCGCTGGGATGGGCGGCGGCCATCCGCCCGTAGGAGTAAGCGGTGAGCAGCATGGCCACCATCGCGATCAGGATCGTGGTGACGACGTGACTCTTGCTCTTTTCATCGAGCACGCCGAAGACCGACACCGGCGCCACCGGCTGGATAACGATGATGCCGTAGAGTACGAGGTGCCGCAGGGTCAGCGCGCGCTTGAGAGTGGGGCCTCCCGCGGGAACGTCGGTGGGGGTCGCCATGGGCCGGGGATGGTACCAGCGCGCGCCCGAACCAAGGGGGCAAGAAGGTACAGCAGCGGCAGGGGCCAGCGAGAGGAGCCAAAAAGGAAAGGGCGACGAGCCAAAACCCACGACCCCCCTGGTGCCGGGTACGGCAAGACCTGCCCATGGGGCGCGGGGCCCCGGGGCCTGCGCGCCCCTGGACACTGCCCGCAGGGGCGGTCTATTCTCGCGCCGAATCCCTTATGACCAAGCGGCGGCGTGCGACTCATCGGTTGGGTGTTCTCGGCGTCCCCCTGCTGCCGCGTGGTCCGGCCCGGGGGCGGATGGCTGAAAAAGCCGTCCTGCTGACCGGACTTCTCTGCGCCGGCGCGGTGATCGCGGGGGCGGCGCCGGCAGCGGCGCAGGTGCCCAAATCCGAGCGCTCCTACTCGGTCCAGCACTGGCAGCCGGCGCTCGGTCCCAATCCGTTCCTCACCATCGAGTCTGCGCAGGTGCCGGCCCACCTCGGCATGTCGTTGACCCTGTCGGGCAACTACCAGCGCAACCCGTTCACGCTGACGACGATCCAGGGGATTTCGCGCGTCGAGGAGAGCGTCGACGTCGTTCGCGATCAGGTGACGACCGATCTCGGCTTTGCCATCGGTCTCGACGGCCGGCTGCAGCTCGGCGCGGTCCTGCCTTTCAACGTCTACCAGAAGGGCGACGATTTCAGCCCAACTGGCATGGCGCTCGACACCCCGCTCGAGGGCGCCAGCCTCGGCGATCTTCGGCTCGAGGCGAAGTACCAGGCGGTCAGCTTCGGCGACAACGACGCCTACGCCCTGGCCCTCGTTCCCAGCATCACGTTGCCGACGGGAGACGACGACAAGTTCGCGGGTGACAAGAACGTCACCGGGCGCCTGCGCGCGGTGCTGGAAATGCGGCGCGACCGTTTCCGCGCGGCGGCCGTGCTCGGCGGGCTTTTCCGGCAGCCTTCCACGACGTTCGCCGCCACAGTCGGGCAGCAGCTCATGTACGGCGCTGCCGTCGACGGAAAAATTCATCGCGACGTCTCGCTGATCGCCGAGGTCTTCGGGCGCAGCGGTCTGTCCGACCTCTTCGAAGGCTACGTCGACGCCAACCCCGTGGAGGCCGATGCGGCCATGCGGGTGACGCTTCCCCGGACCGTCACGCTGACGGTCGGCGGCGGACTCGGCGTCGTACGCGGCATCGGCGCGCCCCGTTTCCGCGGCTTCTTCGCGGTCGGCTGGGCACCCAACTTCGCCGACGAAGACGCTGACGGCGTCTCGGACTCCGAGGATCGCTGCCCCACC
>JANNNO010000488.1:0-28250 GCA_031398585.1 Myxococcales bacterium | reverse complement strand
GGCGGGGCGCAGTCGCACCGTCGTCTCGACCATCAGCAGCGGCGCCGGATCGGTGGCGGATTCCACGCGGCCGACCTTGCCGAAGACCGATTCCACCTCGGGGAACTGTCGCAGGATGCGATCCTGGATCTGCAGCTGCCGCTTCGCCTCTTCGATCGAGATGTTGGGAAAGGTGATCGGCATGTAGAGGATGTCGCCCTCGTTGAGCGGCGGCATGAACTCGTGGCCGAGACGCCCGATCACCGGCACCGCCGAGAGGACCGCCAGCAGCCCCAGCGCCACGGTGGACTTCGGTTTGCGGAGGGCGACGTAGACGAACGGCTGGTAGATGCGGATGATGAAGCGCGAGACCGGATGGTCGCGTTCGGGGCGGATCTTGCCGCGAATCAGGAGATCCCGGAGTGCCGGCGCGAAGGTGATCGAGAGCAGCGCCGAGATCAGCATGACGAAGGTCTTGGTCCAGGCCAGCGGCTGGAAGAGTCGTCCCGCCTGTCCGGTCAGCGTGAAGACCGGCAGGAACGCGACGGCGATGATCAGCAGCGAGAAGAAGATCGCTGGCGTCACCTCGCGTGCGGCCTCGGCCAGCAGCGCCGCGCGATCGGCGCCCGGGGGCGCATGCTCGAGCTTTTTGTGGGCCGCTTCGATCATGACGATCTCGGCGTCGACGGTGGCGCCGATGGCGATGGCGATCCCGCCGAGGCTCATGATGGTCGAGGGGATGTCGAGCAGGTACATCGGGATGAAGGACAGCGCCACCGCGATGGGCAGAGTGAGAATCGGCAGCAGCGAGCTGCGCAGGTGCAGCAGGAACAGGACGATGATCAGACTCACCACCAGCGCCTCTTCGATGAGCGCGCGCTTGAGCGTGTCGATCGCCCGTTCGATGAGCGCCGAGCGGTCGTAGGCGATCGCGATCTCGACCCCGGCGGGCATGCCGGGCCGGAGCTCTTCGATCTTCCTTTTCACCCGCTCGATCACCTCGAGCGCGTTTTCGCCGTAGCGCATGACCACGACGCCGCCCACCGCCTCGCCTTCGCCGTTCCACTCCAGGAGGCCCCGTCGGATTTCGGGCCCGAAGCGGACCGTTCCGACGTCGCGGATCAGAAGCGGCGTCCCGGCGGGGCCACTGGCACGCAAGGCGATGGTCTCGATGCTGGCGAGATCCCGGATGTAGCCCCGGCCGCGCACGTAGTACTCGCGTCCCGACATCTCGAGGATGCGCCCGCCGACGTCGTTGTTGGACTCCCTGATCGCGCTGATCACGTCCTGCAAGGTCACGCCGAAGGCGCGCAGCCGGTTGGGATCGACCGTCACCTGGTACTGCTTCTGGTAGCCGCCGATGCTGGCCACCTCGGCCACGCCGGGTACGCTGCCGAGGGCGTAGCGCAAGGTGAAGTCCTGGAAGGTGCGCAGATCGTCGAGCCCGTGCTGCCCCGAGCGATCCTGTAGCGTGTACTGAAAGACCCAGCCGACTCCGGTCGCGTCGGGACCGAGCGTCGGGTTGACACCTTCGGGTAGTTGGCCGCGCAGGCCGCTTAGATATTCGAGCACGCGGCTGCGCGCCCAGTACAGGTCGGTCCCCTCCTGAAAGACCACGTAGATGAAGGACATGCCGAACATGGAGAAGCCACGCACGTCGGCGACCTTGGGCGTGCCGATCAACTTCGAGACGATCGGATAGGTGACCTGGTCTTCGATCAGCGTCGGGCTGCGGCCCATCCACTCGGTAAAGACGATGACCTGCGGGTCCGACAGATCCGGGATCGCGTCCAGCTTGATGCGGCGGATGGAGGCGAAGGCCCCAAGCAGGGCGAGAGCCACCCCGACGAGGACCGCCACGCGGTTGCGGGCACAAAGCTCGATGATCTTGGCGACCATGGTGCGTACCTCAGTGACGGTGGGCGGGCGCCGGCGGCGCGGAAGCCGGCGGCGCTGCTGGTGTGGTCGACGCGGGCGCGGGCGCGGTCCGAGGAGGCGCGTCGATGGCCGCACGCAGACGACTCTCCGAATCGATGAGGAAGTTGGCTGTGGTCACGACCTGATCGCCGACTTGCACGCCGGAGAGCAGTTCGATGCGATCGCCGATGCGACCGCCGACCTGCACACGGCGGGGCTCGAAGCGACCTCCGTCGCGGGTTACGAAGACGTATTGCAGATCGCCGGTGTCGACCAGCGCCTCGGCAGGGATGGTGAGGCCCGAACGCGCCGGCAGATCGAGCGACACGTTGCCGTACATGCCGGGGCGCAGGCGCTGTCCGCTGCTGTCGGGGCGGTTGCGGAACTCGAGGCGCAGCCGCAGTGTGCGCGAAGCGGCGTCGAGGGTCGGATGAACGAACTGCACCTTGCCGGAAAAGGGCACACCCGGCATTGCGGAGGCAAGGAAGCGAGCCGGCTGCCCGACACGAACGCGTTGCAGATCCCCTTCGTAGACATCCGCGATGACCCAGACGGTGGAGAGATCCGCGACCTGAAAGAGCGGTGTGCCCGCGGCCACGCTCATGCCGATGACGGCAGCCTTGCCGATGACGTGACCGGAGACGGGCGATCGGATCGCGATCGCCCGCTGCGGGCGCCGCTGTTTCACGATGGCGTCTATCTCCGGCGGCGAGATGCCGAGGAGCTCGAGCCGTTGCCGAGCGTCGGCGACCATCGACTCGAGCGGCGCTGCCTGGCCGTGGCTGGCGCTGGAGCCGCCCGTCCAGCCGAGGGCCGAAAGCAGCTCTTGCTGCGCTTGCAGGACGTCGGGGCTGTAGATCGTCGCCAGCGCCTGACCGCGACGAACCGCTTGACCTGTCTCGTTGACGAAGAGCTCTTCGATCCAGCCGGAGAAGCGCGGCGAGATCTGGGCGAGGCCGCGTTCGCTCGCCTCGACCACGCCGACAGTGCGAACCTGCGTGGTGAGCGCGCCACGGGTGACCGGCGCCAGGCGGATGCCGGCACGCTGCACGCGATCCGGTGGCAACTCCACCGGGACGAGGCCGGGCACGGCGGCGCTCGGGCTTCCGGCAGCGGGGGGCGTCGGCTTGGGCAGCAGCTTCATGCCCCCGCAAAGATCACACTTGGCGTTGGGATCGTCTGACGTCACCTGCGGGTGCATCGGACACCAGAATCGGCCGGGGCCGGCGGCCGCCAGCTTGGCAGCCTCGGCGCTGTCTGGCGACGTGGTGCTCGCCGTTGCCGCCCTGGTCTTGTTTGCGGCCACCGGCACCAGGCGCATGTGGCAGATCGGACATTCGCCCGGATGATCCTGCAGGATCTGTGGATGCATCGGGCACTGGTAGCGGACGTCGCGAGCGGTCGTCTCGGCGCCGAAGCGAACGCCGAAGCCCGCAGCGAGCGACCCGGCGGCGACAACCCCCACGCCGATCACCAGCGCCCATCTCACCACCGCTGCGGCTTTTACGCCGGGCGGTGGCGCTTCGGATCCGCGTGGCAGATCGTCCGGCGTTGGCGTTGACGACGACTCTGACGGTGGCGTTGGCGATGTCATCGGCTGCCTCCTTCCCCCGTCAGCCGCTCGAGATCGGCCGCCACGTTCTCGAGATGAACCAGGCTGCGCACGCGATCGAGCCGTGTGTCGAGGAAGCTTCTCAGCGCATCGAGCAGGCTGATCGCATCGCCCTGTCCTGCGCCGTAGCCCGCCTCGGCGGTCTCGAAATTGCGGCGGGCGAGGGGGACCAGATCGCGATCGAGGATGTCGAAGGTCGATCGGGCGGCGTCGAATCGGGCGCGGGCGTCGCGTGCCTCGTAACGGGCGACGGTCTCGACCGACACCAGCGCCTGCTGATCGGCGGCGACGATCTGCTCGGCCGCGTCGATGGCATCGTGCCGGGCGCTCGAGAGCCACGGGAGGTTCAGCATCACCATCGCGCCCCAGCCGTGGCGGTGTTGCATGGACGGCATGTACATGTAGTCGGCGCCCAACGTGACACTCGGCCAGCGCGCTTCGCTGCGCGAGACTTCCAGCTCGGCCTGGCTGCGGGCGACGGCAGCGCGCGCGGCGGTGATCTCGGGACGGGCGCTTGCCGCCCGCTCGGCGGCGCCCGCGGGCTCAGAGGCCGGGGTGATCTCGGCCGGGGGGCCAAGGGACGCCTCGACGGGCCGATTCATGAGGGCGTTGAGCAGAGCGCGCGCGGAGATCCGTTCTTGCTCGATGTGGGCGAGATCTCGGTGCAGGCGCGAAAGCTCGAGGTTGAGACGGAGCACGTCCTGTTGCGCACGCCGACCGGTGCGGTAACTGGCACGCGCCAGCTCGACCAGCCGGGCGGTGAGCTCGACGTGCTCGCGATGAAGCCCGAGCTCGCGGTCGGCGCGGTAGTAGTCGGCAAAGGCGCGGCGGACCTGCGCTTGCAAATCCCGGCGGCGGCGATCGGCGCGGCTCCCTGCGCTGACCACGTCCTGCGCTGCCGCCCGCCCACGCGCGGCCCGCGACCCCGGCGCGGGCAGAGTCTGCGAGAGCCCGACCATCACGGCGTTGGCATCGCCCCATGCCCACGGGCGCGACACAGGTACTCCCCACTGTTCGTACTTCAGCTGCGTGTCGGGAAGCCGTCCCGCGCCTCGCGCCCGCGCATCTGCCGCCTTCACGCGTGCACGCTCTTCGGCGATGTCGGGGTTGGCGAGCAGAGCCGCCTTCAAGATCGGACCCAGCGTCGTCTGCCCTGCCAGCCCATCGGCGGTGGTCTGGGCGTAGGCCGTCGCTGTCATCAGCCAGGCGCAGCCAGCGAGGCCAGTGAGTACGCTTGTGAATCGGAGGCGGGATACGATCATCATGAAGACGCTCCTGAGACGGGGACGAACGAAACGATGGACCGGGCGCCTTGCGACCACGGGCGGGCTCAACCCACGTGCGAGTCGCGAGAGCCCGAGCGAAGCTCTAGGCGAGAGCGCGAGCGCGGCGACAGCGACGAACCGAGACAAGGCGCGGCCGAGTTACGGCGGCCGCATCAGGAGCCGGGCGCAACGAGAGCGTGCGCCGGGCTTTCCCTCGTCGAGGGGGCTCAACGGCTCAGATCAGAAACGCGCGCTTTTGCAGGATCACCCCACGGCCGCTCTGTGGCTGGCCGCGGGCCGAGGCGATGAACCCCGGTGGGGCGTGGCAGACGATCGTCGCCGTGAGGGCGACGGGGAGAGAGGCAAGGCCGGCCAGTAGCTGCGTGGGGTTCGGTCGAGGCGGCTCGGTAGGAGCCTTGTCGACCACCTCTTCCTTGACCACGCAGCAGCCGAGCGCGCCGATCTCGGCGCCAGGCGCGTCGGCCGCGGTCGTTCCCGAGATCACCGCCGACTTCTTCGGGCAGCAGCAGGACGAACGAACGATGCCATCGGACCGGCAGAGCCAGCCCCCGCTCGACGAGGCCACCGCGAAAAGCAGCAGCGGCAGCAAGAGCGCCGCGCTCAGAATTCGCCTGGATGTGCCCCCTGCCGACATGGATCTCTTCGAGCATGATTTGCCGCACCGAGCCTGTCAAGGACAGCTGGGCCCAATCACTTCGTTTGCCAGCGCCGCCTTCCGGCACCCACATCCCGGGCTCCCGTCAGGTCGCGCGCGATCCCAGACGCGCACGATGGCGATCGTACTGTGGTGCCTCCAGCCGTGGTCCCGCGTTCTTGCGCCGCAGGTTTTTGGCCTGCGCCTCGATCAACAGATAGATCACGGTCGCCATCGCGAGCGGCACCAGGTAGTAGACCGCCCGGTAACCGATGAGCGCGGCGAGAACCGGACCGCGCCCTAACTGATCCCCAAGCAGCGCCACGAAGACCGCCTCGGTCACGCCGAGCCCCGCCGGGATGTGGGCCACGACCCCCGCGATGCCGCTGGTGAGCAGGACGCCCAGCACCGTGGGGTAGTCGACGCGCCCGCCGAGCAGGATCCAGATCGTTGCGGCCATCAACGTCCAGTTGCAGGAACCCAGCAGAAGCTGCAGGAGCGCCAGTCGCGCTGACGGCAGTTCGACCTCGTGCCCGCGCACGGTCAACGACCGGCGGCGTGAAAAGGCGCAGAGGAGCAGGTAGCCGAGCGCCGCCGCGAGCAGCAGACCGCCCAGCCCACGCGTCATCACGCCCGACAGGGCACCGAGCTTCGGTTCGAAGAGCCCCGTCGCAAAGACGACACCGGCCAGCCAGATGTAGCCCAACCAGTTGGTGGTGAGGCTGAAGGTGAAGACTTTGGTGATGGTGGCGTTGTCGAGGCCGAGGCGCGAGTAGAGCCGATAGCGAAAGGCGATGCTGCCCACCCAGGCGCTCAAGTTGAGGTTGAAGGCGTAGCAGACGAACGTGATCGGCAAGATCTGGGAGACCGGCAGCGGATGGCCCGTGTAGCGTTTGCCGAGCACGTCGAAGCTCGTGTAGACGAGGTAGCTGCCAAGCGCGGTGGCGCCAGCCAGGGCCAAAGTCTCGCCCCGGATCTGTGCCAGGGTCCTCATGACCTCGCCCCAGTCGACGTTGCTCGCCAGCACCGCCAAGAGCCCGGCCACGGTCAGGAAGAACCCTGCCGTGACGATGCGACGGGCGCGGGTCCGCCACGTGGGGGCTGCTGTCTCCGGCTTCGCCGCCGGCTCCGGCTTCGCCGCCGGCCGCGGTGGCTCCGGCGGATTCGCGGGGATCCGCGCCAGCGTCAAGCGCGGCGGTCGGCGCGGGAGCCAGCCGGCGATGCGCGGGAAGTGTCTCAGGAAGTGAAAGATGAAGAAGACGACAGGGGCGCGCCACCAGTAGCCGCGGATCGCACTCTCCATCGTCACGGGCTGACAGTGCTGCTGGATCAGTCGATCCAGCCGTGCATGTAGCTCGTGGTTGAACCCTGCGTCGCGTACCACCAGATTCGATTCGAGATTGAGGGAAAGGCTGAGCGGATCCAGGTTCGAGGAGCCGACCGTCGCCCACTCGTCGTCGACCAGCGCCACCTTGCCGTGCAGGGGCCGTCGGGTGTACTCGTGAATCTTCACGCCGTCGTGAAGAAGGTGGTTGTAGAGCAGGCGCGCGCCGGTGCGGGCCAGCGCCACGTCGGCCTGCTGCCCCTGCACGACGAGCTGGACGTCGACGCCCCGTCGCGCGGCCAGGCGTAGCTGGCGCAGCAGGCGATAACCGGGAAAGAAGTAGGCATTCGCGATGACGATGCGCCGCTTGGCGAGACGGATCGCTTTGAGGTAGTGACGTTCGATGTCGTCCTTGTGCTCGTCGTTGTCGCGCAGGACGAACATCGCGCGGGCGGTACCTTCTGGAAGATTTCGCGCGGGCGGCGACGAGCGCCGAGTGCGACGCCGTTGCCACCAGCGGCGCTGCGGCGCCACGGCGGCCTTGGCAAAACGATGGATGTCGTCGACCACGGGCCCGTGCACCTCCACGGCGTAGTCCTGTTTGGCCTCGGGGCCGAAGGCGTCGAGATGATCCGCAGAAAAGTTGATTCCTCCAACGAAAGCCCGCTGCCCGTCGACGACGACGATCTTGCGGTGCATGCGATGCAAGAGATTCGTCCGCATGCCGAGCAGGCGTGGAGCAGGGTCGAAGAGGTGGAGCCTGACGCCGGCTTCGGTCAACCGGCGGATGAAGTCATCGCTCAGGTCGGGCGAACCGTAGTCATCGACGGTCAAGTCGACCTCCACCCCCCGCTGTGCGGCTTCGATCAGCGCTGCGTGCAGCTGCAAGCCGACCGGATCCTCGAAGAGGATGAAGGTCTCGATCAAGATCTCCCGCCGGGCGTCGCGAATGGCATCCCAGACGCGGGGGTAGAACTGCTCGCCGTTCTCCAGCAGCTCGATCCGATTGCCGTCGCGCCAGCCCGTCTTCATAGCGTCCTCATCGTGTCCTCATCGCCGCTGGGCCGCTCCGTGGGCGGCACCGGCGGGCAGTGGAGGGTGGACCTCGACCACCAGGGGCACGTGGTCGGACAGATGCGACCAGGGTTTGCGTCCCAGCACCCGCGGTCCTTGCGCCTCGAGGTTGCGCACGTAGATCCGATCCAGCCGCAGGGTCGGCCATCGTGCCGGGTAGCTGCGTGCAAGCGCCCCGTGCGCCGAGGCGAAGACCTCCTCCAGGCCACAACGAAGCAGCCGTTCGTTGGCCTTGAGCCGCCAGTCGTTGAAGTCTCCCGCCACCACGACAGGAGCTTCGGACGGCAGCGTGGCCAGCAGCTCACAGAGCAGGCCGACCTGGCGCTGGCGATGCGATTCGCGCAGACCGAGGTGAACGCAGATGGCGTGAAACTGTTCCTGTCCGGGAATGCCGAGCTCGCAGTGGAGCAGCCCTCGCTGCTCGGACCCGTCGCTGATCGAGCAGTCCAGATTCCGGTGAGCCAGGATGGGAAACTTCGACAGCACGGCGTTGCCGTGATCGCCGTCGGGATAGACCGCGTTGCGACCGTACGCGAAGTCGGGCCAGTTCGTGTCGGCCAAAAATTCGTAGTGAGGCGCGGCCGGCCAGTTGGAGAACCGCGCCGAGTGGCGGGCGTGCGTGCCGTGCACCTCTTGCAAGAAGACAAGGTCGGCCGACGTCGCTCGAACCGCTTCCCGCAGCTCGGGCAGGATGAAACGCCGGTTGAAAAGCGTGAACCCCTTGTGTGTGTTCACGGTCAGCACGGTCAGCGCTCTCACCGGCGGCGCGCTGTCGGGCGCGGCTGCGGCCGCCGCCTCGCGGGCGGGTTGGTCAGGCGTGCTGTTGCAGGTCGATGTCAATCACCGCTCCCGATTGATGTTTGCCCGCCGCCATCCCCCAGCCAGAGGCTCGGTGGAAAAGCTCGATGCAAGTTGCTCGAGGAACGATGTGTCCTTTGCCGGCCGCGCGCAGGGTCACGGACGCGCCCGCGTCGATCTCCGGCCCAAAAAAGCGGAGGGCCCGCCGCATGCGAGATGCGACGAGCCCAACGGAGTTCGATGTATGGGTGAGCGAGCGCTCAGGTCGGGCGACGCCGCACGACGCGGTAGACGCCGAGGAGCAGCATCGCGCCGATGATCGAGGCGATGATTCCGGGGGCTTGGCCCTGGTTGTAGAGCCCCAACGTCTTGCCGATGAAGCCGGCCACGAAGGCTCCTGCGACGCCAATCAGCATGGTGATGATGAACCCGCCTGGATCGCGTCCCGGCATGAGCAGCTTGGCGATGGCTCCGACGACGAGCCCCACGATCAAGGTCCAGAGAATGTTCATGTCATTCCTCCTTGTCCGGTCACCGCTTCAGCAAAAACCTGTGAAGCGATCTCGACGGACAATGGGCGGAAGGTGCGACAAATGTCCAGCGAATCGTACGACGCGCAATCAGCGTCGTTGCCGAGTCGTCACACGCAGATCGCGGCCCCCCTCGTTCAGATTTTGAGCCGGTAGAGCGTGGCTCCGCTTTCGGCGGGAAGCTCGTCGGGCAGAGCCGTCTCCAGATTCGTGAGCCCACCGAGAGTCATTTGATAGAGCGGAACGCGGTACCCGGGCGGGTAGGACGCGGCTCTGTCGATCGCAACCAAGAGATCTCCGGGTTGCAGATCGTTGGTCGACGTGACGGTCTCGGTGTGCGCCAAGATCGGATCATCGACCGCGACCGACACTCGCTTTTCCATGCCCCCAAGATGGATCCGGCCGTGCGCGGTTGCCACCTCGGCCCGAAGCTCAGTACTCGGTCCGCCCGAAGACGTATCCGTCAGCGGGGCGGCTCAGGTGACAGGCGGTACAGCTCGTGAGCGCGCCCTCTTGCGGCTGGCCGTTGCTCTTGGCGACTTCGCCGTAGGCGTCATAGACCGCGAACCAGAGGTTGGACGGAGGGTTGAACTCGGGTTCGCGTTTCACGAGCACGGTGAACTTCTTGATGGCGTTGCTCGACCCGTCGCGCATGACGCGGAGGATCGCGGTGCCGACCGGGAGCTCCGTGCGCGAGCCGGCCTGACCGAGGTTGAGTCGTTCGTACTCCTTGCGGCCGACCTCGCTCACGAAGAGGTCGTAGACATGGCCGGGCGCGAGGAGCGACCGCATCGGCTCGGTGTTGAGTGGGTACATCGCGACACCCAGGAGGTCGACGACCTTCTGGAGCGACGCGCCCTCGTCGGGCGGCGCCTGGGTGATGGCCTGATCGGCAGTGGACGGGTATTCGTCGGCACCTGCGCCGCATGCGGTCAGGACGAGGGAGGCGACAAGCAGGGCGAGGTAAGACCGGGGAGCAGGTTTCAGGACTCTCATGGATGGAGAGGGTAGAAGCTGCAACCGTTTTAGTGCTCCTAATAATCGGTAACTAAAATTGCTAATATTGATACGGCTATAAGCCTCGGCCGTGACGCTGGGCGGGTGCGAGATGTGAGTGAATTCAGGCCATTGTGCTCCCGGTTTCGGTTTGTTTCGGCTGCAATTCCAGCGAGACCTGAAAACCGTTTTCAGGGGAACTCTTGATGAGCCAAAGATGAGGGCGCCTGGAAGGCCGCTGGCACTCGCGGGGAGAAAATCCAAGCAACCGGCGCCTGACCCGCAATTAGATGGGAGGTCGCACCTTGAGCTCTCCTTCCCTCTCTGTCGTCATGCGTCGTTTATCGATGGCCCTTTTGCTTCCGCTGCTCGCCTGCTCGCCCAAAGCAGAGGGTGAGGGCGACGCGCCGAACCGTCCGGATCCCGCCAAATCCACCGGCGGGTCCTCGGGAAAGGGTGGGGGCGGAGGAGGCTCCGGCGGCAGCGGTACTGGCGGTTCTTCCGCCAGCGGCGGTGCAGGGGGAGCCGGGCCGACTGGATCGGGCGGATCCGGCACCGGCGGGAGCACAGGAGGCGTTGGCGGGTCTGAGGCGGGCAGCGGCGGGGCCAATCCGGGTTCGGCGACCGGCGGTGCTGGGGGCAGCGAGCCCGACGCCGGTGGCGATGTCGGCCCCGGGGCGCCGCCTTCCGCAGCGGGCGACGAACCGCCCGCCTGTCAGCGCAACGTCGACGTGGCCAACGCGGCCGCCCTGGCTCCCGCCCTCGAGATGGCCAAGCCGGGAGACTGCCTGGTGCTGGCCGACGGTGCCTACGGACCTCTTACGCTCACGGCCAAGGCGACCGCCACGGCGCCGATTCAGATCCGCGCGGCCAACCTGCTCAAGGCGTCTGCGACCAACCTCATCTTCCGAGGCGCCGAACACGTCATCGTTCGCGGCTTGGCGCTATCGACCATCTTGTTCTCGAACTCGAACTACTGTCGCGTCACCCGCTGTCAGGTCAAAGGACCAGGCAGCGGCTACTGGATCCGGGTCGAAGAGCAGAAGGGCTGCCAGAACGGCTGCACCGACACCCCGCCCGGCACCAGCAATCACTCCCGGGTCGATCATTGTGACATCGGTGGCGGCTCGAGCAGCTCGGACATCATCAACCCGACGGGCCTCGCGACCAACACCCGGTTCGATCACAACTACATTCACGACACGAGCGGTCCGCACCTCATCACCGTCGGCTGCTGCGGTCCCAAGTACGACTACTTCGCGTCCAACACGATCATCGAACAGAACCTCTTCGTGAACGCCAACGGCACGTCAGCCGAGATGATCTCGATCAAGGGATCCAACGTTCACTTCCGCTACAACACGATTCGTCGTCACAACGGCGACATCGACATCCGAGCCGGCCGCAACAATCACATCTACGGCAACTACATCCTCGGGCCCGGCCCCGGCCTGCGCATGTACGAGGATGGCCACCGCATCTACAACAACTACGTCGTGGGTGGCCTCACCGCGAATCGTTCCGGTCCGATCCACGCGCCGGTGAAGAACGCGACCATCGTGCACAACACCTTCTTCGGCGGTGTCGGCGTGGCCGGCGGGGCCAACAACGTCTTCGCCAACAACCTGTTGGTGGGTGGCGGTGGCGCGTCGGGGCCGGGCAATC
Organism: Myxococcales bacterium; assembly: GCA_031398585.1. Lineage (GTDB taxonomy): Bacteria > Myxococcota_A > Polyangia > Fen-1088 > Fen-1088 > JANNNO01. Next base: position 16,435 of record JANNNO010000488.1, on the reverse strand, counting down.
TCAGCGGGTCGGCCGCCGATCTCGGTCTGGCGGCGATGGGTGACATCCAGATGATCACCGCGGGAAGCAAGGCGATCGGCGCTGCGGTCGGCAGCTATCCCTTCGTCACCGACGACATCTCCGGGCATGCGCGCGGAGCGAAGCTCGACGTGGGCGCGCAGCAGTTCAACATGATGCCGGGGCCTCGCAAGGTGCTCGGGCTCGCCGACGTCGGACCGATGGCTCCCTGACACCGATCGGACGCTTGACACGACCGGCCGGAAGGGTCGAACCTGCCGGCACTTGCTGCGTCCTCGTTGTCCTTCCTCCGCGGCGAATCCATCGGCCATCACCTGTGAGCCGGCTGGCGCATTCAGGCGCCAGCGGCGGCTCACGGTGGCCCTCGTCGGGCTGGCTGCCTTCTCGATTCCGGTGACCGCGAGAGCGCGCGTCGAGATGCCGTCGCAGATCTCCGACAGCGACGAGGTGACGCCCCCGCCAGGCGCGACCCAGGCCAAGAGCGGCAAGGGCGGCAAGATGTCGGGCTACCCCGTCTCCGACGACAAGCTGCGGAGCCGGCTGCCTCCCCCGCCTTCGGGGAACTTGCACCTCTTCAATCCGTTCCGGGGCGAGTCGATCAAGATCAACATCTTCAACGGCGACGGTTCGTACAACGTCGATGCCTTGAAGGCGCTGTCGCATTTCCTACGTTGCAAGCGGACCGACACCGAAACGCAGATGGAGCCGAGGCTCTTCGCCATCCTTTCGCACGTCTACGACCACTTCGGTGAGCGGCGGTTGGAGGTGACGTCGGGGTATCGCAATCAGCGCCACACCACCAGCAATCACTACCGAGGCTCGGCGACCGACTTCATGGTGCAAGGGATCAGCCCGCGCAAGATCCGCTCCTTCCTCGAGACCCTCGATTCTGGCGGCATGGGCATCGGTCTTTATCCGACGAGCGGTTTCGTTCACGTCGACGTGAGGCCCCCGCCGAGCTACCGCTGGATCGATCACTCGGCGACGGATCCCGACGATCCCAATCGCCGCCCCCTGCCGATCTTCAAGAAAAAGAAGCGGCTTCAGAGCTGAGCTGTCCACCTGACAGCTTCGCGCTGACAGCTTCGCGCCGACAGCTTCGCGCCGACGGCTTTGCGATCACTCGGGCAGCGGGTCGCCCTTGATCGATCCGCCGAACGCCGTGCGGTTGGGCGCTCGGTCGAGCTCACGATCGATGTCGGCCCTTTGCAGCGGTCGCAAGAAGGCACCCGGGCGCTGGCCCGGCAGGGGACCGCCCTTGACCGCGTGCAGGCGCGCGCTCGGATCGCCAAAGAGGATGAAGGTCTTCTTGAAGTCGGGGTGAGCTGACCGTCGTTTCGCCGCCTGGGCGGCGCCGCCGATGGTGCCATTGGCATCGAGCGCGTACTCGAGGAAGCTGGCGGTCGGCAGCTCCTGCTGGAACAGGTGGGTGAGTCCCGACGAAGCCCAGACCGCGAAGGCGCCGCCCTCGGACGCCATCAACGCCTCGGCGAGAGAGCCGCCGTGTACGTCGTGGAAAAAGCCGTTGAGGCAGGTCATCGCGAGATAGAGCGAGGGGCGGGTCTTGTTGGTCAGCGTCGCCGCAGTGGCACCGCTGATCCCGGCGGCACGCCAGATGTTCTGCGAGCCGTGCCCCCAGTAGGCCGCCACCAGCGGTCCCGCGTTGAGCGAATCGACCCAGTTGGGGGCCGTACCGCCAGGTGCCGCGAAGGGCGAGATGAGACTCGTCGGCCAGCGGTTCTGCCAGAGCGCCTCGGCGCCCCGGGCGTGCGTGCCAAAGGCATTTTCGTTGTCGTTGCTATCGGTCAGGAAGAGAAGATCGCGTTGCCCGGCGGCGATCGCCTCGTCGTGCGCGAGAGTCTTGGCGATCATCACCCGCGCCGCCTCCGGGGTGCGTGCCGGCAGCCGTCCGATGGCCAGCGCTGGATGTCCCAGATCGTCGAGATCCCCGAACCAGTCGTCCGACGCCGTCTCGATGAGGCTGGTGTCGATGAGCTTGGTTGGCACCAGGTCGCTGACGTTCTTGCCGAGGAAATTGCGTGGGTCGAAGCTCGCGTCGCCTAGGAGGAGAACGAATCGTGGCGCCTTGGCCCAGGTGGCCCGCGCGTGGGTGAGGAAGCTGCGAATGGCCTGCGGGCCGCGTTCGCCGAACGCGAACTCATCGTAGAGATCGTCGATGTCGATGGCCGCCACGGTCAGCCCCTGGGCGCGGCGGCGCTCGATCAGAGGCGCGGCCTCGGGCAGAAGCGTCTCGTGCCCGATGATGACGAGATCGGCGGCGTTGGCCGGGTTGCGCCAGTCGCTCGGTCGGTTGCGCAGGACAGTGGCGGCCTGGAGTCGTGAGGGCGCGACGGCGAGCAGGGTGCGCTCGCCCGTGCCGGGGGCCGTGACTTGCGCGGTGAAGGTGTCGCCCACGGCTGCGACCGTCACCGGCACGCGGCTCACACCGGGTTCGTCGCTGACATCGTAAAGCTCGATCGCCGCCTGCGTGAACCCGGCGATCTGCGCGCTTGCCCCACCGACCAAGGTGAAACGGAGAGCGTTGTCGTCAGCGACGAAGGCGTGTGGGTGGACCATCCGGCTCTCGATGAGGAGCGACGAATCGCGAGGGCCGCCTTCCGAGACGAGGCGAAGCGCGTTGTCGCCGTCGAGTAGGCTGGTGGCGGCAAGCTCGAAGCTCTGGCTCTTGACTGCGCGCCCATCGAAGTTGATGGTGCCGATCGGGGTCCCGTTCCAGAGCACGCCGATCTGGTGCGGCTCGAAGGTCACCCCTTGCACCGATACGGTCAAGGTCGCGACCCCGGCGCCAGGCGCCAGGTGGTGAATAGGGATTTTTCGCTCGATGCCGACGGCGTTGATGACGGGGCCGAAGAAGTTGGGGCCATCTTCGTTGAGCAAGGCCGAGAAGTAGACGCTGCGCTGGCGATCCGCCCAGACGAAGGGAAAGGCGGTGATCTCGGCGCCGCCCGAAGCGATGGCCGCCAGCGGCATGCGGGCACCGGGCTGCGCGCCAAGGCCGATCCAGTGCGTGCGCGCATCGGAGAAGGGCGTGTCGGCGCCGACGCCATAAAAGGAGATCTCGTCGCCGTCGATACGAAGCGGCCGCTCCTGGCCGCCCGCCATCAGGACGAGGTGAGCGGGGTCGAGCGACGCGGGCAGGCCGGCCGCGATCAGATCGGAGGTGCGCAGGCGATAGAGGCCCGGCGTCCGCACGGGGATCTTCACCGCGGTCTGACTGGGCAGGGCGAACGGCTCGGGGGCGACCTGCTTGAACAGATAGCGTGGCTCGGCCGGTGCGTCCGGCGTGAGCGACAGCGGCCGCGCGGTGTGAGCGACGGTCGGCGCCACCAACATCGAGGCTCGTCGCGCGGTCGCGGCCAGCGCTGATACTCGCCGCGCCCGTACGGGACCGTGATGGGTGGTGGCGCCACCCAGGTCGACGTCCTGCAGCCAGTAAGTGCCCGACGGGCAGTCAGAGGAGGCGAAGGGCCCGTGTGCGTACGACCGCGGCGCCCCAAGGCCGGAATCGCTCCCGGTGAAGAGCGCCGACCCGGGGACCAAAGGAGACAATGGTCGTCGCGCGCCGTTGTCGTCGCAGAGCAGGTGAAAGCCGAGGTTGTCGAACTCGGCCGCGGTGGTCCAGTCGGCGCGCACCTCGTCGCCTGCCTGGGTGAGCTCGAAGGACTGCAGGCGGATGGCCGTGGTGCTGGGTGACGCGAGGGCGAAATACCCCCACTCGACGGTGGCGGTCTCGTTGGTCGTCCAGCTCGCTGAAAAGCCGTTGCTGGTGAGCGACACGTCAGCTTCCGAATCGAGGGTGGCGTCGACCCCGTTGGATCCGGTGTTGGTCTTGACCAGTCCCTTGGACGTCTTGTCCGCGACACCGCATTGCGGGAGGGTGCGATTGTCCGGCTCAACCAGAATGGTGGAGCCTTCGGTCGTCCCATCAGCGGCGCCGATGCCCCAACGCGCGCTGGTTTGCGCAGCCGTGCTGGTGTTGGCGATGATGGTGCCGAAGAGCACCGCGGCCGGTGCGTAGCCGACAGTGGTCACCGATTGCGAGTTGGTCGGACTGGCGACCTTGTTGAATGCGCCGGCGTTGGCGCGCACGCCCTGCAGAGCCAGCGAGAAGACCCGGCTGGCGGTGGCGCTGGTCACGGTGGAGAAGTTCAGCGAGAAGCCGCTGTTGTCCATCGAGACGTAGCTCGCCTTTTTGGTGATGGCGGGTGTCGTGTTGATGAAAACCAGCGATGCATCCGACATCATGGCGCGCGCCGTGTTCGTCGTGGTCACGGCGTCGTCCCCCGCCACCATGTTTCCCCACTGATTGCCGCTGGCGTCCATCACGCCCATGCCTAGGTGCCAGGCCGCCGCCGACTGGGGGGCCGCCCCGGTGATCGAATCGCCGATCGCCATGTGAATGACCGCGGTCGGCTGGAAGCCCACGCCGGTGACCTCGTATGGGTTGGTGGCGGTGGTCGGGGTCGTCCATTCGATCACCTTGGAAAGGACAGCCGAGCCGCTGATGGCCACGAAGTGGATCACGTCCGACGTGTGACTGAGGTTGGTGTCCCAGGACAAGGTAATGTTGGTGCTGTCCCACGAGCTGACCGTCGCCCGGGCCCGCAAGGTCTCGCCCGAGTCGATGATCGCGATGGCCCCGGTGCTGCTGTGGCGGCTCGAGTTGGTCGGGGTCGACGCCTTGTCTTCGACGAAAACCGAGACCGCGCGGCTGGTCTTGTCCTGATCGGTGATGCCAAGTCCGAAGCGGAAGTCGGTGCCCACAGTCTCGTCCTGACGATTGGCGGTCCAGAGGATGAGCGCCTTGGGCGTGTCGCCAAGGCCGTGAGCAAACGTGTTGCTGGCACCCGAGGGGCGGATGAACGAGCCGACCTTGATTACCGCCGGCGTGTTCTGTGTGGCGACGCCGGCGATGAGGGTAACCGTGCCGCTGTCGGTGCGGCCGTAGTTGTCGGTGATGGTGTACGTGAAGCTGTCCCCGCCGCTGGGATAGCTGGCGCCGGGATCGTAGGTGATCGTGTTGTCGTCATTGAGGGTGACCGTGCCATAGGTCGCCGATCCGACGGTGACGCCGTAGGTGCTGACCGGCGTGGTGTCATTTGCCAGCACCGAGATGGTGACGGGGTGACCGCGGGTGTAGGCGGTGTCATCGGCGGCGGTCGGGGCCGCGGCGTTGGTGCAACCGTAAGAGCCGCTTGGCCGCAGCTCGATGTTGTCGAGGATGATGCCTTTACCAACGCCCGAGGCGCTCGTGCCCGTGAAGGTGAACGAGTCGGTGGTGGGAGTGAATGTGTGGCTGCTCCGGGTCCACGACCAGGTCGTGTTGCTGCGCGAGGCGGTCGCGATGGTCGTCGAATTCCACTTGAGTGTGGCGGTCGAGGGGTTCGGGTTGTCCGAGATACGCCGGCTTGCGTAGTAGCTGAGTCGATAGGTCACGCCGGCGATAAGGCCGGTGATGTCCTGGCCAAGGTGGGCCGTGTTGTCGATCTCGGTGCATTTGTTGGTGTCGCTGCCGCCGTAGCTCGTCTCGCTGTTCACTTCCGGCGCGTTGCCGCCGTCGTCGTCCCAGCTCGTGGTCGTGCTGGTGAAGAACGGGTTGGCGATCCGATTGGTCTGACAGACGTAGCCCGATTCGACCGCGCAGGCGCTGCTGCAGCCATCGCTGTTGCTCGTGTTGCTGTCGTCGCAAGCCTCGGTTCCGTCGATGTAGCCGTCGCCGCAGGTCGATGACGGAACGGCTGCGAAGCTTTGCGACTCGAGCTCATCGGGAGTCAGCCTCTGGCCCGGCCCGCACGTCGCCAGCGCGACCGCCAGCGCGACCAACCTCGAGACCACCCCGCTCAACCCACGCTCTTTCCCTGCTCGAAGCTTTTGCCGCAAGAGTCCCCCCATCGAAGAATCGACCCTCGTGGGGGGGCGCTTGAACACGGCGATGTCGGTCGGATGGCGCTAGAGCGCCGCCTCGGCGGGCGTGTGGGAGATTGTCGCCTCGTCGTCCCGTCCGGCCTGCACACCGCGCCGGCGCGCCAGCCACGAGGCTGCGTCGTCAAAGAGGCTGTAGGCCACCGGTGTTGCGACCAACGTGAGAAGCAACGAGAGCAGCTGGCCGCCGACCACCACGCCAGCGGTCGCCTGGTTGAATCCCGCGCCCACGCCCTCCGAAAGGACCAACGGCACCATGCCGGCCACGAAGGCGAGGGTGGTCATCAAGATCGGCCGCAGGCGGTCTCGGTTGGCCTGCAGGATGGCCTCGTCACGCGGCAGACCCTGCTGACGCAGGTGATTCGTGTGGTCGATCTGCAGGATCGCGTTTTTCTTGATGACCGCGAAGAGCACCAGGATGCCGAGGGCGGAAAAGATGTTGAGCGACTGACCGAGCAGCACCAGCGAGAGGATCGCAAAGGGCAGGGTCAACGGCAGCGCGAGCAAGATGGTGATGGGATGCAGCCAGGATTCGAACTGCGCGGCCAGAGTCAGGTACATGAAGACGATGGCGAGCAGGAATGCCAGCAGGAAGGCGCGACCCGCCTTGGCCATCTCCTTGGACCGACCCATCGGCATGGCGATGTAGCCATCGGCGAGCTTCAGATCCGCGATCACCTTGTTGACGCCATCGACCACGGCCCCTTCGGAGAAGCCTGGCGACACATTGGCCAGGAACGTGACCTGACGGCGGCGATTGAGCCGGTTGACCTGGGCCGGGCCGGTCGCCGGCTGCAGCCTGACGACGTCCGAGAGTGCGACCGATCCCAACCCGGGCTTCGACGATGGGACGCTGAACGCACGCAGACCCTCGGCGTCGGCGCGGAAGCTTCGTTCCGCGCGCGCTCGCACCTCGAACTGCTGCCCGTGTTGCTCGAAGGTCGAGACCTTGTTGCCAGCGACCAGCAGGCGCAGCGTGGCCGCGACGTCGGCGACCGAGACGCCGAGATCCGCGGCCCTGTCCCTGTCGATGTGCACGACGAGCTCGGGTTTGCCCGTGACCAGGTTCGAGCTGACGTCGACGGCGCCCGGTATCGTCTTCATGCCCGCCAGGATGCGCTCGGTGTAGGCAGTCAGCTTTGCGATGTCGGGACCCGACAGATCGTACATGACCATCGCCTGCGCGAGGCCGCCCGACATCACCGGAACGAGAGAGACGTCCGCCTGCAGGTCCGCGGGTTTGTGCGCGAGGATGTCGCGACGGATCCGCTCCATCAGCTCGACCTGAGATTCGCGACGAACGCGGGGATCGGTGAGCTTGACGTAGACACTGCCGAGGTTGGGCGCGCGCTGGGCGTTGTCGCCGAGGGTGGTGAGGGTGAATTCGACGCCGGGAACTTGCCGGACCTGCCGGGCGATGCGTTCGGCGATGATCAGCGTCCCTTCCAGACTGGTCCCCTCCGCCGCACGCAGGTTGATCTCGAAGTGCGCCTCGTCGCTATCGGGCAGAAAACCCTTCTTGACCGCGCCCATGAGAGGAACCGTCGCAGCCAAGGTCAAGAGGGAGGCGACCACCACGACCCAGCGGCGGCGCATCACCCACCCCAGCAGCGACAGGTAGCCGCGTTCCATGGGCAGATAGACGCGATCGACGATCCGCTCGAGCAATGGACGGCGGACTGGGGTGGCGTTCGGGCGTACGGCCTTGAGCCACTTGGCTGCCAGCATCGGGGTCAGCGTGAAGCTGACGAACATCGAGATTGCGATCGCCATGGCCATGGTCAGGCCGAAGCTCTTGAGGAAGCGGCCGACGATGCCGCCCATGAAAGCGACAGGCAGAAAGACCGCTAGCAGCGATATCGTCGTCGCCAGCACGGCGAGACCAATCTCCTTGGTCGCTTGCACCGCCGCCTCGCGGGGAGCCATCTTCTTGTCGTTCACGAAACGGAAGATGTTCTCGAGCACGACGATGGCGTCGTCGATGACGATGCCGACGGCCAGTGCGAGGGCCAGCAGCGTGATGGTGTCGAGGGTGAAACCTTGCATCCACATGAGGGCGAAGGTGCCGATGAGCGAGATCGGGATCGCCAGCGCCGCAATGATCGTGCTGCGCAAGTGACCGAGAAAGAGCAACACGACCAGCGCCGCGAAGAGTGCGCCGAGCACGAGGTGTTCCTTCACGGCGCCGACGCTGGTGCGGATGGTGGCGGAGTTGTCACGAGCGACTTCCAGGGTGACCCCGTCGGGCAAGAGCCGCGCGATGTCGGTCAATCTCTCCCGGACCGCGTCGACCACCGCGACGGTATTCGCGTCGGCCTGCTTCTTGACCGACAGGATCACGCCGCGCTCACCGTTGCGGGCGGCAATGGTCTCGCCGTCTTCCTGGCCGTCTTCGATGCGTGCGACATCGCCCACCCGCACGGCGCGGCCATCCCCGGGACGCAGCACCAGATCGGCAAGGGCTTCGGGTGTAAGCACGCGACCGCGCAAGCGCAATGTCTGCTGGGCGGGGCCAGCCTGCAGGGAGCCGGCAGGTAGGCTCAGATTTCCGGCAATGAGAGCGCGCTCGACGTCGAGCCCGGTCAGGCCGTAGGCGCGCAGCTTGTGGGGGTCGATCGTCACGTTGATCTGCCGTTTGCGGCCCCCGAGCACGGTGACCTCGCCCACGCCGGTGACGTTCTCGAGCTGACGCCGTACGATCTGGTCGGCGACGTCGGTCATCTCGCGCAAGGGCAGCGGGCCGTTGACCGCGACGAAGATCGCCGGTGTGGCCGCCGGGTCGACTCGCAAGATGGTGGGGGGCAGGACGTCGCGAGGCAGTCGCGCCATTGCCAGATTCACGCGATCTCGCACCTCCTGCGCGGCGACATCGACGTTCTTGTCGAGCTTGAAGGCGAGAAAGAGCATCGCCACGCCTTCGCTCGAGACCGAGCGGAGCTCATCGATGCCGCTGATGGTGTTGACCGCCTCTTCCAGCTTGTCGGTGACTTCGGTCTCGATCTCCTCGGGCGCCGCGCCGGGCAGCCGAGCGGTCACGCTGACGAAGGGGGCGTCGATCTTGGGGAAGCGATCGACGCCAAGCTGGGCGTACCCGGCGATGCCGAGCACGCAGATGCCGAGCACCAGCACCGTCGCGAAGATGGGGCGTCGAACACTGACATTGGCGAGCCATTGCATGGAGATCTCCTCTTGGAAAAGGGGCGGCTCACTTCACGCGCGCGCCGTCGCGCAAGGCGGGGTCGGGTTCCAGGACGACGCGCTCGCCGGGCTTGACCCCGCCGTGAATCGCCACCAGGACCGGCTCTTCCTTCGAGGCGCCGGGGATCAGCTCGCCCTTGTGCACCAGCCGTTCCACCGCGCGGCCCTCGGCAACGACGAACAGGCGATCGGTGCCTGCGCGTTCGTCGCTGCGCAGAGCCGAACGTGGCACCACCGGCAACGTCGCTTGGCCAAGCGTCACTTCGGCCACGGCGAACATGCCGGGGCGAAGGCGTTCGTCCGCGTTGACCACGAGGGCGTCGACCAGGAGATCGCGGCTCTGGCGGCGGACCGTGGCGCCGACGTAGCGAACGCGGCCGGTGAAGATCTCCGCGGGATAGGCCGCGACCTTGAAGCTGACCTCGGCGCCGACGCCGAACGCGGCTAGCGCGCTCTCGGGCACGCCGATCTCGAGGCGAAGCTGGCCGAGCTGCACCACGGAGGCGACGCGGCTATCGGGCCTCACGTATTCGCCCGGGTTGACGAAGCGGTCCGCTACCACGCCGGCGAACGGCGCACGCACCACGAGATCACCCAGGGTCTTGCCGGCCAGCTGTTCGCGCGCGCGGGCGGCCATGGCGCTCTGGCCCGCCGCTGCGCAGGCCGCTTGTGAGCGGTCGAACTCGGCCTGGTTGATCGCGCCCTCGGCGAACAGCGTCTTCGACCGCGCGCACTCGGAGGTCGCCAACGTGGCCTGGGCGGCGATAGCGGCGGCCTGCGAGCGGGCTTCTTCCTCCATGAGAGCGGCCTGGCGGCGATCGAGACGGACGAGTGGGGCGCCCGCGGCGACGCGGCTTCCACGCTCGACGTAGATCTGCGCGACCTTGCCCGTGACGTCGGCAGCCACCGCCGACTCACGGCTGGGAACCAGCGTGCCGGTCAGGGTAAGCGTGCGCGCCAGGGTCTGTTCGAGCACCGGCGCGGTCTTCACGGTCAGTACGATCTCGGGTGCAACGGGGCTCTGCGCCTGCGTGTCCTTCACGCCGCAAGCGGCGACGAGGGGGGCAAGGACGAGGGCGGAAAGAAGGACGACGGGAGCGGGCGTGAAGGCAGGACGGGTCATGAACGATTCCTCCGTGCGCGACCGACTCTGCAGCCATCGCGCCAACAGACGGTCGCCTCCCGCCGCTGGGATGGCACATCGCTTGTAGTCGCAACGGTCGTCCATTTGTCGTGTTCGTGGCTCGAGACTCAGCTGCCAAGGAGATCGCCCGTGAAATCGCTGTCCCATCGACTTGCCTTCCAGATGATCGTCATCGCAGCCGGCGCGTGGCTCGCGCCCGTTGCGCTGGCGGGGCCCACGACCCCCGCCGAAACTCCGGCGGGTGCCGCGGCCCCGGCGCCCGAAAATCCGGCGGGGGCTCCCGTGGCGGGCGGGCTCACTGCGGCTGACGTCGTCCGGCGGGCGCTGGCTGTCAGCCCCGACTTGAGGGCGCGCTCCCACGAGGCAGTCGCCGCTGAGCACGGCCAACGGCAGGCCCGCGCAGCGTTCCTTCCTCGGGTGAGCGGCAGCGCCCGCTACACCCGCCTCTCGCCGCTCGAGTCGCCGAGCCTCGGCGCTCTGGTGGCGACCGCCGATGGCAGCACGGGGCTGCTGACGCCGCAGACGCCTCTGGTGGCCGTGCCGCTCTCTTTCCCGATGGTCTTCGATCAGTACGCGGCGCAAGCGACCTTGTCGGTCCCGCTGTCGGATTACCTGCATCGCCTGCCGCGGCTGGTGGAGGCCGCACGGGGCAACGCTCGCGCCGCGCGGTGGCTCGAGACGGCCGGCCGGGCTCGCGTGGTGCGCGATGCGCGCATCGCCTACTACGCGTGGGCGCGCGCCCGGCTCGAGTCGGATGTCGTGGTGCGCGCAGTCGCCCAGGCCCACGCTCATCAGAAGGACGTTGAAGCGGCCCACGCTTCGGGCAGCTCGTCGAAGGCCGACGTATTGCGGGTAGCGGCGCAGGTGGCGGGAGCGGAGGCCTTGCTGGTGCGGGCGCGCGCGGCTGTCGCAAACACGGAGCGCCGCTTGCGTGTGTTGATGCATGAACAGGGCGAAACGCCCTACGAGATCGGCGAAGATCTGCGCGCCAGCAGCGCCGAGCCGGGGGAGTCGTTGCCAGCCCTGCTGACCGAGGCTTTGGCGGCGCGGCCCGAAGCCAAGGCGCTGGCCGAGACCGCAGGCGCGATGAAGGCGCAAGCCAATGCGGTGCGGGCCGCTGCGTTCCCGCGGCTCGATGCCGTGGCCAACGCGAGCTACGCGCGACCCAACGGAAGGATCTTTCCCCAGAAGGACGAGTTTCGTGGGACCTGGGATGTCAGCGTTCAACTCTCCTGGGCGCCCACGGACCATTGGGGGGCGGAGGCGGGTAGGGACGCCCTCAGCAGCCGCGCCCGTCAGATCGACGAGGAGAGGGCGGCGGTCATAGACGGCATCACGATGGAGGTGTCGCAGGGCTGGGAGGCGATCCACGAGGCTGACGCCGCCAGCGCCGCTGCGCTACGGCGTCTCGGCGCAGCCGCTGAGTCCTATCGTGTGCGCCGAAGCCTCTACCAGAATGGTCGATCGACCAGCGTCGAGCTCACCGACGCCGAATCGGAGCACCTGCGCGCCGAGATGGAGGCGATCGCGGCCCGGCTCGACCGACGCATCGCCGAGGCACGCCTGCACCACGCACTCGGGCGGCCCGTGCCGTAGTGCCGAGATCTCGGCGGGTCCGCCGGGGAGCCGGCACCCATGCGCTGCTCAGCCTGAATTGACCCAGGTGAGTCCGGCGCTTACCGTCTGGGAGCAGGCAACGGGGCTGGGTCTCGTTCTTGCTGAGAGCTTCGTGATGGCCGTTGGAACAAGGAGTGACGCGTGATGGTGGCCAAGCCGAGCCGCGTGGGGCGCCTGGAAACCTGGCTGCACCTCGGCGACTGCGCCACTTACGGGCCGAAGGGGCGTCGCTGGGTCAGGCGGCGCCCGCGCTACATCGCCGTTGTGGTCGCGTTCAACCTGCTCGCGTTTCATCTCGCCGGCCTGTCGACGGCGCGCCTGCTCACGATGCTTGGGCTCATCGCCGTGCCGCTCACGATCGCCATCGCCAGTGCGGTACACCCGCGTCTGCAGGAGCTGACCCCGACCGCGCTCTGGCTCTGGCTGGCGGGGGTCAGTGTGCTCATGACCGGATCGCTGGCACTTACCGGCGGTCTTCGCAGCCCTCTCATCGCGATGCTGGTCGTGCCGTTCGTGCTCATCGTCGCCTTTTGGGGTTGGACCTTGCCCGCGCGCATCCTCATCGCCTGTTTCGTCGGCAGCGTTGTCATTCTCTCGGTCCTGCCGTCGTGGGTGACGGGTGCGCCGATCCGATCGCCACACTTCGAAATCATCATGGCGACCAATCTCTTGATCGGGACGCGCTTCGGCTGCCGAACCGTGCTCGAGCTCTCCGAGGGCCTCAGCCACAAAAGTCGCGCGCTCGAGACGGTGCGCGAACGCGCGCTGGCCGCGGCCACCAGCCGGGTGCGATCGCTGGAACAGGTGGGCGCCAAGGTGGCTCACGAGCTCAAAAACCCGCTGGCGGCGATCAAGAGCTTGCTGCAGCTGGAACGATCTCAGGCGGAGGCCGCTGGAACTGGGGACGAAAAATCGGCACGGCGCCTGGAAGTCATGACCCGCGAGGTGGCGCGCATGGAGGGGATCTTGCGCGAGTACCTCTCCTTCTCGCGGCCGCTCGAGGATCTACGGGTGGGGCCAGTCAATCTCGCGACCGTGGCGGACAACGTACTCGAGCTGCTCGAGGGGCGTGCCGCGGCCGCCGGCGTGAGGCTGCAGAGGACGGGCGGTCAGGCGCTGTTGGCCGGCGATGCGCGCCGGCTCGAGGAGGCCCTGCTCAACCTGGTTTCGAATGCGCTCGAGGCAAGCGGCAAAGGTGGAAACGCCGATTGCGTGACCGTCGACGTGGCGGCCGGTCCTGACGGCGCCGAGATCGTCGTGAAAGACAGCGGGGTCGGTATGACGCCCGCGGTGCTCGAGAAGATCGGCACGCCCTTTTTCACCACCCGCGCCGAAGGCAACGGGCTCGGTGTCGTCCTGGCGCGTTCCGTGATCACCCAGCACGGCGGTCGCCTCGATTTTTCCAGCGAGGCCGGCATCGGCACGACAGCCACGATCTCGTTGCCGGCCACGTTGCCCATCTCGGGCGCCATCGCGAAAGGGCAGGTCGATGGACCGCGTGCTCCTGGTTGACGACGATCCCGGTGTTCTCTTTGCGTTGAGCGAGCTGCTCGAGGCGGCGGGCATCGACGTCGTGACGGCGTCATCGGGCGCCGAAGCGCTCGGTCGCTTGGGCGACGTCGCAGTCGTGGTCACCGACCTGGCGATGCCCGGGATCACGGGACTCGAGCTTCTCGGCAAGGTACGCGCCCTCGATGCCGAGCTGCCCGTCATTTTGATCACCGCCCATGGGTCCGAACGGGCGGCGGTCGCGGCGATGAAGCAAGGTGCTTACGACTACATCACCAAACCCTTCGACAACGACGAGGTCCGCTACGGCATCGAGCGAGCTCTCGAGACCCGGCGTCTCCGTCAACGCTCCCGGCAGATCGGCATCGAAGAGGCGATGGGCGTGAGGATCGTCGGCAAGAGCCCCGCGCTCGCCGCCGCCATCGCGACCGCAACACGCCTTGCCGACAAAGACGTGACCGTTCTCATTCGAGGCGAGACGGGAACTGGCAAGGAGCTCTTCTCGAGCCTGTTGCACGCGCGCAGCCGCAGAGCCGGCCAGCCATTGGTGAGGTTCAACTGCGCTGCCATTCCGCACGAGCTGGCCGAAGCTCACCTGTTCGGCTACACCCGCGGCGCCTTCACTGGCGCTACCGCCTCGCATCCCGGCTACTTTGCGCAGGCCCAGGGCGGCACGTTGGTGCTCGACGAGATCGGCGAGCTGCCGCTCGGCGTGCAAGCCAAACTTCTGCGCGTCTTGCAGGAGCGCGAAGTGCAACCGCTGGGCGCGACTCGGGTGGAAAAGATCGACGTGCGCCTGGTGTCGAGCACCCACCGCGATCTGCACGCCGAGGTGAAGGCGGGGCGCTTTCGCGAGGATCTCTACTACCGCGTCGCTGTGGTCGAGCTCGTGGTGCCGCCGCTGCGCGAGCGCCCGGGGGATGTCCCACTGCTGGCGCGGGAGTTTGCGCGAAAGTATTCCGAACGTTTCGGCCTGCAGGAGGTCGCCGAGCTTTCCCCCGAGCTGGTGGAGCGACTGGCGGCTGCGCCCTGGCCATGCAACGTCCGTCAGCTCGTGAACACCATCGCTCGCTGTGTCGCCTTGGCGACGAGCAAGATCATCGACCTGAATGCCCTGGTCAGCGTCGGCAACGCAGCGCCTCCAGCCGGGCATGACGTCAGCCAAGGAGCCGTGTCGGGCGTGACGCCCGATCCCGCGGGGCCGGCCCCCAGCTACCGTGAGCAACTGGACGCCTTCGAGCGCAACCTGCTCGGCGGTGCGCTAGCCGCCTGCGGTGGCAACCAATCGGGCGCTGCCCGCCGGCTCGGCCTGTCGCGAGCGACGCTCTACGATCGCCTGGTCAGACACGGACTTTTGCCCGAGGGCGGGCCTCGCAAGGACGGCTCCGACCTCGGCTGAAGAATCGCCGCGCCACGGGCGGATGCGGTGCGACCGGTCGAAAGATCGCTCGATGAAATTGTAATGTAGGTAACGGTCGGGTCTTGAAAGGACAGCTGGTTGGCCTAAGCTCAAGGGGTCATGGCGTCTCGTCCTCCCCGTCGCCGCAACAGCGGCGCGGCCGTGGTGTCGACCACGGCGGCGATGACCCATGGGCAATTCGGCGACTTCCAGCTCATCGAGAAGGTCGAGCGTGGAGGGCCCGCGGATCTCTACCGCGCGCTCTGGTTGCGGGCGGCCTCCCCCGACGAGCGGCGCTGCCTACTCAAGCGTCTGCGGCCCGACTTCAACGATTCGCCGATCTTCCGTCACATGTTCGCGGACGAAGCGCGGGTCCTGTCGTCGCTCGATCATCAGAACATCGTGCGCGTGCTGGCGCACGGTGAGGTCGGCGGGCAGCCCTTCCTCGCGCTCGAGCCGCTCGACGGCCTCAGCCTCGCGCACCTTTGCGACGATCTCGGCAAGGTCGGCAAGAAGTTGGAGGTCGAGCTGGCGGCGTTCATCGCCAGAGAGATCGCCGTCGCGCTGGCCCACGCTCATGGCGGCGCCATTGCGAGAGGGGCGCCGACCCCGATCCTGCACCGCGATCTTCGCCCGTCCAACATCATGCTGTTGCAAGACGGACGCGTGAAGCTGTTCGACTTCGGCGTCGCTCGCATGTCGAGCTTCGTCAGTGGCCGATCCTCGTCGGCCGGCGGAGCTGGCAGGGCCTGCTATCGCTCGCCCGAAGAGATGGAGGGCCTGCCCCTCGATCCGCGATCGGATCTCTACGCGCTCGGCGTGATCCTCTGGGAGCTGCTGGTCGGCCGCCCGCTCTTTCCCGCCACCATCGCGCGGACGCCGACCACGCCGATCCCCCGTCCATGTAGTGAGCGCTCGGAGATTCCGGAGGCGCTCGACGAGCTGGTGATGAGCCTGCTGGCGTGGGAGCCGGGGGCTCGTCGTGGCCATGCGGGCCTCTTCGCCTGCGAGCTCGAGCCTTTCCTGCCGACGCCCGCCGATGCCGCCCGGGCCCTCGGGAGTGTGATGCGAGGTCAGGCGACGCCCCTGCTGGCCGGCACGGCGATGCCGATGCGCCAGCGGCCGCCGGTGGGGCGGGTGCCCGGCGGCGTGAAGGTTGGCAGTCAGCTCATCGCGCTTGGCGAGAAGATTCCGGGCGCTTTCCGGCGCGTGACCAGCGTGCTCGGCGTGGTTGCGGCGCGGGCCAAAGAAGAGATCTCACGTCCCATCCCGGCCGTCTCGCCCCTGTCATCGACGCCCGTCCTGGGCAGGACGCCGGGTCGGCTCTCCGCCGTGATGGTAGCCGCCGTCATGTTCGTAGGTGGCATCGTCTGGAACCAGATGCCGGTCGAGGCCGAGGCGATTGCCGCGGCCCCAAGGCCTTCGTTGGCGATGACAAGACTTGGCAACGCGATACCGATGCAAACGGTTCGCTCGAGGCCGGTCGTGCCCGAGTCCCCTGCGGGGACCCCGATCGACGGCTCCGGCACGCCGCCGGTCTTGCCGGTTCCGTCTGCACCCTCGACAACGCCGAACCCAGGCGCCCCGGTGGTGGCCGAGGCCAAGGG
>JANNNO010000395.1:0-19773 GCA_031398585.1 Myxococcales bacterium | reverse complement strand
CGTCACTGGCCAGCAGGATCGCCTGGCGGATGACCTTCTCAAGCTCGCGCACGTTTTGCGGCCAGCCGTGCCCGAGCAGCGCACCGAACGCCGCCGCCTCGAGGCGCCACGCGCCCACGCGTCCATCGGCGAGGAAGTGCGCGACCAGCGCCCCGATGTCTTCGGGACGATGTCGCAAAGCCGGGATCACCAGTGGTTCGGCCCCCAGTCGGCCGGCGAGATCGCTCCGCAGGCCGCCCCCTTCGGCGTCGGGCGTCGCCCGCGTGGTCGCCGCCAGCACGCGCACGTCGACGGTTCGTGACGCCCCACCGCCCAGTGGTTGGTAGCTGCGCGTCTGCAGAAAGCGGAGCAGCTTGGCCTGAGCGGCCGGGGGCATGTCCCCAATCTCGTCGAGGAACAACGTCCCGCCTTCGGCCCTCGCGATGAGGCCGGCGCGCGCCTCGGCGGCCTGCGAGTGGGCCCCGCGTGCGTGCCCGAAGAGCTCGCTTTCGACCAGCTCGACCGGTAGCGCGGCACAGTTGATCGCCACGAAGGCGCCCTTGCGACCGCTGCCCGCGTGTACCGCCTGAGCGCAGACCTCCTTGCCGACGCCGGTCTCGCCGGTGAAGAGCAGCTCTTCGCGGCTCGGTGCCAGCAGGCGCAGCCGGCGCATCAGCGACGCCATCACCGGTGCCACTGCCGGCGTGGGGCCGAACGGGCGTTCCAGCTCCTCGGTGATGGATCGGATCTGCTCGCCATTGAGCCAGCGAAAGACCGCCGCCTGACGGCCGATGATGATCACGTCGCCATCCTCGAGCCGCGTGGGCCCGTCGATACGCCGCCCGTTGACCAGCGTGCCGTTGCGCGAATCGAGATCGACGACGTGCAACGTCTTTCCCAGGCGGGTGATCTGCGCGTGCCGAGCCGAGACGCGCCCGTCAGGGATGTACCAGGTGCCTCCGCCCGGTGGCTGCGTCGGCCGCCGCCCGATCTCCAGAGCATCAGCGATGAAGTAGAGACGTCCGCCCTCACTGCGACCGGCGGCATCGGCGTGGCCCGCGTTGATCAGCGCCGGGCGGGTGGCAGCGTCAGCGCGCGCGTCGGGGCCCGCGGTGCCCAGGGTGGCGTCGTCGTCAGGCGCGATCGGTTCAGCCATGGCTTGGGCCAGACTCCGACAACGTACTGCGATCGCGCAGGGGGCGCGGGCTTGCCGCAGGAGTCTTGCGCGCAGGTAGGCGTTCGGGCCGCACCCGCTCTCTGAGCACCCAGAACCAGAGCGCCGCCACGGTGAGGCCGATCGCGACCACCGCCAGCACACCTTCGGCAACGAGACGTCGCCCGAGCTCATTGACCGGCCCCGTGGCCGCGCCCGCCCGCTCCTGCACCAGAACGACGAGTCCTTCGAGCTCGCGCGCGGGCTGCCCCGAGGGCAGAGGCGCCGCGCGAGGTAGCGCGAGAGGCTGCGCAGCTGCGATCCACACCCCAGCAAAGGCCTCGCCTCCAGGCGCGCTGGCCAGCGGATCGCGATAGCCCAGCCGCCAATCGCGGGTCATGCGAACCAGCGTCTCACGATCGATCACCGGCCGCACGCTGGCTCTCACGCTGGCCGCGCTCGGCTCGCCCGGACGGTCAACGAGATCCGCCGGTGCGACGTCGGCGAAATAGGGGTGCAAGGTGATGCGCCCGCCGCCCTCGGCCGGACGCGCATCGACGAGCACCGCGAAGCGATCGGCGTGGGGTTGATTGGCGACGGTGAGAAAGTCGAAGTTGCCGATGTCGACCGAGAAGACCAGGACCCCGGCGAAGGTCTTGCCATCGGGCTCCGGGATCGGGACAGAGACGCCGACCCGCCAGTCTTTCGTCGTGGTGCTGCGAAACGGAGCCGAAAGATTGGGACCGCTGATGGCGCGGATTCGATCGAGCGGCGTCGCGTGCGGAAGGTCCTGGGCGCCGCCATGAAAGTAGGACCGCCACGCGTAATAGCGACCGACCGAACGGGTGCGCACCTCCGGCTCGCTGTAAGCAGCACCGAGGTGCGTTCCGGCGGCATCGATGGCGAAGATGCTGACGAAGCGGGGCGCCTTCGGATCTTCACGGACATGCCCCAGATGGGCGGCGAGGCGCTCGCGAAAGTAGGCGTCCAGCGCCGCGCGCTGCGGGTGCGCACGAAAAGCCGCGACCAGCTTGGCGACAGGGTCGGCCGGATCGCTGCGGTCGCGGTCCGGGCCAAGCGCGCCCAGCCGCAGGCGTTCGGGCGTCGTCATGGCTGCGCGAAAGGCCGCGAGGAAGACAGGACGGCGCGCCTCGTCGGTGACGACGTCGAAGTACCGGCGGATCTCGTTCTCGAGCGAGCGGGCTATGAACGCGGCGGCGAACTTGTTGCTCTCGAACGCGCGCTGCCGGATGGCATCGGCCGACTGTGCGGTCGCCTGGCGATAGCCCCGCACCCCGAAGACAGCCGCCACGGCGAGCAAGAGCAACGGCCCCAGGCCACCTAACAGCAGCATCGGCCGCCGACCGCGCGCCTGCTGCCGCCGGCGTAGGGCCCCCAGCACCTCCTGCGCGGTGGCGAAGCGCGCGCGAGGATCGACCGCCAGGCAGCGCTCGACGATGTCGTTCAACGCCTTGTCGGGGCGGTCGTGTTTGCGCGTGCTGACCGGCGCTCGCGCGGTGACGATCTGGCGATATCGCGCCAGCCGGCGTGTTCGGTCCGGCTCGGCACGCAAAGCGGTCATCGCCTCGTCCGACTGGTGCGGCGGACGCCCCTCGAGCATCGTGAAGAGCACGGCGCCGAGGGCATAGACGTCCCAGCGTGCGTCCGGCACCGCCGCGCTCACCGCCTGCTCGGGCGCCATGAAGAACATCGTGCCGAGCGCGGGACCCGGCGCCTTTTCATCGGTGAGGCGTGACTGGCCAAAGTCGGCGAGCCTCGGTCGCAGCTCGTCGTCGAGCAGGACGTTCGACGGCTTGAGATCGCAGTGCAGGATCCCCTTGGCGTGAACCTGCATGAGTCCCAGCGCCAACTCCTCGAAGATCGCGACGGCGCGCTCGACCGGCAGCGGCCCTTCCGCTTCAAGGTGGCGCGCCAGCGACCCGCGGCTGACGTACTCCATGACGAAGAAGGGCGGATCGGCGTCGCGTCCAACGTCGAGCAATTGAACCACGCGCCGATCGGCGGCCAGGAAGGCCAGCTTCTCGGTCTCGCCGTCGAGCAGCCACCAATCGAGCGCGTTGCGACTGTGCAGGAACTTGACCGCCACCTGCCGCTTCGTGGTGCGGTTCTCACCCAGCCACACCTCGCCGTACGCCCCGCGTCCCAGCGGCGTGTGCAGCACGTACCCAGCGATCGACGGCGGCCGCCGCGGCTCGCCTCGCACACGCGCCGCCTCCTCGTCCCGCGTTTCGGACGACGAGCGTGCCTGCGCCGAATCCTCGCTTGCCAATTCGTTCCTCACCCGGCGGCAGCCACCGGGGTCGCGCCGATGATCGCAAAATTCCGGGATACCGCCAAGTCACGGCTGGGGCGCCGACGTCGGGTGACTACATCCGCGCAAGCGCCGCTGCCGTGTGATCGATCGAACCACACGAATCGCCGCCTGATTTTCGTCGCATCGTCGACGAGGGGAGCAGCGCCTTGCCATTCCCCAGCTACCATAGGAACCATGCTCGGGTGGGGTTGGCGAGGTTGGGTGGTGGTGCTTTCCTGTGCGCTCGGCTCGCTGCCAGGAGCGGTCGCGGATCCGGCGGTTGTCGTCACCATCGACCTTGGTGGTTATGGCGGACCGATCCAGATCGGTCATCACACCGCGGCCAACCAGGGCGCGCACTACCCCGTGCCACTCGTCGTCGGCGAGCACGACGTGACGGCCGGCTTCACGCTCGACGAGATCGGACAGCCCACGAAGCTGGCGACCGTGACCGTGGACGCTGCCGGCTCGGTGAGCGTCAGCCCCTCGCCGCACTTTCATCCGGTGGTGCCGGGTGATCGCGTGCTCAGGCTCCGTACGGTCGCCTTCCCCTACGACCACCTCGACACGGGTCTCTTCGGAGTCGGACTCCTTGGCGTCGCGTGGCTGTCGGGCGGAGGCGGCACCTACAACCCGCCTGTCCTACAGGGACGCCGCTACCACCTGCAACAGACGTGGTCCTTCAACAAGAACACGCTGACCGGAGAGTTCTCGGCGGCCCCCGACGTGATGGTTCGTAACGGCGCTGCCGAGATCGTGCCGGGCTCGGGCGCCGAGGCGTCGTTCAGCGTGGTCAACGGCCGGATGCGGCCACGTCTCGTCGAGATCACGCTCGCCGCGGACACCGGCGTGCCGGTCGGCCTGCACGGCATCGGCACGCTCAGCGCCGGCAAGCCCTTTCGGGTATTCCGCGATCGCGTCTACCGGCTCTCGGGTCCCGCTTCGATCGATGTCGACACACGCGCCACCGAGTTCTCGACCGCTCCGGATCTCTTCGTGGGCGGCGAAGGTGGCACCGACGTCGTCAGGCTCATACCGGGCAGCAAGGCGGAGCGCCTGTTTCAGGTTCACAAACGCACGCTGCGGGCCGTGAAGACCACGAAGTTGACCTTCGACGACAACGGCTCGACCACCGAGTTGCGCATCGGCGGGCTACCAGTGACAAAAACTCCGCTCATCAAGGGCCGTCGCTACTACATGGGCGCGGTACGATCCTGGAACCCTCTCGATCCCGGGATGCAGACCACGGTGACGGGACCCTTTTCGTGGGACCCCGTCGTCACCATCACCGACGACGGCGAGCTGCAGATGCACGATGTTCTGCGACCGCACTTCGAAGTCAAACACTCCTCGCCGCGCTTGACCGCCAAAGTGGGCCGGGTGCGCATCCGCCACTCCATCGACGCCGACATCATGATCAACGACGTCACGCTCGGTAGGGATGACGACGAGGAGGCCAAGGTGCTGGTCGGACGCCTACATCAGTTCACGCTCGTCCAGCGCAACGACGATCACGGACACGGTCATTGCAAACATCATCGCGACGACAGCGACGATGACGGCGAACACGACAGCGACCGGCACGGCCATGGTCACGGGCACGGGCACGGGCACGGGCATGGCAACGGGCACGGGCACGGCAACGGCACGCAGGAGCCCGTCTGGCTGGCGAAGACCAGCTTCGTATTCGCAGCGGACGGCACTTGCACACCATCGACGCTCGACCTCCCTCAGGGTCGCGTCAAACTGGACTGTCGGCTTGAAACCACCTGCAGCGGCCGCCAGTAAGCTCACAGCGTCACGAACGCTGTCTGACTAGCCTTGTCGACTAGGCTGGCACCGGCGCCTAATCTCGACGGGTGAAGCAGGTCAATATTTACGAGGCGCGAGGTCAGCTCTCGCGGCTGCTCGAAGAGGTCGAAGGCGGCGAGGAAATCCTCATCGCACGGAACGGAAAACCGATCGTGCGGCTGACACCCGTGAACCCGCCTCGACGGGTACTGGGACGGTGGCAAGGCCAGGTGCCGCCCCTCAGCGAGGCCGATTGGCAGGCGTCGGATGAAGGTGTCTCTGCCGCCTTCAAGGCCTCGCTCGACGGCGCGCCCTAGATGCAGGCGCTCCTGGATACCGTCGCGATCTACCGAGCGGCCACCGCGCCCGATTCGTTGCCGGCGACTGTACGGAGTTTCCTTGGCGAACCCACGAATCAACTCTTCGTGTCCATGGCCTCGGCATGGGAGATGGCGATCAAGTCATCGTTGGGGAAAATTGCCGCTGCCTTGTCGACTGGATGACTTCATGACTCAAGCCACACGCGACCTGCTCGCCGAAAGCCTCGCCATCGACCTTCCGGCCATTGCCAAGTCGGCGGAGCTCCCGCATCTGCATGGCGCTCCCTTCGACCGGATCGTCATCGCCCAGGCGCTGCTTCGCAGCTGCGCCGTGATCACCAGCGATCCTCGCTTCGCGCCGTATGGGGTGAAGGTTATCTGGTAGCGAGCCGAGCTCGGCGAGCCGCCGTCGGCGACACCGGGCTCGCTCGACCAGCTCTTCTCAGCGAATCTTGCGAATCGCGAACGACGAGGTCTTGTCGTTCACAGCGCCGCCCAGGTACGACCACCACCCGTGCCAGACCGAGTAGTGCCCGCTGAAGTGGGCGTTGTGGAACATGGTGACCGAGAGGGCGTCGCCGACCTTCATGCTGCTGACGGCGTCGTTCCAGATACCCGAGTTGACGATCCAAGGCTCGTCGTAGCTGCTGCCAGACACCGTAACCGTCCAGCATTCACCCTTGAAGTCACCATGTTCGTACATGACGACCTGGTTGGGGCGCGGATCGGCGCAAGTTCTGGGGCCGCCGCTAGGACCTGAAGGACCACCGCCGCCACCGGGCGGCGGGTTCACGTTCTCGCACGGTAGATTGCTTTGCGCGGTGCAGGTGCTCTGCCGGCAATAGCGGTAGGACTGCTCGTCCTGGGACGTAGGAGTCACCTCCTGCCAGTAGTTGCAAGGTTTCTGGCAGTCGTTGATGTCCTTGCAGGTGTTGAAGTCGGTACAGAGGTCCTCGCAAGTCTCGTCCGACGCCCTCTGCGCCTGCGACGCGGTCTGCAGCGGTTCTTCCGGTCGATCACAGCCGACCGCGGCGCCAGCGAGGGTGATCAGCATCACGAATGTGTTGGTGGACAGGTATCTCATCGTCTCTCCTTGGGTGGGCGGAGTGTCGTCTCCGTTTGCCCAGAGGAGAGAACCGGAGCGCACTGTTGCGAATTTTCTCGAAGCACGTGATCCGCTGCCCGGCCCTCTTCGTAATGGCCGGCAGGAGGATTTCCATGAAGACCATCGGACATATCGCCACCTTGGCGCTCTTGATGTCGGCCGCGCCGGCGCTTGCCAATGCCAGCGATGAAAAGGCCTTACAGACCTTGACCGCCCGCTTCGCCACGGCCTGGAATCAGCACGACCCGCGCGCCATGGCGACGGCCTACACCGAGGACGGCGTCGTCATCGATCCGTTCGGCAAGGGCAAGGGCCGCGCCGGGATCGAAAAGTCGTTCGGCGTCTTGATGGCCGGCCCCGGCAAGAAGTCCTCGACCACCATCGAGATCACCGATTGGGCGCCCATCAAGGGCGGCCACATCCTCGTCGACCTGGCCCAGGTGGTCATGGGTCTGGTCGGTCCCGACGGCAAGGCGTTGCCGCCGACACGATTCAGCATCGGCTGCGTCGCAAGCAAGGCCGGCAAGGAATGGGGCTTCCGGTACTGTCATGTCGGCATGCTGCCGCCTCCGCCCCCCGCCACGGCGGCCCGCGCTCCCTGAGAGCTTTAGCGGGGAGCCGACAAGCCCGACTGGCTGAGAGCGCGAGGCGAGAAATGCCGCTTGGATTCCGAGTCCGAGCCCCTGCTGCGTTTCTTGGCTACTTGCAGAGCCCGTCCTGGCCGCAGACTTTGCCGCCGGGACAGGGCTCGTCGTCGCCGCAGCTCACGAACCCGGGAATGACGATCGCGAGGATCTTCTCCGACACCACGTTCAGCTCGACGCGGCCGGCGGGCAATTGCGCGGTGGCCGTCGTCCGCCGGGTGACCGTGGTGGTCGGATAACCCGCGATGCCGAGATCCATCAGCTTGCCCACGAGACCCGCGGGCAGATCGAAGCTGCCGTTGTCAGGCACATCGCAGCTGATCTGACCCTTGAAGCCGCCGTGATGGCTGATGTCGACGACGATGCCGACGCGCGAGTTTCCCGCCATCGTCGCCGCTTTCCATCGCAGCGCCATCGGCTTGCCGCGCTCCATGGTGATGGGCGTCGGGCTGGTAACCTCCAGCATCGAAATTCCCCGACTGGCGATCTGAAACGCCGGGAAGTCGGCGCCCTTGGCCGACAGGCCGATCGGATCCCCCTCGGTGAATGGCGGCACCGCTATCTTCGTATCGCCCGCGAAGACGTAATAGAAGAGAGGCGGCGACGGCGACATCGAGATCGGGGCATTGGCCGGCATGGTCGCAAGGCCCGTGACCGATACGTCGCCGACATTGCGAGGCATCGGTTGCGTCACGCATTTGCCGCCTTTCAGGCAGACCTCGCCCAGGCGGCAAGCCGGATCGCAAAAGGGCGCCGAGGGCACCTCGATGAAGCAGGCACCCTCGCGCGCGGTCTCCTCCAGAGTCAGCTGCGGAGGGCGCAACCCGCTCATCACCTGACCTTGAACCACGACGTGAGCGGGGTTGGGAGGGCTCGTCTTCGAGCCCGGATCCGCGGCGACAAGGCGAATGTCGAACGCGCCGATGACCGCCGCCGGATCCGTTCCCGCAGCCGTATCGCCAGTGGGGCTTGGAGTTGGGGAGGGCAGTCCGGCGTCGTTTCCGACGTCATGTCCTCGTGGCGGCGCGGGATCGCTCTTCGACGAACAGGCCGCCAGGACGACGGCCAGGCCCACGATCACGATCACGCCTCTGCTCGCTGCTTTCATCGAACCAACTCCTTGCGCATCGGCTCTCTCTAAGGCTTGAGCGCAAAACAATAAAAGCCGCCGTAGCCTCCGCCCGACCCCACGTGATGAATGCTGGGATTGGCCGGCCCGCTGCCGTCGATGTCGAAGCCCGCGCCGCAGCCGCCTTCGACCTGGCCGTAATACCAGTGACGGCGATTCGAGATCACGTACGAGAAGCCGGTTCGCGGCGGGTTGGCAGCGGTCGTCTCGTTGGTCTCCCAGCTGTTGCACGTGCGAACGCCATCGAGCTTGCCTGTCCGATCCGAACCAGTGAGGAAGTGATGGTTGTCTTCGACCGGCGCGCCCGGGTTGGGGCGGCTGTTGTTGATCCCATGCTCGTTCGGAAAATCGTTGGCGATCGCCGTGTCGGCGCCCCGCGGTCGATCGAAGAGGAGGTCGGCCTTGCTCATGGCGAGCAGCCGCCCCTTGCGGTCGTACCAGGGGCCTTCGCCGATCCGATCGATCGCGTTCTCCGGCGTTCCGTTGAGCCCCTTCTCGGCGCTGAGAAACGCGCGCCAGCCCTTGGCGCCTGATCCCGGCACCACGCCCTCGGCGATCTCGGTGCAGATCTTGTCGGCGCCAGCGAGGCCACTGGCCTGTCCGTACTTGAGGTTGCCACCAAAACCCTTGTCGTTCTTCGACATGCGTTTGAGCGCATCGAAACTGGTGACGAAGAAGCTGAACCTTCCTTGCGGCGCGCCCCCGGCATCACCGACGACTCCCGCGTCGGGCGCGGTCTGACCGCCGCCGCCCCCGGCTCCCGGAGCTCCCGCCGTGCCACCGCCGCCGCCCGCGCCGCCGACGGTCCCCGTTGCCCCACCTGTCGCGCCGGGAGCCGTCCCGCCGCTGCCGCCCGGGGCGGGTCCGCCGCCAGCGCCACCGGGCGCGCTGCTACCGCCGCTTCCTGTGCCACCGGTGGCACCTGCTGTGCCGCCACCTGAACCGGATGCGCCGCCGCTGCTGCCTGACGCGCGCCCGCCGGTGCCGCCAGTGGCTTTGCTTCCGCCCGGATCTCCTCCGGGCGCCGCGGGTTCTTGACCACAGGCGGATAACCCAACGACCAGGACGCCCGCCGCCAACCCCAGGTAACGGGATGAACTGACTCGCGACATGTCAACTGCCTCTCCGCGCGTTTGCGCTCTGCCTCAAAGGGGGGGCCGCAAGGATCGGAGAGTGCCCCCGGAAAAGGCCGAAGCGCAAGGCCGAGGTAGCGAACACGGTCGACGCCCGTCAACGACCGCAGCCGGCGAACGAAATCAAGGTTCGAGCGCGAGACAGTAAAAGCCGCCGTAACCGCCGTTGGATCCGACCGCCGAATTGCCTTCGGTCGGCCCCGCGCCGTCGACGAGATTGAAGCCCGGCGCGCAGCCGCCCTCGAAGCCCCACGAGATCCAGTGATCGCCAGAGACGCGCGGCCAGGCGACACCGACGCGTGGGCGGCCTTCGCTGCCAACGGCGGTCGTCCAGTCGTTGCACGTGTCGCGTTTGTTCATGCTGTTGAGGGTTCCGTCGCCCTTCGATCCGGTCAGCATGTGGTGATTGTCGACACGGCGACCGCCGGGGTTGGGATGGCCGTTGGGGATTCCGTGTTCGTTGGGCAGGTCATTCAAGATCGCCGGATGCGCCCCGCGCGGACGGTTTTGCGCGAGATCGGCTTTCGTCATCGCCACCACGCGACCCGCGCGATCGAACCACGGGCCGTTGCCCACGCGATCGATCGCGTTGACGGGCGTGCCGCCGGGACCGGCCACCGCACTCAGGAACGCGCGCCAGGTCTTGCGGCCCGCGCCCGGCATTCCCATATCGGCAATGCGCCGGCAGATCTCGTCAGCGCCCGAGAGCCCGTCGGGTTTGCCGAACCGGAAGTCCCCGCCGAAGCCCTTTGGGTTCCCAGAGAGCATGCGCAGCGATTCGATGCTGGTGACGAAGAAGCTGAACTTCGGCAAGGCTCCGGCGTCCACGCCCGGCGCGCCACCTGGGCCCGACGATTCCACGCTGGCCACGTCGCCCGAGGATCCACCGCTGCCGCCACCGCCGGCTCCGCCACTTGCTGCGGGCGAGCCACCGCTGTTGGCACCCCCGGTGTTGCCACCGGCACCGCCACTGCCTCCAACGGCGCCGCCGGTGTTGGCCCCACCACTACCTCCGTTCGCGTTGCCGCCACTGCCACCCGCAACGCCCGCGCTGCCGCCCGTGCTCCCCGCACTGCCACCGCCGGTCCCGCCGCTGCGGGTGCCGCCGCCGGTTCCGCCCGAGGGGTTGCTTGCCCCGCTGCCGCCAGAGGGCGAGCAGGCGAGAGACAGAGAGAGCATGCCGATCAGGAAGGCAGGAACTACGCGCATCTCGATCCTTCTCCGACCGCCGGTCGGGCCAATGAGGGAAGCCGATGACACGGCGCCGGCGAGCGCCGAACGTCGGGGCTTACCATACGAGTGGCGCGAGGCCGCCCGGCTTCCATGTAAAAAAACCCGCAATTCTCAGGGGTCCGCTGCTCCCTGGCCGATCGACGCGAACGCGGTCGATCACGAATCGAACCGCGCGTCGTTGCGTTCAGAACTTGTCGGGCCGCCGGATCTTGATCAACGCGCGCCGCATCTCGTCCACGTAACTCATGTCGGCAGGTGCCAACGCCGTGGGCGGACGCTCGGGGCGCACGAAGCGAAACCCGACCACCGAATCTCGCCCGCGCTCGAAGACCTCGCCCATGTGATCGCGCAAACGCCCACCCAGGTCATCGAGGGGCACGTCGGGATAGATCGCTTGCCATGCGCGCAGGCTGCCACCTTCCTGCGCCGCCTCGTTGGATAGCGCGGCACCAAAGGCGTCGAAGCGCCCGCGCAGCGACTTCTTTTCGCCGTGCCAGAGGTAGTGGATGACGGCCCACGCGGTCGTGTACTGGGTCGCCTCCCACTCGGCGTGAAAGTCCCTGTGCCGTGCTGAGAAGAGCTTCGTCACGTCCGCAAGCTGTCGTCCGATCGCTCGACCCGCGACGTGAACCTTGTTGGACCCCAGGAAGACGACGTTGTCCTGGACCATGATCGATTCGGCATATGTCGCCAGCCCCTCGTGAAACCAGACCGGCACGCGCTGAAAGGTGGCATCGATGAAGGCGTGCGCCAGCTCGTGCGCCGCCGTGCTGCTGGTGAACTCCGCGCTCCAGCCATCGTAGAGCACCAGAATCGACTGCTTGCCCTTTGCACGAATGGCGAGCCCGCCAATGGGCCCCAGCAGCTCGTGAAACTCCCCCTCTCCGAAGAGGAACACCTCGGTCGGCGGGATGTTCGTCTCCGAGAAGAGCGAAGACTTCAAGCCCGCGTACACCTCTTCCATGCGATCCAGCAACGGCTCGAAGCTGCGCGGCTTCCGATCCGTGTAGACGCGAAAGTGTTCGGTCGAAGCGACCTTCCAACCCGGCAGATCGTGGGCACAACCACCCAAGCCCATGGCCAGCAGAACGGCCGCAAAGGTCCACCGACGCCTCACATTCATCGCTACGCCTTTACAACCACCTGCACGGCTAGAGGTCATTGTAGTGGAACGACCCGGACAAACCGCGTGAGCACTGCCGGGTTGCCACCTTTGCTTCTCCCGCCAGCGCACCAACGACGATCAACGGAAGGCCGGGCGAACCTACGGCTTCATTCCTTGCACTTGACCGATTCGGCAGGGGTCTTGGGGCAGGCGAAGGATTCGGTCACGCCGCTGGCCAGACGGTCGCAGGCGGACCGATGCGCCTCTTCGGTCGCGACCTCCTTGGAGGGCCCGCCGATGGTGGCGCAGTTCCGCCGCCCCTGGAAGACGACACAGACCGTGCACTCGGCCTGACTTTGACCGAACAATTGATAGACCAGCAGGCCCACCAGCCCGAGGACGATGAGCGCGGGCACCAGCCGCTTGGACATGGGCCGCATGGTAGCAGGCCCGCCAGCGAACGCGGTTGGTCGGGTCGACGGGACGAGCGCCGGCACGGATCCAGTTGCACGCGGCCTGCCGGCGCGCCATGAAGAGGCCGCCCATGTTGAGCACCGTCATTCGCCAGCTTCGTATCGTCGGCCTCGTCGAGGGGATCTCGTTCCTGCTGCTTCTCGGCGTCGCGATGCCGCTCAAGTACCTCGCCGGCATGCCCAAAGCGGTGAGCCTGGTCGGCATGGTCCACGGCGTGCTCTTCGTCCTCTACGTCTTTGCGGTCGCCCACGCCTGGATCACCGCGCGCTGGCCCGTCCGCCGGGCCCTCAGCCTGCTACTCGCCTCCCTCGTCCCGTTCGGGACCTTCCTCACTGACCCGCGGCTCAAGCGGGAACAACAGGCTGCCCAGGCGCTCGCCGCGCGGGGGTGAGAGTCGTCGAAACGTCGTCGGCCATGACGCCGATTCGCCAGAACTTCTCGACGCGCCCGGTAGCTGCGCAGGCACGTGCGTAGCGAAGCGACTGAAGTGACCGAGTCTCTTGATTGCCGGCAGCGCGACAGGCCACTGTATTGGCGGCCAGCGACTGTAGCCTGGCCGCCTTATCGAGCCTATGTCAGCCCCACCTTCTCTGCCCCCCGTGCGCCGAGGGGACATGTGCGTCGCCGCCTGGGGTGCGATGGTGATTGGCGCGTGTCTCGTCTGGGCACAGGGGCCGGCTTTTGCTAGCCATGGCAGCGAGGGCGCCGAGAGCGAAGGCGAGACCGAACCGGAAAGCGATCTCGGCGAGGAGCTCTACCGACGCGTGAGACTGCCGCCATTTCTCGAACGGCGGGTGCAGTCGCTCCTTCATCACGAATGGCGCACGGCCAGCGCCCACGCCGACAAGGTTGGTTTGCGGCGCATGTCGCGGTCGCGTTACCGGCGCGCGCTCGTCGCCCTCGATCGCAGCACCAATGCCCAGATTCGCGCCCTGATCGGGCCCAAGCACTACGCCTCCTGGTCACGCGCCCGGGCCGAGGCGAGCCTCAAGCAAGCCGGAGCCGCGCCTCCGACGTCGCGCTCTCGCAAGCGCTGGACCCGTGATCGCTGCGCGGGCGTCGCCCGCCTGCTACGAGGAACCGCGCTCTCGGCGATGACCCCCGAAGAGGTGCACGTCTGGATTCACGACCACGCCCGGCGTTGTTGAGCGCCGGTTCGCGGGGGCCGCGATCATCGTTGCGGAATGAAACGATCGACCCGCGCCTGCACGCGCGGTGCGATGCGCAGGATGGCAGGGATCGCGAGCGCGGCGGCTGGGTCGGCTCGCTCTCCGGTGTCGCTACTCTTCGGCCCGCACGGGTAACCCGAGTCGCCCAGCGCTTGGCGAACGTTGCGCGTCGTGCGAGAAGCTTCGCCATGGTTTGCCATTCACGCCCGTGGCCGATCGTCATTGTGTCCGCGGCGTGTCTGCTCCTCGCCTGCGCCAGTACCAGCGAGACTCAACCCACGGTCACCGCAAGGCCGAGGAAAGCGGGCGAGTCGAGAGGTGCAGATTTCGCCGCCGCTGCGCGGCCCGCGGTGCCTCCCGATCTCAAACCGGCGGCCCCCCGGCCGACGTCCTCCCACGCGCCCGTCGTCGAAGCGCTCGCCCCGGAGCTCGAGCGAGCGATGCGCGAGCTCGGCCGACAGCAGCCCCGCCCGCACTTCCTTGCCTACTCCGTCTACGACCGCGCCGAGCTCTCCATGCGTGCCGCCAACGGCACACTCGAGTCGGACGCTCTCGAGCGCCGACGGTCACTCGACGTCGATGTGAGAGTCGGCACGCCGCAGTTCGATTCGCATCACGGCCTGCCCGGTGCGCGGGCCGCGCGCGACCTGAATCGACTCCCGCTTGACGATGAGCCCGCGGCGATGCGCGCCGAGGCCTGGTCGGCGACTCTGGCTCGCTATCACGAAGCGGCAACGCGCTACCGAGAGCTGGTCGCCCGAAGGCAGAGTGAGGAGAAGTCCGGCACGGGGCAATTCACCGCAGAGTCACCTCACGTCCATCTGGAGGCGCCGGTCTCACTCGGAGTGGATCGCGCCGTCTGGCGTCAGCTTCTGCGCTCGGCCTCCGCACGCCTTCGCGAGGCGCCCCAGCTATTCCACACCCTGGTCGACCTGCAGGCGACCGCTCTCAACCGGTCGTTCGTAAGCTCCGACGGGTCACGCGTGCAGACCGGAGACGTGCGGATCGACGTGACGATTTTCGCACGCACGTTGAGCCCCCGCGGCGAGGTGCTCGAAGTCAATCGCCGCTTCTTCGCAAGCGAGGCCACCCATCTGCCGAACGAAGCCCAACTCGGTGACGCGGTTTCCGAAGTGATCCGTGAGGCGGACGAGTTACGACGAGCACCGCTGGGTGACACCTTCGACGGGCCCGCCCTGCTCGCCGGCAGTGCCGCTGGCGTCTTCATGCACGAGGTACTCGGCCACCGGTTGGAGGCCGAGAAACTCCGCGAAGAGTCCTACGGCAAGACCTTCGACGGAAAGCTGGGCGAGGCGCTCATGCCCTCTTTTCTCTCGGTCTATGACGATCCAACCGTGGCAGGACTCGGCACCGTGGACCTGGCCGGTGCCTACCGCTTCGACGATGAGGGTGTCCCCGCCGAGCGCGCCAAACTGATCGAAAGCGGCCTCTTTCGCGATGTCCTCCGAGGGCGAACCGCCGTTCTCGGCTTTCCACGATCCAACGGCCACGGGCGCAGACGAGAGGGGTACCCGGTGTTCGCTCGCCAGGGAAACCTCGTGACACAGCCGAGCCTGGCCTGGCCCCACGATGCTCTTCGCGCAGAACTGCGCGCCGAGGCCGCTCGCCAAGGAAAGTCCTACGGAATCTTCGTAGCAGACATCCAAAGTGGGTCGACTCACACGGCCGCAGGCGGCGGCAGCCAATCGGTAACCGTGCGTCCGACACAAGTCTTTCGCGTTTACACCGACGGCCGATCGGATGAACGGATCCGCGGCGTCAACCTCGTCGGCACGCCGCTGACGCTGCTCTCCAAGATCATGGCCGCAGGCGACGACTACAAGGCCTTCAATGCCGTCTGTGGCTCCGGTTCCGGACCCGTCAATCACGCAACCATCAGCCCAAGTTTGCTGATCCGACAGGTGGAGCTGGAGCGCGTGCGCGCAATCCAAACCCGTCCACCGGTGCTCACACGTCCGGAACCGAAAGACACTCCCGGAATTCCAGAGAGCGGCGATGCCGCCGTTCGCCAGGCCATGGCCAGAGAGATCGCCCGCTCCATGAGCGGCCTCAAGGCGGCGGATGGAGCGGTCCCCCAGCACGTGCAGTACACCGTGACGGATGCCGAGTTTGCCTACGCGTCGGCAAACTTTGGTGCTGTGACCACCGTCGACTCCGACGCCCATCGATCTCTACGCGTCGACGTCCGAGTGGCCAACGAGGGCGTGGACAGCGGCAACTTCGTCGACCCCGACCTTGGGCCTGCAGCGATCGGAGCCCCCCGCCGTATCAGCATGGAAGACGATCCCACCGCTCTCCGTCTTGCCCTCTGGTCACTCACCGACGAGTCGTTTCGAAGAGCCACAAGGCTACTCACCAAGAAGCGTTCCGTCGAGGCAGGCCAACCGGCGACCCCGTCGGAGTCCGCCTCGGCGTCGCCGGAATCCTCACGAGCGTCGCCATCAAGCTGGTCGCCCGCCCCGGCAACCACGACAGTATCCGTGGGCAAAGGCTGGTCCGAGCCGACGGACTCCATCCGGTTGGCCGCGATCGCCAAGACACTATCGGTCGAGCTGCGAGCGTTCTCGACCCTGACAGGTTCAAACGTCCAGGCGCTGCACCACCGCGTACGCGACCGGGTGCTGAGCAATGAGGGCAGCTGGAAGGACGAACGCCGTGCCTACGTCGAGATCTTCGTAACCGCATCGGCGCAGTCGACGGATGGGCGACCTTCCCAGAACGTGATCGCATTCGATGGCGCGGGGCCAACGTCCCTGCCTCCCATGGCAACCATGCAGGCCGCTGTGCGCGCGATGGCCAAACAGCTGGTAGCAACGACCCGCGCCCGCGTTCCAGAATCCGGCACGGCCGTCGTGATCTTCGAGGGACGGGCAGCGGGCCAGCTGATGCGACAAATTCTTGCCAAGGAGCTTTCTGCAACGCCTCCGGCCAGAACCATCCGAGGTCGCAACGACGATCCGGCAACCCGTGCTGGCGCGGGAGCGTTCGCAGACAAGCTGGGACAGAAGGTTGCGCCTCATTTTTTCACGGCTGTTGACGATCCCCGCGCGGCCCCGGCTGTCCGCCGAGGCGACTTCGGTGCCTACGCCGCAGACGAAGAGGCCGACCCCTCATCACGAGAGAAATCAAACACGCGGGGCGATCTTACGGGACTCTACATGTCACGCACTCCGAGCCGGAAGCTCTAACGGACCAACGGACACGGTCGAGGCGGCATCGTCGCAGGTGCGGTTCGAGGGGCCCCCGGCGTGCTGGTGGCCTCGGCCGGAAGAGCCGCGTTGCCGGATGCCGCGCTCGAACGACGAGCCCTGCGAGAGTCCAACAAGGCGATGCCCGTCTACGTCGTTCGCTCGCTTTCCCTCGGAACCGATCCACGCCCCCTCGCCATCGAGCAATTGACGGCCCCTGGCCGACGCGAAGCCGTCCGCGGTCTCACGTTCACGAACCTCGCCCCCCGATCGCTCAAAGACATCGTCGCGATGGGACGAGTGCCGCATATCTACAACTATCTGGGACAGCGCCCACCCGCCGACGGTGGTGCGCCTGCGACGATCATCACCCCGAGCATCATCCTCACCGACGTCGACGTCCGCCCCGACGACCGCTCTCACCCGCCCCCGCCGCTGTACCCCACCCCACTGACAGCGTCGCCATTGACGTCACGCTGACGGAGAAGCCGTGAAGAAACGTCGGCCATCTCTTCGCGGCATCAGTCCAGAATCGGCGCGCGCCCTGCCTTGGTCGGCGGCGGATCCTTCTTGTCGCTTTCGTCCTTCGGGAGATCGTCGTCATCGTCGATGATCGGCACATTGTCGACGATCGGCCCCTGGGTATCGTCGATGATCGGCACATTGTCGACGATCGGCCCGTCGGTGTCGTCAATGATGGGGGCGGAAGAGGTATTTCCGGTCGAACCACTCGGCGGCGATTCATCGTCAATGATTGGCGAGTCAACTCGCGCTGTCTCTACGCCATCGCCATCGTTGAACAACGGCGCATAGCTCGGTCCCAGGTCGACGCCGTCACCGGCCGGCGTCGTGGGATGAGAAACCGATTCAGATGGTCGAGGCGAATGAGATGCATCGGCTTCGTCGATATCGGGACTGTACGAAGGCGGCTGTGAGCCGCCGATCCGATTTGCGCTCATTGCATCTCCATGGTCGTCGTCGTCCTTGGCCCGACGCAGCTCCTATCACGACTTGGAGCGACTCGCTGACTTTTGCAGCCGCTGCACCATCGCCATATCGACAGCTGCCCTCCGGGCGGGCGGCAAATACAGGGTCGTAGCGCCAGACATCTTCGTAGATGGCAGATTTTCCAAAGGGATCCTTTCCACCCTGGGATTGCAGACGGCAATTTGAGCGGCTTCATAGAGGAAGACGTCGTGCTGGGGCTGGTATGAGCGGAGAAGGTACTCGGTCAACACGGGGACGTTCCTCAGGTCGAAACCACCACCGTAGTAGCCAGAATCGCCCACGCAGGCGGCCTGGTAGATCACGACGGACGCCGTCGAATCGATGACGCGGCCGTGAATGAGCAGGTCCGTGGCTCCGAAGATTTGGCAGCTGTGGGTCGAAGGGTCGACGTCGAGATCTGCGAATAGGCAATCGAGAGCCGAGACGGCAGGGCGCATGGCGGCTCGATATCCTTCGCGGCGGGCGGTTCGCAAAGCCAGATGCGATGGCTTCACGAACACTCCGGGATGACCATAGAAGACGGCACAAACGCGCTTGCCGTCCCTAACGTGGGTCAAGATTCGCTCGCTCATTAGGCGGTACGTATGCAAGCGAGGAAGATCAGCGGTGTACAGGGACGCCAGATCTTCGGCCGTCTGATTGAGGCCGCAGATCCAACGCCGACAGACGGGATCCGCAACGACGTAGAGAACCTTGTCGGCGTCTCGAATCAGGGCCGCGGTCTCCCGGCCGATGTCGTGAACACCCTTGATCCCCGTACCCACGATGACGAGCTCGCCTTTGCCACGACTCGAGCGTTGCCCAACGGCTTTCGGCGTCGCGACCTCGGCGGCCGAACGCCCCCGCTCCATGACCCGCTGAATCTCGCTGGCTCTTCTGCCGCGTAACAGGCAACGCTGGGCCTCGTCCAGTCCCGCGCGGCCGGCTGCTTCGTCCAACTCCGGCTGTTCCGCATCGAAGGGCTGGTCGGCAAGGTGAATCAGGAAGTCGGCGATTTTGGAGTCCATGGGTTGTTGGGGGGGCAGCCTACTCGAACTCGAGGAGACCGTAGTTCAGCATGCGAACGAGCAGGCGGGCCGAACCGGCGATGAGTGCGTCGCCCTTCAGCGGAGAGCCGCTGCTCGTGTCGCGACTCTTTGCGACCCGTTTCGCGAGGTCGCTCAACAGACAACACTCAACTGTTGCGAAGGCGCGGAGAACCTCGTCGACCGATTCCTTCGTCTCGGGTTGCCAGCCAGAGGTGAGAAGAGCCGCACGCTCAGGATCACGGAGCCGAACAAGTCTTGCGAAATCGATCGCGTCTGTTGCCTGACTCCTGATGACCTCGTTAAGGTCGACCAGGGGGCGGCTTTCGACCTCGCTCGTAGACCACGCATTTTCAGCGTCGATGCTGACTTCCGAAACGAACCGCGCATGACGTTGCGCGATCGACACGAGGTCGTTGACCTCGGCACTACGACGAGCAGCCGCGGCGAACTGCCCTCGCCTCCCCGAATCCGCCAACACCTCGGCTGCTTCGACAAGAGGCCGGTAGTCTACGGCCACGCGTCGGCTCGCCCCCATTGCGTGCATCACGCCGGACTGGCCGAATAGACTCTCGACCAGGAAGGCCGGAATCGGAGCACTCTTGGTTTCCAAGAGGAACCCTGTCTCGCCGGCCTTCACGACCTCGGGCACGCCGGCCCAAGACGCTGCGATGACCGGCAATCCATGCGCCATTGCCTCGTGAACCACCAGCGGGGAAGTCTCTTCGACGCCTGTACTGACGTGAATGAAGACATCGGCAGCTGACATCAACGCGAGTCGCGCGTCTTCGAGGAGGTCGAAAGGGTCGCCGATGACGAGCACTCGATCAGCAACACCGGCCGCGGACGCAAGCTGACGCAGCTCCAAAAGGAACTCCTGATCCACCACGGCGCCGGAAAGCACGAGGAAGGCATTCGGTATGCGTGCCTGAATGTCACGCCAGCGCACCACCAACGCCTGCTGGTCACCCTTGGTCGCCGG
>JANNNO010000387.1:0-3894 GCA_031398585.1 Myxococcales bacterium | reverse complement strand
CTGATCGAGCCGCGCTTTCGTCTCGGCGCCCAATGCGGCCAGCTGGCCTCCACCGAGCAAGAGCGCGTCCGTGGCGAGCACGGCTGGCCCGCCCGCGTTGGTCAGGATGGAGAGCCGCGGGCCCGCGGGCCGGGGCTGCTTGCCCAGCACCTCGGCCATGTGGAAGAGCTCGGCGATCGTGTTGACCCGGATGACGCCACAGCGACGGAAGGCCGCATCCAGCACCTCATCGCTGCCGGTGAGCGAGCCAGTGTGGGAGGCGGCGGCCTTGGCACCCGCCTCGGTGCGCCCCGGTTTGATCACGATGATCGGCTTGCTGAGCGCCACCTCGCGCGCGGCCGACAGGAAGGCCCGCGCATCGCCGATCGTCTCCATGTAAAGGATGATGCTGTGGGTGTGGGGATCGCGTCCGAGGTGCTCGATGAGATCCCCCCAACCGACGTCGAGCATCGATCCGATGGACGCGAACGCGCTGAAGCCGACCTGTTCGCGCAGACTCCAGTCGAGCACGGCGGTACAGAGGGCACCGCTCTGGCTCATGAAGGCGACGTTCCCCGGACGGGCCATGCCCGAAGCAAAGGTGGCGTTGAGGCCACTGCGCGGATTCATGACGCCCAGGCAGTTCGGCCCCACCAACCGCATGCCACCGCGAAGGATCTCGGCCCGCACCTGCCGCTCGAGCTCTACGCCTTGCGGCCCCGCCTCCTTGAACCCCGCCGAGATGACGATGACCCCGCGCACCCCCTTGGCGACGCACGCGCGCATGACCTCGGGCACCGTCGGCGCCGGCGTCACGACGACCGCCAGGTCCACGGCGTCAGGCACGTCTGCCAAGCTCGCGTAGGCCTTGATGCCAAGGACCGACGCGCGATGAGGGTTCACGGGATAGACCGCCCCGCCGAAGGGATGGCTCATGAGATTCCAGAGCAGCGTCCGCCCGACGCTCCCCTCCTTCTCGGTCGCGCCGATGACCGCCACGCTGCGAGGCGCGAAGATCGAATCGAGGGAGGCCCCGCGCGGTGAAAGCGGATCGTTGACGGGCTCGAGGGGCGTGGCCGGGTGCGATTCGGAGGGGGCCATGGCTCCCTGAATCTAGCTGCTGGGCGGCGCCATGGCTCATGCGACTCTCTGGGCCGCGCGGTCTTGCGAGCGGCACGGGCTCTGCAACGCCTCACGCCGCGCATGTCCTCACAATTCCCCCATCCGGGTCGCCCGCTCGCCGGCTTCGGCCACTACCTGAGAGACGTCGTTTATGGCGCGCTCGATGGCGTGGTCACGACCCTCGCCGTGGTCGCGGGCGCGGCAGGGGCCAACCTTGAACCGCGCGTCGCCATCATCCTCGGCGTCGCGAATCTCGTCGCCGACGGACTCTCGATGGGCGCGAGCAACTACCTTGCACTCAAGTCCGAGCTCCAGCAGGCGCGCCGCCCGATCGATGAGGAGGCGCCCTGGCGGCATGGCCTCGCGACCGCGGCCTCTTTCGCGATCGTCGGATGCTTGCCCCTATTCGGCTACGCCTTGGCCCAAGTCTCGCGGATCCCTGCGCTCCCCACCGCAGGGATCGTGGCCTTCGTGACTCTTGGTGCCGCCGGCGCCGTGCGCGCGCCCTTCGTAAACAAGAGCCTCGTCGCCAGCGCGGCCGAGATGCTCGCGATCGGCGCGGCTGCGGCCAGCGCGGCTTATGGGGCAGGAGCCCTGGCCGAGCTGTGGATCGGGATCGCGTAATTCCTGCGCCCCCCCCGCCCCTTCGGCGCAACGAATGCGCACGTCGGCGCGATCCTGCGCGGCGTGGCCCCCTTCGCGTTGGCGTCCCCCTTGCTGAGCTGTGCCCCTATGGAAGCTCAAAAGCATTTCCACCAATTCCCCCAGCTCCGCAACTACATGACGCCGACGCCGCACACCATCGGCCACCAGCAGCCGCTCATCGTGGCGCAGCGGATGATGCACGACCACGGGATTCGTCACCTCCCGGTCCTCGACGGCGGCAAACTCGTCGGCCTGCTGTCCGAGCGAGACGTCCTGCTGGTCGAGTCGCTGCCGGGGACTGACCCGACGGAGGTGCGCGCGGAGGAGGCCATGTCTCAGGACATCCTGACGGCGAACCCCGACGCCGCCCTCGCCGACGTCGTCGAGACGATGGTGGAACGCAAGCTCGGCTCCGCGGTGGCCATCGACGGCGAGCACGTCGTGGGTGTTCTCACCACCGTCGACGCCCTTCGGGCGCTGCTCGATCGTCTGGCCGCGCCGGCTCGATGAGGCTCGGCGCAAGGCTCTCGCCCTGAGCCGCCGCCGTCAGGGCGGGGGAGCCGCGGATCGCGCGGGCGGCAGCTCCTGGTAGGGCCGGTCGCGCAAGAGGACCCGCACGTGGGCGGCCAGGGCCCACAGATCGTCGTTGTCGAGAGCGTCGTAAGGCCCCATCGGCGTGCCGGCGACCCCCACCCGCAGGGTGACGAAGATGTCCTCCATCTCGATGCCGCGAATGAAGCGTCCGCGGGTGAAATCTCGAATGCGAACCTGCTTCCGGGTTGGATCGCGGCGGAACACCTGGCGAGCGGCGTCGTTGACCTCACCCGCCTCGCCGTGGCACGAGGCGCAGCCCAGCCTCCGATAGAGCCTGGCTCCGCGATCTTCAAGCTCGATGGTCTCGCGCGGCGCCTCAGGCACCGCGACGGGGGCGGCGGGTCGCTCGCGGCCAAAGCGCGGCGAGAACGACTTCAGCTTCTGGACCAGCGCCCATCGCTCGATCTCCGTGAGACGGCGCCAAGGGCGCATCGTCGTGCCGTGCAACCCGCGGGTGAGGGTGCGGAACAGATCGCGATCGGTGGGCAGCGAACCACTCGGCGTCGAACGAAGCTTGTAAACGCCCCGGGTGAAGTCGGTCGGCGCGGGACGCAACTTCGACGTCAGCGGCGAGCGGCCATCTCCCTTGGCGCCGTGGCAAGCGCTGCAGTGGGATTCATAGAGCGCATCACCCAGCACGCGCATCGGCTCGGTCGGTGCCGGCGCAGCCCGCGCGGGATCGCCGTCAGGCGGATCGATCATCCAGACCACGTCCCAAGGCTCGGTAGGCGGCGTCGGCTTGGGCGCGGCGAACGCAGCCGCGACCGAACCGATGGCGATGAGCAACAGCACTCCGCTTGCAGCGCGCCCGGTCCTTCGTTCTTGCGACCTCATTTCGTGGCGCTCTTGTGAATGCTGTGCAGCCAGCGCCAAAGCGTGGCGATCTCTTGATTGGACACATGGTTGAGCACCGGCATCGCGCCCTCGGCAAACCCCTTCACCTTCTCGTGCAGGCTAGGATGTTGGCTAAGATCCGTGACGGCCATGGGCGGCACGCGCCGGTAAGCGTCCAGGTCCCCGAGAAAATCCGCGCCCCGACGAGCGCCTTGCCCCCCAAGTCCGTGACAGGGCTGGCAGTGCTGCAAATAGATCGGCCAGCCCGTCCGGTCGGGGAATCGCCGGGTCGGCTGGGCAAGGTTGGCCTCGAACACCTTCCACGTCACGAGGCGAATGCGGGTGAGTTTGGTCGGGAAGAGCCAAATGCTGTAGTCCTTGGGCTCGCGGCCGTACACCACCTTGGGACAGGGAAGCGCGCCGCGGTTGTGGAGCAGATACTGGCGGCCGTAGACGTCCATGGGATCGCCGTGCTCGAGCGCGATGAAGATCGCCTTGACCTCATCAGGATCGCTTAGATGGACGGGGATCTTCATTCCGTCGGCGAAGTCGAAGACCACCGCATCGACCGCCTTGGGCGCGCGTGCGGCCAGCAAGAGGTCAGGAAGGGTCACGCCGCGCACGTGATGCTCGAGGCCGTCTTGAACGTCGTACCAGACGGTTCGCCGGCGTGAGGCGACGTTGAACGTCAGTGTCTTGCTGGTGCTGGATGTCCCGGCC
>JANNNO010000319.1:0-13554 GCA_031398585.1 Myxococcales bacterium | reverse complement strand
AACAGAGCTCCCCTGGTTGTGTTATTTATTGACGAAGGAACGTGCGCGGCTCAAGTCATGCATGGCATCGGCTTCGAACCCGACGTCCGGTCGTGGTTCCCCCGGGATGGCAAACGTCGCCGCCTGCCCGCCGCCAAGGTGGCCCCGGATCTCGTGGAACGCGCGCTGGCAGCACAAGGAGGCTGAGTGTCTTCGGTCAAGGCCTGGTTTCCGACCTTCATCTACGAAGCGCCTGTCACCCGCACCGGCGTCGCCGCCCTCAACCGCACGTTGCTCGGCGAATGCCAAAAGCTGCGCGAACGCGACCTGGCTGGGCACAAGTGGTCGGCCAAGAACTATCCCGAGGGCTACACCAGCTACGGTTCGTGGAATCGCCTGCACCAGACGCATTCCACCTTCACCGACCTGCGCCGCCATCTCGACCGTCACGTGCGCAATTTCGCCCGCCACCTCGAGGTCGACCTGCCGCCGGGGCGCCTCGAGATGACCGACTGCTGGGTCAACGTGATGCCACGCTACGCGGTCCATACGTTGCACCTGCATCCGGTGGCCACCATCAGCGGCACTTACTACGTCAAGACCCCACGCGGCTCGTCACGCATCCGCTTCGAGGATCCTCGCCTGTCGCGCTTCATGGCGGCGCCTCCCAAACGCGCGGGCTGTCGCGCCGAGAACCAAGCGCAGATCACCTACGACGTCACCGCGGGCCAGGTCTTGCTCTGGGAGAGCTGGCTGCGCCACGAGGTACGCCCCTCGACGATCGCCGCCGACCGCGTGAGCATCAGCTTCAACTACAACTGGTTCTGAGCCACGCGGCCCGACCGCGCGCTATCCTTCCGCGTGATGTGGTGGCTCTGGCTCGTGATGATGGCGGCGGCGGGCGACGGGTGGACGTCGATCGGGGACGGACTCGCTCACCGGACCTTGACCGAGCTGGATGCCGATTTGATACGGGTCGATCTCGACCATCACGTCGTCGATGTGGTGCTGCCCGGGCCGTCCCGGCCGCTCACGGCCCGTGCGTTGCGCTTGCAAGCGAGAGCCGCCATCGCCGTGAACGGCGGCTTCTTCGACACCGATGGGCGGTCGCTCGGACTGCGAATTTCCGCCGGCAAGACGCGCCTCGGGCTCCGACCCCGCGTGGATTGGGGCGTGCTCGAGATTCGTGATCAGCGCGCGCGCATCGTGCACGGGCGGCAGTGGGTGGCCGATGCCGCGATCACGGCGGCGATCCAGGTGGGGCCGCGGGTGCTGATCGGTGGCGTGGTGCCGGGGCTCAAGCCGCAAGCCTCGCGCCGGACGGCGATCGCGATTGGTGACGATCCGGGCCAGATCACCTTCGTCATCACACGTGGCTTCACCCTGGCACGCGATCTGGGTACGGCCTTGGCCGCGCTGGGATATCGGGACGCCGTGCTTCTCGACGGTGGGCCATCGACGCAGCTTTCTGCGAAGGCGGGGTCGTGGGAGCTGGAAGTTCCGGGGGGCTATGCCGTGCCGGACCTGCTTCTCGTGCAGCCGCGCCGCGCGGGTGTACAGCGCTGACGGACCCGAAGCTCGTTCGTCGGCACCGAACGATGCGCGCCGACACCGACCGTCAACGCGCGACCGGCGCTTCGGTCTTTTCCAGCTGCGCTTTCCAGGACTTCACTTCCGCGTCCTTGGGGAACCGCGCGATGAGCGAGCGATAGACCGCCGCCGCCTCGGGCAGGCGCCCCTGGCGAAGCAGGTTGGCGCCAAGCTCGACGAGAGATTCCCGCGACGGTGGCGTCGATCGTCGAGGCGTGCCGATGGTGTCGGCGGCCGCAGGAGCGGCGGGCGGTGGCGGTGCCGATGCGGGCGCGGTCGACGAGGCAGCGGAAGCTCCGGTCGGCATGGCTCCCAGTGCGCCGCCTGTCTCGGCGAGGCCGACCGCCTGGGGCGACGGCCGCCGCACCAGCTCGACATTTCCCGGTGCCGTCGCGGCGCGACCGACTCCCGCCACCGGGCCACCCTGGTTCGGCCGCGCCATCTCGCGGGCGCGCGCCGGTTCCGCCTCGGGGGGCGCAGAGTTGGGCATCGCGACCATCGGCTCCCGGGCGGAACGAGCCGACTCGGCTCGGCTCGGCGGCGGGTAGACCGCGCGGCTCCGCGAATCGTTGGACACGGGCTGCGCCACAGTGGTCTTGGCCTGCTCGCGACGCTTGCGCAGCACGGCCTGAGATCCCGCGCCCAGGCCGGAGAGCCCGTCGCGACCGGCTGATCCAGTGGCCGGCCCAGCCCCGCCCCCGGTGAGACCACCCAGACCGAGATCGCTCGCCGGCTGGCCCGAAGACGCCGCCGAGGGAGCCACCGCGTAGCCTTCTCGACCGACCGCGGGCGCTTCGTCGGTACCAGCCGCCGGGGCGGCCTTCGCGGGCGCCACCGCTGGCGATTCGGCGGGCCGGGCCCCCGAGGCCGACTCCGCGGACGTCACCGCCGGCGCCTCGTCGGTCAGAGCGGTCTGGCGGAAATGCTTTTCGGCAACGGCCGGTGCGCTCCCTTTGGCCGCGGCCGCTGCACGGTCCGCCTCCGCCCCTCCGACGAGCGTCTCCCTGTCGCCCGTGCCCGTGGTGGGCGGCGTCGCCCGCTCCTCGGTGCTGCTCGTCGCCTCCGCCGTCGCGCCAGGCGGCTCGGCCCCTCCAGCCTCGCGCAAGCTCTTCGGCTCCAAGATGGCTTCGCGGGCCATGAAGAACAGACCGATCACCCCCGCGGCGGCGAACGCGGGAAAGAACCACGGCTTGCGCAGGATTCGCCAGATGCCGCCGGCGTCCTCGGGAATGACGGGCGCTCCGATGGTCGGCACCCGCTGCGGCCCCCGCGCCGCCAAGGTGGTCAACGAAGCGATGCCAGCCCTGACCCGAGCCGGAGGCGATTCGTTGCTCTCGGCAATGACTTGCCGGGTGCGCGCCAACGCCAGGCCCGACCCCGCGACTTTCTGCCGGCACGCCTCGCAGCCTTGCAGGTGCGCCGCGAACGAACGGCGCCCCGCCTCGTCGAGCTCGTCGTACAGATAGTCGACCACCAGGTCGTCGGCTTCGCTGCAGGTCATGGCACCTCCAGCGGGTGAACCACGCCGGCGGATTCGGCTGGCCGCGCCGGCTCGTGCAGATCCTGCAGGGCTT
The DNA here is from genome assembly GCA_031398585.1 of Myxococcales bacterium. Lineage (GTDB taxonomy): Bacteria > Myxococcota_A > Polyangia > Fen-1088 > Fen-1088 > JANNNO01. Next base: position 10,411 of record JANNNO010000319.1, on the reverse strand, counting down.
CTCGCAGACGCTCGAGCGCATAACGCATTCGACTCTTCACTGTCGGCAAGCTCACGCCGACCGCCTCGGCGATCTCGGCAAACGGCATCTCCATCACTTCTCGCATGAGGAACACTTCGCGCTGTTCGTCGGGTAGCCGTTGCATCGCCGCTTCGATGAGGGCCGCGGTCTCCTTGTCGACCACACGCGCTTCGCCGCCCCGGTCGGGGCCGGGCACGAGATCGATGCGGCGAACACTCTGCCCGTCACCGTTGCTGCCGACGCTACCGTCGAGCGAGCTGGCGTTGCGGTGGACCATGCGTCGCGCGTGATCGATGCAGAGGTTGCGCGCGATGGCGTAGAGCCAGGTGGTGAATTTGGCCGCCGGCTGCCAGTCCCCGGCATTGCGTAGAACCCGCAAGAGGACCTCTTGCATGAGGTCCTCCGCCACCGTGGGATTGCCGACGAATCTCCGCAGGAAATTCCAGAGCGGTTTTTCATGGCGCTCCACCAGCGTGGAGAACGCGGCCGCGTCTCCTCGTTGAAAGGCCGCCATAAGTGCCTCGTCCGTCAAGTCCCGCTCACCGTTGGCTCCGCCTCGCCCCCGTCAGCGCGTCCATGCACGGCGACGGGGAGCCTTTATCTTAACGCCTCCACCCGGGCGGGGGCGAGGCCCAACGACGGTCGGTCGCCGGGAAGGGGTTGGCGGCCTGGCGGCGGGCGAGCTCGTCAGCCGTCACGAACGCCGGACCATCCACGTCGATGCCGAGGGCGATCAGGCCGGGCCGATCGTTGTAGCGAATCATGAGCACGGCCGCGGGTCGGTGGGCATCTTCGCGCACGAAGGGGACCGTGGTCACCGACGACGCAAGCGCTTCGCCGAATTCGGTTCCCAGGCCCGGCCGGGCAGAAGGACCGTGACGTCGCTGAGGTGCCGGCCCCCTTGTCGATTCCGAGGCCGACTCTGCCGGGGCCGCAGGAGCTGCCGCGGCCGGAGGCCCCCATGACTTCGCCTTGGCCGCAGTGCCATCGGCGGTGGCATCGGCCGCGGCTTCATGGTCCCGCGCGCCGACACCCTGAGCTTCCTCGGCACGCGAACGACGGTGCGACTCGATCGCGTTCGGCCTGGCGGGCGGCACCCAGCGTTCGGGAAAGATCGCCACGCCGATGACACCGACGTTGCGTGCGCTGCCGGTGCGAGCCGCGTACGAATCACTCACGCTCGAAAAACGAAAAGCCGCCGCTTCGTGCTGCGAGAGGCGCCACCCGTCGACGTCGGCGTGACCATAGGCTGGGATCACGTAGCCGCCGCGGCCACGCACGTCAGCTGTCTTGCCGTCGAGAACGTCGCGCCCGTCGATGCTGACCACGGCCACCACGCGGCGGCCGGTGAAGTTGCGCACACGCAGCGTGTAGCGATCGCCGGCCTGACCGAGCACGTAGCGTTCGCCCGCATGAGCGAACCGCGGGGCCGGGGCGCCATCGACCATCACCTCGATGTCCCAGTCGCGCGCACCCGGTGGGCGGGCTTGCGCTGGCCCGGGCGCCGCACAAGCCAGCAGCAGCGCCGTGGCCGCCAGCGCAAGACGGCGCGAAGGGAGACGCGAGGGGCGGCGGCGGACGAGACGAGGAGACAGGGGCATTGCGAATGCGGCGAGCCTGGGCAGTGACATGGTGACCTCCGTGCGGTGTGGAACGGAGGCGGCGGGAAAAAGATCTCCGGCCGGGAAAAAGGCCTCTTGCTGCGGCGCCGTTGCGATAGGACGCCCGGCGGCGCCTACTTCTCCGGACAGCCGGGGGGCAACGGGGTGCAGCGACCGGCAGCGTTGCAGGTCTTGACGACCATGGTCTCGACGCAGTCGCGATCGTCGGGTGCGCACTGGCGGCAGGCGGCGCCGCAGTCCTTGCCGCGACACGGGTCGTAGGGCGGGCGCTTGGGCGGGACCGCGGCGGCCACCGTGCTGCAACGACCAGCCCGGCAGACGGCTTTGTGTTTTTCGCAGGGATCGGCGAAGCAGCGCACCCCCGGTCCCGAGCACAGCGGAGCCTCGGCCGAAGTCGGGATGGCCCGGCAATCGCAACCGGTGCAGGTATCGGAAAAGAGGCGGCAGTCGGCATCGCGCTGGCAGGTCGCCGCGGGCGCTTTCCCCGGGCGCTTGGCCTTTTCGCCGCGGCCACCAGCCCCGGCGTCCGCCGATCCGGGCACCGACGTCTCTCGCGCCGAGGCGAGCTCCCGCGCGGTCGCGCGACCACAGGCCGCCATCAGCCCCAGCCCGGCCACCATCACCGCCAGGCGTCCCACGACCGCCGATCCACGCACACGATAGAACGTCATGACTTCACCCTTCGAAGTGAAGTTGGCGCGCCATGCGGCGCTCGGCCAGTTTCGTCGGCACCAGCCCGAGCGCTCGATCGCGCAACCAGCGCAAAGGACGGCCACGCAGATGAGCGATCTGCCCCATGCGCAGCGACCCTGTGACGAAGGCGTTGGCGCGGGCCAGCCGCTGTCGCTCATAGGCCGCGAGGGCGCCCTCGAGCGTCGGCTCGCGCACGAGCGCTGCGGCCAGCACGACGGCATCCTCGATCGCCTGACCGCCGCCTTGTCCCAGGTTGGGCGTCATCGGGTGAGCGGCGTCTCCCAGCAGCGCAACACGATCCTGCACCCATCGATCGATAGGAGGCCGATCGTAGATGTCGGTGCGCAAGATGGCGTCGGCCGGCGTCGCCTCGATCAGACGTTCGACCGGTGCGTGCCACGCAGCGAATCGCGCACGCAAGGCGGGACGTGGATCCGCTTCGTCGCGCTCGCCCGCGGGTGCATCCGCGACCGCGAACCAGTAGACGCGCCGGGGTCCAAGCGGCACGATGCCAAAGCGCGTGCCGGGCCCCCAGCTCTCGGTGAAACGAAGAGGCTTTGGCAGATCGACGTCGTCGAGCAGCGCGCGCCAGCAGGTGTAGCCAGCGTAGCGAAGCGGTTCATCGCCGCGACAGAGCCGCCGCACCGCCGATCGCAACCCGTCGGCGCCGACCAGCAGATCGCCGCTGAAGCTCTTGCCGCCGACCGAGCTGACCGTGATGCCGTCTCCGCTGGACGCGAAGTGCGAGACCTCCTGTCCGGTGACGACGAAGGGCTGCACGTCGGCAAGCAAAACCGCCTGCAGATCGGCGCGTGCAAAGGCGAGAGTCGGCCCGAGGACGTGGCGAGGCGTCGGCGCGCCGATCGGCACGCGCGTCTTGCCCGCCAAACGCAGCAGCACCCGTCCGCGGCGATCGCAGATGGCGGCATCGGTTGCTTCCCGACCCGCGGCGCGTACACGGTCACCGAGGCCGATGCGATCGAGCGCCTCGAGCGCGTTCGACGACAGCGTGATGCCGGCGCCGACCGGTGCCAGAGCCGACGCCCGTTCCAGGATCACGAAGGGTCGCCCCGCGCGCCGCAGAGCGCAGCCGAGCGCCAATCCCCCGATGCCCGCCCCGGCGATCACGATCATTCGACTGTTGTACCTCAGAACTCTGCAATTTCGCGTCAAGCCGACCGCCCAGCGCGGGCCCGCCGCGGTTGACAGCTCGGAACGGGGGCTCCTATGGTGCCCCTGTCATTCGCCACCCTCATCTACAGCAGCTGCTGCACACCGCTGCCTCGTTACCCGGGCCGAAGGTGAGCCTCCCGCTGACGCGTCTTCCGGCGAAACCCGAAGCCCCCGCCGACGCTGCAGCGACGGCGCAGCCGACCCCGGCCGCGGCGCCCGCGCAGCCCCCCCCGACGCCGATCACGCCCGCTCTGCGCGCCGAGATTGCTCGCCTGCGCACGCTGGTGGCGTCGTGTCTGCGGTCGCTCTCGAAGCAGCTCGACAAACACTTTGGCCCCGCCATCGCCAACGCGCGCAAGGCCTGGGAACAGGCCGACGACCTGGTCGTGGTCGATCCTCCGCTGGCGGCCAGCATTGCGGAGACCCGACGCGCGCTTCACCGCGCAGCGCATGCGCCCCACCCCGCCGTGCGGGCTGTCGCTTTCGAATGTCTGCTGGCGCTCGATTCGGCCTGTGGCCTCACTGGCCTTGCCGAGCGTCGGCTTTCGTCTCTCATCCGTTTGCGCGTGCGATCCGACGACCCCGAGCTTCTGCCCGAAGGCCGTCCGTTCATCGATCTCGCGCGTGCACTGGCCGAAGCAGCCCGGGAGTGGTCATGACTCGATTGCGTTGGATCTTGGCGGGCGCCATCGCCCTTGTTGCGGCGGTTGCATCGGTGCAGGCGCTGTTCGCATACGTTGCCCACCAGATCACTGTCGGTGTGCTCGCGGTGCTGGCTCTGCTGGGAACGCTGGTCGCGGGGCTCTACAGCTTGGCGCAGGCGCGGCGTCGCATCGGGCGCGAGCTCGCTGGGCTGCGGGCACGCCCGCCAGAAGGTGAGCTTTATCGGCAACGGGTGGAACGACTCTCGGCGATTGCGGCCTCGGGCGCGCGGCCCGATCCCGACGCGCTCGCCGACAGCAGCACCGCTGAAGAGGCGGGCCGCGCGTACATCGGCCGCTACCTGGTGGCCACCACCGTGCTCATCGGTCTGGTGGGGACGTTCGCGGGGCTGATGGAGACGCTGGGCAAGGTCTCCCCCCTCCTCTCCGACAGTGGCTCGGGTGGCCTTGCGCTGCTGGCGGCGCCGCTGGCCGGACTTCACGTGACCTTCGGCGCCAGCCTCGTGGCGATCTTGGCGACGTTGTCGCTCGCGCTGGCGCAGGGCGATCTGGCTCTGCACGAAGAGCTCGCGCTGGCCCGGCTGCAGGACATCACCGCGCACGAGCTGATCCCGCAATTGTGGCCGACACTTGGCGACGGCGCGGATCGCACCGTGGCCGCGATCGCCGATCTCAAGGCGACCTTCGGTGACGCCGTCGTGCGATCGCTCGAACAGAACGCAGGCCGAATGGCTGCCGATAGCCGCGCCGAGAGTCAGCGCGCAGCCAAGGCGCTGGAGGCCGCGGCGGCAGCTGTAGAAAAGCAGGTCGGCAAGCTCTGCGAAACCATCACCCTGCGCCTCGGTGACGACAGCAAGAAGCAGACGACCGCTCTGGTCGAAAGCGCCACCAAGCAGAGCGATGCCCTTGGCCGCAGCGCCGCCGGCGTGGCCGAGCTGGTGGGCAAGAGCATCGCCGCCCAGGCGGCCGCGTTCGAAGCACTGCGCAGCCAGCTGGCGAAGATGCTGGGAGAGTCGTCCACACAGCACGCCGCAACGTTGACCTCCACCACCGACACGGTGGCGCGCGAAATCGGCCTGGCGGCAGGCAGCGTGCTGGCCAACCTGCGCGGCGATCTCGAAAGCGCGGTCACGCGGACCACGGAAGCCGCGGCGGCTGCGGTGAGAGAGACGTTGTCCTCCAATGAAGCGGCGATCGCACGGGTCACGGCTTCGGCGGAGGCTGCGACCAACGCCGCCGCCGAAGCGAGCCGTACCGCCGCCCGCAGCAGCGGTGAAGCGGCCGCATCGGCAATCGAACGCGCCTTGGCTGCGACCGAAGCCGTGAGTGCCAGCGCCGCCCGGGCGGTCGAAAGCGCCAGCGCGAGCGCGGCCGCGACGATCACGAAGGCATCCGAGACGGCCGCACAGGTCATGGAAGAGGGACTGACCCGCGCCGCCACTGTGGTGGAACAAGCGGCCACCCGCGCCAGCGCCGCCGCCGAACAGGCAGCGACGCGAGCGAGCACCGCTGCACAAGAGGCCGCCGTCCGGGCCAGCGCCGCTGCGGAAGAGGCCGCTACCCGCGCCACCGCCGTCGCTGAGCAATCCGCCGAACGAGCCACCAACGCAACCGACGAGATCGCCGTGAAAGGCGCCGCCGCGGCCGAGGAGATCTCGCGCCGGGGCATCGAGGTGATGCAGACCGCGATCACGAGCCTGACCGAACGGATCGCAACCAATGTGGCTCCCCTCTTTGCGGGCGAGTCGGAGCGGCTCGAAGCGGTTCGCCAGGCGCTCGAGACGATCGTTGCCGAGGTCGCCGCCTCGGGCGCGCGGCTCGAGGCGACCCACGAGGCCATGGCGGCCCTGGGACAGAGCCACACCTCCGCGCTGGAGGAGACCGGCAAGGCGATGCTCGCCGGCTTCGATCGCGCGGTGGGCGGAGGGGCGACCGCGCTCGACTCCGCCAGCGGCGTGCTCGCGCAGGCGGCCAAGGATCTGCGCTCGGGAACCGAAGGGGTCGTGCCGGTGCTGCGCCAGCTCGGCAGTGATCTGGCGGCCCTCGGTCGCGAGGTCGCGCTGATGGCGGCGCGCAGCCCCGAGAGCGATAGCAACGTGGTCCTGCTCGCCGAGCTCGAGCGCGTGGGTGCCGGCGTCGATCGACTGATGGCGCTGCAGGAGATGGCGTCGGGAGCTTCGACGGCGGACGACGGGTTGGCGCTGCCTGTGACCGATGCTGCAGCCGGCGAAGCGCCGAGCGAGCCCGCAGCGATAGCCTCCGAAGCGGCCGACGTGATGGCCACCAGTGCAGTCGACGAAGCCACCTCTGATGAGATCGGGGCCGCCGACGTCGCGAGCGAGGAGATCCTGGCCGTCGACCTCACCGAAGAGATCGCGTCCTTCCCCCTGGAGTCGGCCACGGCCATCTCGGACGCTGAGACCGCTAGCGAAGCCACCCACAACGCAGCCCTTGCCGTGGAGGCAGAGGAACCCGCACCGACCAAGGGCGGGAGCAAGTCGAAGAGCAAGCGCAAACGACGCGAACGCGCCCTCGCGGAGGCAGCCCCCGACGTCACCGACGCTTCGGGCAGCCTGACGGCCGCGGCCACCTCGACGATCGAAGCATCGGCTAGCGACGATGCGATCGTGACTGCCACCGGCGATGATCTCGCTGCCCTCGGCGGGGATGCCGTGAGCGGTGGCGAGCCAGCCGAAGGCGACGCTTGGCGCCCCGCCGACGAGATCGCCGCTGAAGAAGCGCCCGACATGACCACCTGGAAGCCCGCGCAAGGCGAGCCCATGGCGGTGGATGTCGACGACAACGGCGACGACGTTCAAGCACCGCGAAGCGCGGATACCGACGCGTTCGCTGACGCCGGCCGTGCCAACAATGCCGACGCTGACGTCAACGACAGCGCCAGCGAAGCCGAAGGCCAAGGCGAAGAGGACGAAGGCGCCCGCAGATCCCTTCGGCCGGAGCCCCAATCGACGTGAGCCGACACCGCCGCCCCTCGCTCTTTCCCGTCAACGTCTGGCCGCCGTTCGTCGACGCGCTGACGCTCGTCCTGGCCGGCTTCGTCGTCGTCATTCTCGTCGCGCTGCTGGCGCAGCGGGGGCTGCTGGGTCGGCTGCGCGAACGGGATCAGGAGCTGGGGCGTCTGCGTGAGGACAAGGCGCGGATCGAACGGCGCCTGCGGGCGCTGGCCCCGCGCGGGAGCATCGACATCGAAGAGGGCAAGGTGATCTTGCAGGGCGAGGTGCTCTTCGAATCGGGCTCGGATCGCGTGCGCACCGAGGGTGTGCACCTCATGACCGAGATCGGGCGAAGTCTGAAGAGCCTGCTGCAAGCCGAGCCGACGCAGATGGTGCTGGTCGGCGGCCACACCGACGATCGCCCGATCCACGACAAACGCTTCGACTCCAACTGGGATCTCTCGACAGCACGCGCGGTCGAAGTCGCCCGCGTCTTGATGAAGGCGGGACTGCAGCCGTCGCGCGTGCTGGCCGCAGGCTTCGGCGAATTTCACCCGCGCGCATCCAACGGCGAAGAATCCGGCCGCCGTCAGAACCGCCGCATCGAGGTCTTGCTGGTGCCGATCCAGGCGGTCTCCTCGCGATGATTGGCGAGTCCGCCGCGCCCGCTCCGCCCGCCGCGCCCGTCAGCGCCGACATCGCTCGTCTGGCCGGGGCACTGCTGCAGCATGCACGGGCGGCGTACGCCGTGGTTCCCGCCGAGGAGCGCGGTCCCTCTCTTGGCGCCATCGACGCATTCTTGGTTGCGCCCACGCCGGGGCGTTTCCTCTCCGCGGTTCGTCACCTGCGGGAAGCGCAACGCGCGGCCGTACTGGCAGCCGCCGCGCACAATACCGTCGGCCGGCTGTTCGCCGATGGCATCTCCGCCTTGCGGGCGGTGCCAGGAGTTCCGCCCGACGTGATCGATCACCTCGCCAGCGATCTGCCGCCCGACGCGCGTTCATCGCGCCGCCTGGCGGCCCTGGCAGCGTTGCTCGGAAGCTACGAAGAGCTGCTCGGGCGTGTGGTGGCCGACCACGAAGAGATGCGCCGCCGCCTGCGACCCCGCCGCGGCTTCGCGCGCCCCGAGACGCCGCCTCCGCCCCGTCGTCGCAAGCGCTGACGCCCCAATCCCAGCGCGAGCTAGGACGGCGAAGGCGCCCGCAGCGGTTTGGTATCGGTCTCGCCCGAACCGAGGCGCATCGGCTGCGCGCCAGATACCGCCGGCGGAGCGCCACCGCGCTCGGACTCTTCCATCGCGAGCCCCGCCTTCTCGAGCCAATCCTCGCGTCCCTTACGCTTGAGCGAGATCAGGATGCCAGCGCCGATCGCCGTATAGACCACGATGAGAAAGAGCCCGTATCGAGCGGGTGGATCCGGCAGCGGCACGACCGACTTCCAGGCGAAGATCAGCACCGCGACCGTCGAGATCACGGGAAAGATCAGGTGCACGACGGGACGGAACTCGCTGCGCGTGCGCAGGTAGTAGTGGCGAAAGACGCCGATGTTGGCGAGCACGTACATCACGATGAGGCCAAGCGTGAGCGTCATCGCCCAGGTCGGAAAGACAGTGGTGGGACCCCAAATCGCGTTGAGCGCGGCGCCCACGAACTGAACCCCAACCATGAGGTGAATGGCGTTGTCGGGCGTCTTGCGACGGGGGTGAACCTTGGCGAGTCCCGCGGGCAAGCTGCCCGAGCGAGCCATGCCGTACCAGGTGCGGGTCGCCGCGGAGAAACACGCGGCCGTCGCGGCCAGCGCCGAGTTCAAGATCGCGAGCGGCGCCAGAATCCAGGCGCCACCCCAGACCCTCTGCGCCAGGGCGAAGACCGGGAACTCCTTGGCCGACGTGATGGCACCCACCTGGTCGACGCCGATACCCACGAGGTAACCCCAAACGGTGAGGGCCAGGAAGATCACCATCGACACGACGGAAAGCAACAAGCCGAGGGGGACGTTCCGGCGCGGGTTTTTGCTCTCTTCAGCGAGCGGCGCCACCGCTTCCCAGCCGCTGTAGGCGAAGATCGAAAAGACCACGGCGAGGAAGAGGCCGTTGCCCGACGGCACCTGGCGCGGATCGAAGGGCGCCAGGGAAAAGCCGCCCGGCCCCGGCGATAGCAGGCCGCTCACGGCGAGTGCCACCATGATCCCGAGCTCGAGCAGCCCGGTGATGATGAGCACGCGCTCGGAGACCTTGATCCCTTGGTAGGCGGTGTAAGCGACGAGCCCGATGCCGACGCCCGCCCACAACAGGATCGGCAGATCGAAGCCGAACACGACCCGTGTAGCGGGGTTGAGCACGGTCGCCGCCACGTAGCTAAAGACCATCACCGGCGCAATCGGCAACCAGAGGGTCATGTACCAGCCGGCGAAAAACCCCGCCCGGGGATGCAGCGAGCGCGCGATCCAGGTGTACCAGCCGCCCGCCGAGGGAAAGGCACGAGCCAGCTGATTCACCGAAACCGCCAGCGGCAGGAGGATGGCTCCGGCGAGGAGATAAGCGACCGGAGCGGCCAGCCCGGCGAGGCCCACCGTGAAGACGAAAGTCGAGACGATGGCGAAGGCGGGCGCGATGGTCGCGATGGTCTTGCATGAGGATGCCGGCCAGCCCGACGCTGCCAGCCGCAAGATCGGTTTCGAGACCAGGAGAGGGGGCGCGGACAGAATCGCGTGCGCTCATCGTTCACTCCTTAGCGAGAACTGGGCTCTCCCCCCAACCTCCCCCGGGCGGCGCGGCGCACTCCGAAGAGCCGCCCGCTGCCGGACTCTATCTCGACGCGGGTCGGGCGCGCACTCAGCGCGAGGTCCAGCCGCCGTCGATCAAGATCGTGTCGCCGGTGATGAGCGACGCGGCCGGCGAGGCGAGGAAAATCACCGCGCCTGCGACATCCATCGGCTGTCCCACGCGGTGCAGGCCCGCGATGCGCTCGAGGATGTCGGCCTTCATCTTGGGGTCCGCCAGCGCCGATTCCGTGCCTGGCGTGACGATGAACGTCGGCGCAACGTTGTTGACGGTGATGTTGTGTTTGCCCCATTCGATGGCGAGGCACTTCGTCATGTGCGCGATGGCGGCCTTGGTGAGGCAGTAGACCGATTCACCTGGCAGGGCGACCGTGCCGGCCTGCGAGCCCATGTTGATGATGCGGCCGCCGCCCTGCTTGATCATCTGCTTGCCGACGGCCTGGCTGACGAAGAACGTGCCTTTGACGTTCACGTTCACCGTGAGATCGAAGTCGGCCTCGGTGAC
>JANNNO010000302.1:0-8042 GCA_031398585.1 Myxococcales bacterium | reverse complement strand
ACTTGACCGCAGAGGCCGCCGATGACGGCGAAGACGGCCGCACCGATGGGTCCCGCAACCGCCAGGCCGACGGCTCCGCCTACCTTCGCGGCCGCGATCGAGGCGCCACAGCAGGCGACGCTGCGAGCGGTAGATCGCGCGAGGGCCTTCTTGTCCATTTGACCCTTCATCACCGCGGCCACATCCTTGACGACACCGATCCCGACGCCGGCCACCGCCATGGGAACGACGCCGCCGGCGAAGCGGCCGAGGCTCGGGATCGCGCGCACGATGCCACCAGCTGCTGCCACCGTGGCTGACGCTTCGACCGCTGTCCTGGCAGCCGTCTTGGCGACACGGGTGGTGAACTCCGCACGAGAGATGTTGCCCTGTCGCAGCTGCTCGGCGCCGTTGATCGCCTCGGACGCCGCTCGCAGGATCCCCTGCTGAGCGGCGGCGCGGCCGGCGGCGGCCAACGTGCGGTTGTTCCGCACGCGCGAAAGGCGCCCGAGCCAGCTTGGGCGCTTGCCGATCTCCGTGGCGACCTCGGCCGCAGCGACGACGGTCGTCGTGGCCTCGGACACCGCCGGCGCGGCTTTTGCGGCGAGGCGAACCAGACGCGCGCGGGCGAGGGCGAAGGCGTTCATGTTTCGCCGATCGTAGCGTCCCCGGGGCCCGCGCGCATCGCGCAGCGCGCGACTCGGCAATGCACTAGGGCATTCGCTGCGTGAGCTGGCCGAGGTAGTCGCGTTTGCCGAGCTCGACGCCGTTGTGGCGCAAGATCGCGTACGCGTGTGAAAGGTGAAAGTAGAAGTTCGGCGTGCCGTGCTCGAGGAAGTAGTCGGCACCCGTCATCACGCGGCCCTCCCAGCGCGGGTTGCTGATGGTGGCGGTGGCGGCGTTGGCGAAGTCGGCCGCCGTGAAACCCTCGAGGTAGGCGACGGTTTTGGCGACGCGCGCCCGGAGCTCGGGCACGGTCTGCTCGGCGTCGGGGTACGACGGCGCCTCCTTGCTTGCCAGCTTCGCAGCGAGGTTCTTGGCGGTGTCACAGCCGATCTGCACCTGGCGTACGAACGGAAACTGGTCGGGTGCCAGCCGAAGGCCGAGCAGCACGTTGGGATCGAACTTCTTGCGTTCGGCGAGCGCCGTCGCAGAGTCCAGCCACTTGTCGATGTGGCGGAGCATCTTCGTCATCTGGCGAATGGTCTCGAAGTACATGCGCGACAGTGTATGCCGCGTCCGGCGCGCGGGCGACAGCGATGGCGAGGCGCTCTCGCGATCGCAGTTGGGTCGGGATTCAGGGTGCAAAGACCGGGGCGGCGGGGCGCAACAGCGTGATCATGTGCGAGGCGACGATCTGTGATGGCAGGACGACCTCGTGGGCCCCCAGCAGCAAGAGCTCCTCGGCACCGGCGGCGTCCTCGGCGGTGAAGACCAGATGCGCTGCCGGGGCGATCTGCTGGCAGTGCACCAGCAGGCGGCGGTTGCTGGTCCCCTTGAGGAAGGTGTCGGGGATCGAGCTCAGGATGACGCTCGCCCTTTCCAGGCCCAGGTGAACCAGCGTCTCGGGATGCGCAAGATCGCCGTAAGCCCAGGCGAAGCCCGCACCTTCCACGCGCTCCTTGAGCTGCAAGTTGAAGTCGATGACCAGGATGCGCGGCTTCCAGTCGGGCAGGGCGGATTCGATCTCGTCGAGCAGAGCCAGCCCTTCGCGAAAGCAGCCGAGCACGATCACGTCGCGCACGGGGCCCTGGCTGCCGTCGCCTTCGCCGGCGCTCCGTTCTCGTTTGAACAGCCGCTGCAGCCCTCGCACCAGCGGTCGCGCAATCTGGTCATTGAACATGATCACGTAGGTGGAAAGCACCGACGCAACCAGCATCGCGGCCAGCACCGCGCTCTGCAGAGCGGGCGTGACGTGGCCGTAGCCGACGCCGAGTCCGAGAATCACGAGCGAGAACTCGCTGACCTGGGCCAGGTTGAGCGCGGCGATGGCACCGGTGCGCAAGCCGAACCTCACCAGCCAGGCTGCCGGCACGATGGTGACGAGACGGCTGGCCAGCACGATGGCGAACGTGATCACCGACAGCGTCAACGTCTCCAGGGTCGGCAGCGGCAACTTGAGGCCGAGCGACACGAAGAAGAGAGTTACGAAGAAGTCGCGGATCCCCGCCAGCTTCGCCGTTACGTCGTGGCCATAAGGGAACGCGGCGATGCTCATGCCCGCGACCAGCGCGCCCATCTCGCGCGAGAGGCCCGCCACCTGGGCCAGGGCGGCCACGCCGAAGCACCACCCGATGGAAGTCAGCAAGACCAGCTCGGGCTGCTTGGCGACTCGTCCCATCAGGCGCCCGAGCACGAAGCGGCTGATCAGGAATGTAAAGGCGACGAGCGCGACACCGAAGAGCAGGGACTTCGCGATGCTGCCGATCGCAGGGTCGAGCAGGCTTGGCTGCAGCGCCATGAAGAGAATGGCGAAGAGATCTTGCAGCACCAGCACACCGATGGTGAGCCGTCCGGCGGCGGTGTGAATCTCTGCCTTGTCGTGCAGCAGCTTCACCACGACCAGCGTCGAGCTGAGTGCGGCGGAAACCGCGAGATAGAGCAACGTGAAGCGGCCTCCCGACGTGGTGAGGCCCAGCGGCGAAAAGAGCACCAGGCCGAGGGCCACGCAGCCGAGGAATTGCGCGAGACCGACCACCAACGTGGTCTTTCCCATGCGCGCGATCTCGGCGAGATCGATCTCGAGGCCGATGATGAAGAGGAGGAAGATGAGCCCGATCTCGGAGATGAGCTCGATGCTCTCGGCGTTCGAGACGATCCCAAGTCCCATCGGTGCGCCGAGCAGCACCCCCCCCAACACGTAGCCGAGGATCATCGGCTGGCGGAACAGCCGCGCCAGATGCCCGGCCACCGCGGCGAAGATGATGGAAAGGCCAATGTCGTTGAGCAGCGTGAGGCTGCCGTGTCCGTTGCTCATGGCGCCTTCATCAAGGATGGACCAGATCGCCCTTGGCCAGCATCTGCACGAAAGTGGCGATGCGCCGGACGCGGGTCTCGGGTCGCTTGGCGTTGTGAATGCGAAAAAGAATCGCGAACCGGTTGGTCGCGTTGAGGCCCTCGAAGGCTTTGCGGGCAGCGGCGTTTTTCGCCAACGCCGCCACCAGATCGTCCGGCACCTTCGCGTTCTTCGGGCTGTCGTAGGCCGCCGCCCACCGACCATCGGCCTGCGCGCGGTCAATCTCGGCCTGACCCGCGGGCTTCATGCGCCCGTCCTTTATCAACGCCAGCGCCTTGTCGCGGTTGATCTTCGACCAGATGCTTCGCCGCGCCCGCGGAGTGAATTTCTGCAGCCAGCTGCTCTCGTCGTACGACCGTTTGAGCCCGTCGATCCAGCCGTAGCAGAGCGCCTCGTCGAGAGCTTCGAGGTAGGTGATCGAGGCGATGCCGCTGGCCTTCTTCGCCAGTTGCAGCCAGACCCCGGGCGCGCGGCTGTGGTTGGCCGCCAGCCACGTGGAAAACGCGCGCGCGTCGGCGAAGGCCAGCCGCGGCAACTCCACCGGCGAAGTGGCCAAAGCCGGCGAAGGTTGCGAGGGTGCGGACTTGGGCCTGGGAGCGGCAGCAGCTTTCGCCATCGCCCGCAGTATGCCGCTACCGCGCCGAGCCTGGCCACCTCCGCCTCTCCTGCGGCTCCGCGCGTCAGTCAGCTCACCGGGCGACGCCAGTGGAACGTTGTCATCGACAATGTTTTCGAGCGCTTTCGCGTGCGCGGTTTTGCCCCGAGCGCGCTTCTTGTTATGGTGCCCGGATCCATGCTCGCCGGGCGCAAAAAGTGGTCCAGGGTTCCGCACGCTTGCGCGCGCCTGGCGGTGTTCGCCGTGCTGGCCGGCCTCTGGCTGGCGCCACCGAGCCTTGCCTTCGCGCAGGTTAGCGCCGCTGCCGGCGAGGTCGAGGAGCTCCTGAGAAAGAGCAACGACCTGCGACGCAGCGGCTACGACCAGGGCGCGTTGCCTCTGCTACAGAAGGCCTATTCCCTCGATCCGAGCCCGCGCACCGCCGTCCAGCTCGGCCTGGTGGAGCAGGCCCTCGGCCGCTGGGCAGACGCGGATCTTCATCTCGCCACGGGGCTGCTCGCCAAGGATGACGGCTGGATCAAACGCAACCGGTCGGTGATCGAAGAGGCGCTGTCGCGGGTGAAGATGAACGTCGGCCGGGTCGAGGTGACGGGCGAGCCCGCCGGCGCCGAGGTGCTGGTGGGCGGGCGCCCCGTTGGCAAGGTCCCGCTGAAAGAGGCGGTCGCCGTGAGTGCTGGCACTGTCGACGTGGAGTTGCGCGCGGCCGGTTATCAGCCTGCCTTGCGCACGCTCACCATCGCAGGCGGTCAGTACCAGCCGGTGGTCATCCGCCTGCAGCGCGAGGCCTTGGGACGCGTCGCCATGGCCGGCGGAGACGTCGCCACGGACCCCACCGGCGATCTGGCGGCCCGGGCTGACTCCCCCACCAGCGGACGCACCTGGGCCGGGCGGATCCTGCTGGCGGGTGCGGCGGTCGGCGCGGGTGTCGGCATCTATGCCGTCATTGATCGATACCGCGGCGTCGATGCATTCAATACCCGCCGCTGCATCGAGACCCCGCGCGGAGACATCGTCCTGCAAAGCGGCGAGCGCGACGGCAAGTGCGAGTCGCTCGCCGCCGACTACAAGGGCGCCACCACGCTGGCCATCGTGGGCTTTGCCGCGGCCGCCGCGCTGGGCGGAACCGCCGTCATCTTGAAGCTCACCGAAGCGCCCTCGTCCGAGTCGGTCGCCTGGCGCCCCCGCTGCACCCTCGATTGGATGACCCGCGGCCTCAGCTGCGCGGGTCGCTTCTAACTATCCGCCGTCACGCTCGCGCAAGCGCCAGGACGAGCTCCCAGCTGTCGAGGTCGGCCATGGCGACCGCCGCGAAACGCGTGACGAAGGCGTCGTGGTGATCCACCGCGCGCGACAGCTTGTAGCTCACGTCCACCATCACCTGTTCGAAGGCGGCTCGACATGAGGCCTCATCGGCCTGCGCCATGGCCGCCAGGGTCGGATGGCCGAGCACCAGGAAGCGGAGCAGGGCGTGGCGGAGCAAGAGCACCTTGGCCTGTTCGTAAAGGTCGTGCGTCGCGGTGTAGCGGCGGGTGAGCCAGTGATGGTGCGCGTGGTTTTCGAAGGCGAGGTCGATCCAGGGCCAACGGGTGGCCGTGCCAGGCGCCGCCGTCGTCCAGCCCGCACGTCGTGCCGAGTACGCCGCCCAGAGCGCTCCCGTCGGCAGGTGGGCTGGCTCCTCGCTCGTGCCCTCGATGATTCGCCCGGCGTCGCCGTAGCTCGCGAGCGACTGCTGCAGCAGCTCGAGAAAGCCGACCTGTCGCGTGCGCGTGAGCCCGGCCACCACCAGCTGTCCGACCAGATCGGCAACACCGAGCTCGAAGGGCGTGGTGCGCGCCAGCTCGGCTGCCACGCGTGCGGCGAAGGTCGCGCTGCTGACGTCATCCAGCGTGCGCTGCAAACGCTCGACTTCGACCTCGGGAAGCCCACGGTAAAAGAATGACTTCGTCGCTCGTCCCAGCAACGCCAGCACACTCAAGCGCACCGCCAGCGGCTGCTCGCGGCGGGCCAGGATGGTCCGGACGGCGGCGTGCACGACGTCTTGCTTGGCCTCGTAGTCGGAATCGTCGGCCGCGGGCAATCGCAGCCGCTGGTGCGCCGCCATCGCCAGCTCGGGCGGGGCGGGCCCCAGGTCCATCGAGTCCTCGGCGAGCAGGCTGAGGCGAGCGAGCTCGGGACATGAAAGATGTCCCGACAGCTCGGCGGAAGTCGTTCCGCGCGCGGCGACGCGTGGATAGCTGGCGCAGAGGTCCGGCAGCGCGGCCTCTCCGTAACGCATGTGCAAGCCGCAGAGCTGATCCGGGGTCAGGAACGTGCAGGTCGATCGTGCGCCCTCGAGCCGCATCACCGCGTAGCGGCTGGGATCAGCGTTTTCCGCCTGCAGCTCCACCCCTGCGGCGAAATCGGCGCGCTCCTCGGCGCTGCCGCTCATGGCGTAGGAGAGGCGCGCGTGCGAGTCACGATCGATGTCGATTCGCCAGACTCGGCAACAGGTGTCGGGGCACGTGTCGCCGAGGCAGCGAAAGCGGGCGAGCGCCCGAGACGTGAGCGATGCGGCCATCGGCCGCCGAGCTTACGCCCCGGTCGGGTCGAGCACGAATTCGATTCGCCCGGTCAGCGACTTGGGCGGCAGCTTGCCGGCCGGTCGCGGGGCGGGAGCGGTCACCGACACGCGGGCCTTCTCGAAGCCGAGATCGTCGGTGAAGAAGCGTCCCAGGGACACCGCGCGACCGGCCGCCAGGTTCCAGGACTTGATCTTCCTCGCCTCGAACGACGGCACCGAGACGGCGATCTTGCGATCCTTGACCGCCTTCAAGCTCTTGCCGAACTTGTAGAGCGTGCGGTAGCCGCCGAGGCCAACGTCGACCTCGCGGCCGGCAAACAAGACCTGCGAGTCGACGAAGACGTGCACGCGATCGCCGCGGGTCTCGACCGCCATCGGCGATCCGGCCAGCACGCGCTTGAGATCGTCGGCAAGCTTCGCGGTCGCGGTCCCGGTCACCGCAGGTGCGGCCGCGTTGGTCGCCTTGCTGGTCTCGGCAGCCGCAGCGCCACCCGAGACCTTGGCGACAGTCTCGTTGTGCACTGACTTGAGCCGCTGCAGGGCCTCTTCGCTCTGGTTCTTCTTCTGGACCAGCTCCTTGCGATCCTGGAACCCGAGGTAACCGCCATAGCCGACGGCGCCGGCGAGCAGGAAGAAGTACATCCAGGCCTTGAGCCGGCTTCGTTTGAGCTTCTTGAGATCCGACTTGAGGATGGTCGCGGTCTCGACGTTGCCGCCACCACCGACGACGGGCGCGCCCGGCGTGCCCCAGGGCGAGACCGGCAAGGCCGGCTGCCAGTTGCCCATGGTCTGGCCGTAGACCTGCGTGGCGCGCGGGCTAGAGCCCTGCGCGCCGGTGGGCGCGTAGCTACCGGCGGCCCCGTAGCTGCCGGCTGCGGCGGGCTGATTGCCGGCGGCGCCGTAGCTGCCGCCCGGATACGCGCTGGCTGCCGCGCCCGTGCTCCTGCTGGTACCGGTGGCCGGCGTGGTGGTGCCGAGCCCGCCATACGCCGCGAGCGTCGGCACGCCGTACGCAGACGTCGGTGCGCCTGCACCCGCTTGCGCGTAGCCGCTCGATGGCGTGTTGGATCCGTTGTTCCCGTATGTGGGACCGGGGTTCGCGGCTTCCTGACCGTTGCCGAGTCCGCCGTAGCTCGACAGCGAGTTGTAGCTGGCGGCGGGCGAGCCTGCGGGGTAGTTGCCGTAACCGTTGGGAGCGCTTCCCGGGTTCGACTGCGCGGCGGGGTCCTGCGCGTAGCCCGAGTAGGGCGCCGTGCTGCCGCCGCCGTAGCCGTAACCCGCGGCCGGGTTGTAGCTGGGGGCTGGGCCCGTCGATGCGGAGAGAATCGTGTTGGCGGTCGGGCGTCCCCCGAGACCACCTGCGGGCGCCCCGAGAGCGCCGAGATTGACCGGCACGGTCAGTCTCCCGTTATTGCTGCCATGGCTCCCATTGGCCGGCGACGTGAGCTGACCGGAAGCCGAACGACTAGGCGAAGACGACTCGTGCGTACTCACGGCCGGCAAGCTACCACAGCGGCGTTCCTCCGACAGGGGAGCCCAGGGCGTTTTCCCCACGTTTCGCGGGCGTTTTCTTGACGTTTGACAGCACGGCGGGGGCGTACTAGGCCCCGGCCAGGGCGGCCCGCCGCGGGTGCATTTTCCGGCCTCCGCCAGCCCCGTGTTCATGACGCGATGATTGGCGTAAGATGTCGCGGCGATGCGGAGTGCAAGGGGGCCCGGCGGCGTGCGCGGGGTGGCGCGCGGCGCGGCGCTCGCCGCCACGTTCGCCTTGTCGGCATGCGACACCGTGGACCTCGGTCCGCCTCCCTCCGGTGTGAACGCCTGCCGGCCGAGCCAGCAATTCTTCTATCAACGGGTCTGGCCGGAGTTCC
>JANNNO010000296.1:0-11404 GCA_031398585.1 Myxococcales bacterium | reverse complement strand
GCACTTGGTCGCAGGTTCAATCCCTGTCCCGCCTACTTCACTTGTCATAGACTTTTCGTTGGTAACCCTAGGGGCACGGAAAGACGGGGACAACGGCAAGCGTTTGATGCGCCTGCGAGGTGAACTGATCGAGCGCAGCTTCGCGCACACGCTCGAGACCGGCAGCATGCGACGCACGCACCTGCGACATCACGAGAACATCGCCAAGCGGATGCTCATTCACGTCGCCGGTTTCAACCTCGGGCTCCTCATGCGCAAACGATTCGGGATCGGTAAGCCCAGGGCGCTCCAGGGCCTCGCGGCCGCTCTGGTGGCCCTCCTCATCGTCATCTTCGGTCGCCTTGGCAGCGTTGCACGCCATTTGGCAAACGAGGTCGCGCATGCTCACCTACGAGCGCTCGGCCTTATCCAGGGGATGCCACCTACCGAGCTATCTACCGAGACCCCTTTATCCACGGGCTGCTAGGAATGTGCGCTCCGCCGGCCAACGAGCGGAAATCTCGAGCTGTCGTCCGTCGGCGTTCAAGAACGCGACCGCGTCTCTTCCGTCACGGTCGTCGGGAGCGAGACCACGAAACCACGCGGCCAGCAGCGCCGCGTCGTCGCCGGGGCGGTTCGGGGGGGCGTCAGGTAGGGCGCTACCGATTTCACCAAGGCCCGTAGGGCGTCGGGCCCGATTTGGGCCACCCTGGTGGAAACAATGATGCGATCGAGAGAAAGTTGCACCCGCGAGTCAACCTGTCATACGATCCGTAACTTGCCATAAATAGTTAGGAATCGTATCTTTCTCCCGTGCCACTCACCCCAAATGTCCTCGCTGAGCGCCTGAAGGTCGCCAGAGAATCCTGCGACTTAACGCAGGACGATGTCGCTCGATCGCTCGACATCTCACGATCCACCGTCGTCCAAATTGAACAAGGCAATCGCACCGTCTCCAGTATCGAGCTCCAGAAGCTGGCCTTCTTGTTCGGCCGTGACATGCGCGACTTCTTCCGCGAAGACTTCCGAGCCGAAGACGCCATCGTGGCTCTGTTCCGAGCGGAGGCGGATGCGGCCGATCATGACGGCGTGTTCCAGCGCCTGCGCGAGTGCATCGCGCTCGGGCGCGAGCTGACCAATCTCGAGCAGTTGCTCGGAATCGCGCGAGACCTTGCCGCCGTCGCGCAGTACCCCCTGCCGACGCCGCAGAAAAGGTGGGACGCCATCCAGCAGGGAGAGCGCGTGGCCAGCGAGGAACGACGGCGGCTTGGGCTCGGAACGGCGCCGGCGCCTGACATGGTGGAGCTGCTTGAAACGCAGGGCGTGCGCACGGCGGTCGTTGAGTTGCCCACCGACGTCTCGGGGCTCACGATCAGCGATGGCCAGGTCGGGCTCTTCACGGTCGCCAACGCCATCCATCACGTGGGGAGGCGGCGTTTCTCGTTTGCACACGAGTTCGCTCACGTGCTGGTCGACCGGGAGCGCTCGGGGTTGATTAGCCGGAGCTCGCGGAAGAACGACTTGTCGGAGATCCGAGCCAACGCGTTTGCGGCGGCGTTCCTGATGCCACGTGAGGGTGTCCAGCAGTTCGTCGCCGGGTTGGGCAAGGGCCGGCCAAGTCGATCGCACGCAGACGTCTTCGACGAATCGGAAGCGGTAGCAGTCGAGGGTCGAAGCGAGCCGCGCAGTCAGGACGTCCAGCTCTATGACGTCGTACAGATCGCGCACCATTTCGGCGTCAGCCGGGTGAGCGCGCTCTACCGGCTGCAGAACCTGCGAATCATCAGCGGCGACGAGTTCACGCGCCTAAGGGCCGAAGACGATGCTGGACGAGGACGAGAGCTCGCGACCCTACTGGAGCTGCCGGATCCGGACCACCAGACGGTCCGCAACGAGTTCCGGCACCGCTTCATTGGGCTGGGCTTGGAGGCCTATCGCCGTGGTGACATCACCCGAGGGAAGCTTGAGCAGCTGGGTACGATGGTCGGCCTGACTTCAAGCGCGGTGATTCAGCTTATCGAGCGCGCGGGCCTGGAGGATGCCGGTGCCGACAACGGGGGACCGCCTGTCTTGCTGCCGGACGCGTAGGTGGCGGCCATGCCCGCCGCGAAGACACCGTCTGTCGTCGTGACCGACACGAACGTCGTCATAAATTTCGTACACGTCGGCCTCCTCAGCCATCTGCCGCGCCTCGTGGGCCTGTCGTTTGTGGTCACCGACGTGGTCTACCAAGAAGTGAGGTTGCCGGGACAACGCGCGGCACTGGACGCTGCGCTGGCTGCCGGCACATGGACTCGCGAGAGCCTCGTCGAGCTCGACGCCATAGCCCTCCAGGCCGCGCTGATGCCAATCATGGACCCTGGCGAGGCATCCTCCCTGGCGCTCGCGGTGACCAAGAACCACCTGGTCGCCTCGGATGAGCGACGAGCGTTCCTGCGGGAAGCTCGCGCCCGCCTTGGGCCGGGCCGCGTTGTGGATACCCCAGGCCTCATTCTGCTCGCGATTCGTGCGCGCAACCTCACCGTCGTCGAGGCGGATCAGATCAAAGCCGCGCTCGAAGCCAACCGCTTCAGGATGCGGTTTCGATCGTTCGCCGATCTCGTAGACCCGAAATAGCCCGCGCCAGCTAGAGGTAGCCAGCGGCGAAAGGCGGCTCCATCACCACGCTCGTGCGTGCGGCCATGGGCTGTTTCACCCCGACCAGACCTGAGGTAAGCCCGCTCTATGACTCTGGATTCGTGCCTCGATGGCCACCCACACAGCAGGTCTATGATAAGTCGAGTAGGCCGTCCCGCCTACTGACCCTTTCCAAATACTGGTCCCGATCGAGGTGGTCATCTAGCAGGTGCCAGGACACAGGGACCCGACAAGGATCCCATGACGACGACCGCCCCGCCGCCGACCATCCTGCGCTGCCTCGTGATCTCACCTTCTGATGTAGAGGAGGGCCGGCAGGCCGTCCTGGGTATCTTGCAGAGGTGAAACGCACTGGTTGGGCCTCAGCTCAACGTTCGAATCGATGCTGTGGCCTGGGAATTCAACGCCGTACCCCACTCGGGGGGCGGCCACCCACAGAAGCTGTTCAACCCGGAGGTGGACACCTGCGACCTGGCCATCGCCCTCTTCTGGACGCGGCTGGGGTCACCGACCGAGACTCACCCCTCGGGTTCTGTCGAAGAGATCGATAGAATGCTCGCCGCGGGCTCGGGCCCTCGACTCGAGGGTCGACCTCGAAACATTTTTTGCCGAAGCGCCTCGGATGAACCCGAACGCCAACCTCATCACCGGCGTCGTCTGCGGCGTGCGCGTGCAGGACGTCGCTGACCCGCTGATGCGAAAGATTCGCTATCTCGACAAGTTGGTCGACGAGCTCGCCAAGGGAAAAAAGCTGGCGAGCATTCTACGGCAGTAGGAAATCTCCGGGGATTGCCGCTGACCAGCTAGCGGTGTGGACCCGCCGCCGGGCGCTGGGTGCAAGGTCAGGAGCGAAAGGACGATGGGACCGCCCCAGCATCGGCAGCGTCATCCCGACCGCGAACGAGGCTGTCGGCGACGGCCACGCCTGACGGCCGGTCCTGGAGTCTTGAACAGCGGGGCGCCCGCCAGAAAGGTGTCGCGCGTCGGCGATGAGCCGGGACGACCGCGCGCGACGGCGACCGATGCTGACAAGTTCCCGGGCAGGACGAGGTGTGAACGCATCCTTTACCCGGCACAGCTCGCGTCCGGCTCTCGTGGCCTCTGTCGCCAGGGCCTGGGCATTGCGATCGAGTTGTCGCGCGTGCCACCGCGGGCAATCGGCTAGAACTGGCCCGTGCCGGAACAATCGAGCGTCACGGGCCCCTCGCCGCCGGCGCTTCTCGACGAGGACGAGCCGTCGCCGTACGAGGTGGTGGGGGGCGGGAGCGGATCGCCTTACGTCGTTGTGTGTGACCACGCGGGGCGCAGAATACCCCGCGCCCTCGGCGCGCTCGGACTGCCCGAACGAGAGTTGCCACGTCACATCGCCTGGGATATCGGAGCGGGCGACCTTGCCCGGCACCTCGCCCGTGCACTAGACGGGTGGTTGATCCTGCAGACCTATTCGCGTCTGGTCATCGACTGCAATCGACCACTGACCAGCCCCGAGTCCATCGTTGAACGCAGCGAAGACACCGTGATTCCAGGCAATCAATCGCTGGGTCGCTCGGAGGCCCAACGGCGCGTCCGCGACATTTTCGAGCCGTATCACGCGCGGATTCGCACCGAGCTCGATCAGCGGGCAGCGCGAGGAGCGGCCTCGGTGGTGATCTTCGTGCACAGCTTCACGCCGATTTTTCAGGGGATTCCGCGACCATGGCACGCGGGTGTTCTTCACTGCGATGATGCCCGTCTTGCCCTGCCCCTGCTCGCGCGGCTGCGGCGGGATACGGCGCTGACGATCGGCCATAACCAGCCCTATGCCGCGGACGTCCTCTTCGATTATGGGATCGTCGAACACGGGCAGCGCCGGGGTCTGCTCCACGTGGAGATCGAGGTCAGGCAGGATCTGCTCGGCGACGAGGAAGCCCAGAGGGCCTGGGCCGAGCGGCTTGCGCGAGAGATCGTGGGAGCTTCCGCGTCTTTGCCCTGATGTCGGCGCTAAGTTCCCGGGCAGCGACCAAGACTTTCTCGATTGACGTGCTAGGGTGCGCCCGAAACCATTCAATGAAAATCCAAGTAGGCTACGAGCTGCACTACACGTTCCCGCAGCCCACGCCTATGATCCTGACCCTGAGCGTTCATTCCTCCCGCGTCTCGGATCTGGTTCACCCCGACTACATGCGCACGGATCCTTCGGTCCCGATTCGCGCGTACCGAGATGGCTTTGGCAACTGGTGCAGCCGCATCGTTGCGCCTGCGGGCAAGGTGCGGATCTTCGCCGAGACCACGGTGCACGATAGCGGCTTGCCCGACGTCGTGGCGCCGCATGCGGAACAGCTGCCGACCGACACCCTGCCGGAGGAGGTCCTGGTATTTCTGCTCGGCAGCCGCTACTGCGAAACCGACCTGCTCTCGGAAACAGCGTGGCGCCTGTTCGCGCAGTCGCCCAGCGGGTGGGGCCGGGTACAGGCGATCTGCGACTTCGTCCATCACCACGTCGAGTTCGGCTACCAGTATGCCAGCCCCACGAAGACAGCCTGGCAGGTCTACAACGAGGGCCAAGGCGTGTGTCGCGACTACGCCCACCTGGCCATCGCGCTGTGTCGGTGCATGAACATTCCCGCGCGCTATTGCACGGGCTACCTCGGCGACATCGGCGTGCCTCCCGTCGACGCACCGATGGATTTCGCTGGGTGGTTCGAGGCTTTCCTCGGAGGCAGCTGGTACACCTTCGATGCACGCAACAACGTCCCGCGCATCGGGCGCGTGCTGATCGCGCGTGGGCGCGACGCAGCCGACGTCGCGATCAACACCACCTTCGGCCCGAACACACTCGATTCCTTCCTGGTGCGCACGAGCGAGGTCACCGCAGCCGGGGCTGACCGCTGGGGCGGCGGCGCATGACCTATTGTGTAGGGGCCCTCCTCAACGACGGCATCGTCTTCGCGTCGGACTCGCGCACGCATGCGGGCGTCGACAACTTTGCGCAGTTCTGCAAGATGACCGTGTTCGAGCGGCCGGGCGATCGCGTGATCGTCCTTTTGAGCTCCGGCTCCCTGGCCGGGACCCAGGCGATCGTCAGCCGACTGAGACAGCAATGCGAGGCCGGCGACGGGCTGCCGAACCTGTTGACCGCGCGAACGATGTTCGACGTCGCGGGGCTCGTGTCGGACGCCACTCGCAGCGTCGAGCAGCGCGACGGTTCCTACCTGAAGAACAGCGAGCTCGTCTTCAACGCCTCTTTCATCTTTGGCGGGCAGATAAAAGGCGAGTCGATGCGACTCTTCCGCAGCTACGCCGAGACCAACTTCATCGAGGCCGAGCCGGGAACACCGTTCTTGCAGACTGGTGAGACGAAGTACGGCAAGCCAATCCTCGACCGGGTGATCGATTCGACAACCAGTCTGTCGGACGCCACGAAGTGCGTTCTGGTTTCGTTCGATTCGACCATGCGCAGCAACCTTTCGGTCGGAATGCCCATCGATCTGCTGTGCTACGAACGGGACAGCTTCCGGGTGAGATTGCGTCGCCGCTTCGATCAAGGAGATCCGTACTTGACCTCACTCAGCAAGGAGTGGAGCGAGGGCGTGCGCACCGTCTTCAAGCAGCTGTCCGATCTCGGTTGGTAGCTGCTCCTCTGGGCTCGATCGTCGACACGCCGGCGAGGTGGCTGCGAATGCAAGCCCCGGACGAAATCACGGCCGCGCCGGGAGGTTCCGAGGCCAAGCGCGACCGTGTCGTTTCATTCGCGATCGTTGCGGTAGGCCTCGTAAGCGGCGCTGTATTCCATCACCCGCGCGACGTCGTCGATGAAGCGCTCTGGGTAGCCGGCCCGGCGCAGAAGATGAAAGCCGAGCTCCATGCCGGAGGCGATCCCGCCGGCGGTGATGATGCGTCCGGCGTCGACGACCCGCGCGCGGCTCACGCGACAAGCGGGGGCGATCTCGGCGAGGCGCTCGAGTGGCACCTTGCCCAGCGCCGAGGCCTCGAGGCGATCGGGCTCCTTGCGATTGGTCGCGGGTAGGCCGTCGAGGAGGCCCATCTTGCCGTAGACCCATGAGCCGGTGCAGACGCTCGTCAGCAAGCAGGCTGGGGGCAAGCTGCGCACGTAAGTGTGGAGCCGTCCGTTGTGCATCTCCTGCCGGGTGCCGAAGCCGCCCGGGATCAAAAACGCGTCCAGCGCCGGCTGGTCGGCGAAGGCGGCGTTGGGTATCACCGTGAACCCCGACTGTGCCTGCACCGGCCGCATCGCTTCGGCCACGAAGAAGACGTCGAGCTCGGGGTCGAATCGGCGCGCGACCGAAAAGACACCGTACGGTGCGGCGAAATCCAAGATCTCGGCGTCCTTGAAGATGAAGATTCCGAGGCGAAACCCGGGCCGCTGCGGTGTCACCATGGCCGCGCCTACCACTTCGTATAGGGGAGAAACTTCCCGTTCAGCGTGACCACCACACGATCCCCTTTGGGGTTCTCCTCCTTCTTGATGTCCATCTTGAAGTCGATGGCGCTCATGATCCCGTAGCCCAATTTCTCCTCGATCACGTCCTTGATCGTGGTGCCGTAGACCGCGACGATTTCGTAGAAGCGATAGATCAAAGGATCGGTCGGGATCGGCTTTTCCATGCTCCAGCCCTTTTGCGGGGGCACGCTGAGCGCCGCCTTGACGTCCTCGGAGAGGCCCAAAACCTCGCTCAGCTTGGCGGCAGCGTCCGGGGTCAGGCAGTTTTCGCCATGTGCGCACGACGCGATCCAGACCTCGCCGAGGCCAACCGCCTCACCGAGCTTCGCCCAGCTCAACCCCTTGGCTCTCTTGGCGGCCAAGATGGCCTCTTTCATCGCTTGTTTCGTCATCGCGTTCTCCTTTCGCAGGTTCGCTCGTCGTAGGGGCCGCGGCGGACGCCGGCCGGCCATGGAGGAAATCGACCAGACGCGCGCGCGTGTCGTAGTAGCGCGGGTCTTTGAACAATGAGGCGCGATCGCGCGGGCGGGGCAGCGGGATGCGCACGTCCTCGGCCAACCGCGCGCGTGGGCCTTCGGACATGAGGAGCACGCGATCCGAGAGGTAGATGGCCTCATCGATGTCGTGCGTGATCATGAAGACCGTGAGCCCGCTTTCCCGCCAGAGAGCCAAGAGCTCGTCCTGCACGGTCGCGCGCGTGAGGGCGTCGAGCGCGCCGAAGGGCTCGTCCATGAGCAGCACCTCCGGCTGAATGGCAAAGGCGCGCGCGATGCCGACCCGCTGTCGCATGCCTCCCGAGAGCTGCGCCGGGCGCCGGTGCTCCGCCCCGTTGCGCAGCCCGACCATGTGTAGATAGCGCAGGCTGTGCTCGTGGACCTTGTCGCGTGACCAGTCGGGCCAACGTGCGCGCACCGAGAAGGTCACGTTCCCAAGCGCGGTCTTCCAGGGCAAAAGGCTGTGGTTCTGGAAGATCACGCCGCGCCCGAGGCTGGGCCCGGTCACCACGCGGCCATTCACGAAGACGTAGCCGCTGCTGGCCTGGGCGAGGCCCGCGACCGCGTTGAGGATGCTCGATTTGCCGCAGCCGGAATGGCCGATGATGGTGACGAGCTCGCCCTTGTCGACGCCGAAGGAGAGATCCTCGAAGACGACCAACTCGGGCTGGGCGCGGCCGGCGGGATACCGCTGGCTCAGCTTCTCGACGTACAAGAACGGCTTCGACATTCGGCGCGCCCTTTCAGCCTTCGAAGGTCACGAGGCGCGCGACCCGCCCCAAAGCGGCGTCGAGCAACATGCCGACGAGGCCAATGACCAGGACCGCGAAAATCACCGCGCTCAAATCCAGGTTGTTCCACTGGTTCCAGACGTAGTAACCGATGCCGGTCCCGCCCACGAGCATCTCGGCCGCGACGATCACCAGCCAGGAGATGCCGATCGAGATGCGCATGCCGGTGAGGATCGTGGGTGCCGCCGCCGGCAGGATTACGGTGAGAGCGGTACGCACGCGCGACAGCTCCAGCGTGCGCGCGACGTTGAGGAAGTCGCGGCTCACCCCGGCGACGCCGAACGCGGTGTTGATGAGCACCGGCCATAGCGAGCAGATGAAGATGACAAAAATGGCGCTTTGGGCCGAATCCTTGATGGTGAAGAGCGCCAGAGGCATCCAGGCCAGCGGGGAGATCGGCTTCAGGATCTGCACGAACGGATCCAGCGCGCGCATGATCACGGGCGACATCCCGATCACGAAGCCAAGTGGGATCGCGACGACAAGCGCGAAGAAGTAACCGGTCAGCACGCGCCCGAGCGAATAGAGGACCTGGATACCAATCCCCTTGTCGTTCGGGCCGCGGTCATAAAACGGCTCACGCAGGTGGCGGGCCGCCAGACGAAGGACGTCCCCTGGCGGCGGCATGCGCGCCTCTTCGCCGGCCCCCGCGACAAGGGCGTCATACTCGGACGCGGGTTCGGCGGTCCCGCCGCTCGGTTTCGCGGCGAGGCTCTGCCAGAGCAAGAGGATGACGGCCAAGATCGCGCCCGAGAGCAGCGCCGCCCGAAGCCGCACGCTGGCCGACACCGTCAGGTCCTCCGGATCGCGAAGCTGTCGACGTATTCGGCGGGCTTCTTGGGATCGAACGTCTTGCCGAGGATCTTGTAGGTCGGATCGCCCTTGGGCGGGGACTTGTACCCAAGCTCCTTCATGACCTTGGCGCAGTCGGCGGCCAGGTAAACCTGCTCGGCGACCTTCTTGTAGTCGACGTCGCCCTTGATGTAGCCCCACCGCTTCATCTGCGTGAGGATCCAGATCGCCATCGCGTGGTGGGGGAACGGATCGAACGCGATCCGATCAGGGACCTCCTTCACACTTCCAAGGCCATCGGCAAAGCGACCGGTCAGAACCTGCTCGACCACGGTGGTGGGTTGATTGAGGTAGCTCGCCGGCGCGATGGCGGCCGCGATCTCTTTGCGGTGAGCTGGATCGGCGGCGTAGTGAGTGGCGTCGACAATGGCGCGGAAGAGCGCTCCGAAGGTATTCGGCATCTTGGTGGCGAACTCCCGGCTGGCCGCGAACGCGCAGCAGGGGTGCCCGTCCCAGATCTCCTTGGAAAGCAGGTGGATGAAGCCGACCTTTTCGAAGACCGCCCGCTGGTTGAAAGGGTCGGGCGCAAGATACCCGTCGACGTTGCCGGCCTTCAGGTTCGCGACCATCTCGGGGGGAGGAACCACCCGAATCTGCACGTCCTTGTCGGGATCGAGTCCGTTTTCTGCCAGGTAGTAGCGCAGAAGAAAGTTGTGCATCGAGTATTCGAACGGGACCGCGAGCTTGAACCCCTTCCATGATTTCGGATCGCGCTTGTCCTTGTGTTTGATCGACAGGGTGATCGCTTGCCCGTTCAGGTTCTCCACCGCGGGCACCGTGTAAGCGGCCGGGGTCGATCCGATGCCCAGGCTGATGGCAAGCGGCATCGGCGTCAGCATGTGAGACGCGTCGTACTCCTTGCTGAGCGATTTGTCGCGCGCCACCGCCCAGCCGGCCGTCTTCACCACTTCGACGTCGAGGCCGTACTTCTTATAAAAGCCCATCGGGTGGGCCATGATGATGGGGGTCGCGCAGGTGATCGGGACGAAGCCAACCTTGAGCGCCGTCTTCTCGAGCGCCTTGGCCCCGGGCGTGGTCTCTTCCTTGGCCGCCGCCAGCGCGCGATCGATTGGGAGAATCGTCCGCAGAAGGCCGAGCACGGTTCCGCCACCCAAAACGCCGAGGACGCGGCGGCGCGCACGGGCCGGCAAGGGCGCGACCAGGGCCCGCCGGACCGCGCGCTCCATGGCGCGGGTGATCGATTGGTCGATGAATTCCTCGGCGGTCTTGCCCGAGCGCCGCAACGAAGCTTCACGATTGTCGCTGTCCATGCCTCAAGTCCTCCGCGCGCCCACATTGCAGCGGCCGTACCAGCCCCACAGCGCCTCCATTCCCAGCCTTTCTCGGTCGACGGTCGTGCCGGCCGCGCTTAGGCGAGTGCACCGGTGCACAAGCTTGTGCACAAACGGGTCGCGCGGCCTGGCCAGCGAAAGTGCTGGCTCGAGTCGCGGCGGCTAGCGTGCCGCCGGGCGCACGATCCCCAAGCGCCGCATGCGATAGCGCAGCGTATTGGGGTGAAGCCCCAGGGCTGAAGCAGCGCCGCGCGGGCCAGTCACCTTCCAGGCCGCGGCTTCGAGCGCCTCGAGCAACCTCGCGTGATCAGGCTGCGGCCGCGTCGGCTCGTTCGCAGCGAGGGGCGCCGTCGTCGCGAAGGGCGGTACCTCGAAGGGCGGGGCCTCCAGGATGGGACCGTCGGCAAGGAGCGCCGCGCGCTCCACCAGATTCTCGAGCTCGCGGACGTTGCCGGGCCAATCGTGGGCAAGGAGGCGCCGTCTGGATTCGGCCGAAAATCCGAGCAGCGGTCGGCCGAGGCGGGGCGCCAGCTTGCCGAGAAAATGCTCGATCAAGAGCGGAACGTCGTCGCGTCGCTCGCGCAGGGGCGGCAGCCGCATCGGAAAGACGTTGAGGCGATAGAGCAGGTCGGCCCGGAAGCGTCCTTCCTTCACCATGGCCGCGAGATCCCGGTTGGTGGCCGCCACCACGCGGGCCCGGCTGGGGAGGGTTCGCGCGCCCCCCACGCGTTCGAACTCCTGCTCCTGAAGCACGCGCAGAAGCTTCGCCTGCGTTTCCAGCGGCAACTCGCCGATCTCGTCGAGAAGCAGCGTCCCCGCGCCTGCCTGCTCGAAGCGACCGATGCGCTGCTGGGTCGCACCGGTGAAGGCGCCCCGTTCGTGGCCGAATAATTCGGATTCGAGCAGTTCGGAGGCGAT
>JANNNO010000270.1:0-3011 GCA_031398585.1 Myxococcales bacterium | reverse complement strand
GATCGGCGATCTGGTGGCGCTGCTGACGATCTCGAAGGGACTCACGCTCGCCTACAACAAAGATCTGCAGGAGTCGCAGGAGCCGCTTTACGACGCGGTCGAGACCACGCGCCTCTTGCTCTCGGTCCTCCCGGGCCTCATCGAGACGCTCGAGTTCGACGTCGCCAGGATGCGCGCCGCCGCGATGGATCCCGCGCTCGGCGCCACGGATCTGGCCGAACACCTGGTGCGCGAAAAGGCAGTGCCGTTCCGGCGCGCGCACGAGATCGTCGGCGCTCTGGTCCGTCACGCCGAGGAAAAGGGCGTGACGATTCGGGACATCCCGACGGCAGCGCTGGCGGGCATCGCGCCCGAGCTGGATGCGCGGGCGATGGGCGCGCTCGATCCGGAGCGGGCCGTGGCAGCGCGAACGTTGCCCGGGGGCCCGGCGCCCGCGGCCGTGCTCGAGCGGGTGGCGGCGCTGGAAGCGGATCTCGTGGCGCTCGGCTTCGAGATCTAGCAATCGCCCCCGTCGCCTTCACTTGAGGTCGAAGAAGTCTCTGATGAGGGTGAGGATGCGTTTGCGATGTTCGGGCGAACGCGCGTGCGCGGTCCTCTGATCGCCACGCTTGGCCAGCTCGGCTTGACGGGTGGCGAGGATGGCGGACATCTCCTCGGCCACCTCGGGCCGTGACGCGAGGACCTCGCGCGCGATGGCGCGATCGACGACGTAGATGACGACGTCGGTGGCCGCCGTGCAGGTCGCCGAGCGCGGCGCGCCGGTCATCAACGAGGTCTCGCCGAAAAAGTCCCCGGCCTTGAGCAGCGTGATCGCGTGATCGCTGCCGTCCCCAGCGAGCGAGACGCGCACCTCGCCCGATTCGATGATGTAGAGCGAATCGCCCGGCTCGCCCTGGCGCAGGATGCGCTCGCCGCGCGCGAACGAGAATCTGTGCATGCCCTCGGCGAGGCGCTCGCGTTCCACCGGCGCCAGGGGCGCAAAGAGATCGACGCTCTCGACCGCCCTTTGCCGAGCCATGCGATCGGTGTCCGCCGCGGTCTTCTTCTCGTCGACGTCGGACAGCGTGTAGACCTGCCGGGTCGGAAAGGGTAGCTGCATGTCGGCGCGCTTGGTCGCGTACCAGATGCGCGAGAGCACTTCGCCCTCGACGTCACGTTTGCGTGCGACCGTGTCGATCCAGAAGCGGACCCAGTAGGCGATGCCGGCGTCGTTGAACTCGGCGACGAGAGCGTCGGGCGGCGGATCCGCGAGGACGCCGGGGGCCTCCTTGGCCGTGTCGGCGAGGAATTCACGCACGTAGTTGGGGGCGTGCTGGTAAGGCAGGGTCACGCGCAGCCAGACCCGCGTGCGCGATGACGGACGCGAGTAGTTGTAGACCTCGCCCGAGAGCATCTGGCTGTTGGGCACGAGCACGATGTCGTCGTCGAGCGTGCGCAGGATGGTCGACCGCCAGCGAATCTGCACGATCTGCCCGAGGCGCTGCCCGACCTGCACCCAGTCGGCCTCGCTCAGCTCGCGGTCCATGTTCAGCATGAGACCGGCGAAGAGGTTGGCGATGGTGTTCTGCAGCGCCAAGCCGATGACCGCGGTCAAGACACCCGCGGTCGTGATCAGCGACGCGACGTTGACGCCGCTTTGCGAGAGCGCACCGAACGCGATCAGCACGAAGGCCGCGGCCTGCACGCTGTCGCGTACGATCGACGGCACCCGGACCCGCAGGCGGCCCGGCACCACGATTAGGAAAACGATGATCCCGGTGCCGACGACGCCGATGGCCACGCAGAACGTGGTCAGGATGCCGAGCAGGACGCCGGCCGTCGTCTGGCCGGCGCCGAGAGCGTAAAGGCCGAGGCGAAACAGCCCGAAGACGAAGCCTGCGGTCAGGAAGACGAAGATGCTGCGGCCGTGGTGCCGCTCATTGAGCGGCAACAGGCGGCGCGCGCCGATGAGCGCAAGCAGGGAGAGGACCGCCGTCGCGGGGCTCATCCAGGTCCCCGTAAAGGGGCTGGACGCGGTCAGGTCCAGCAGACGCGCCCAGAGGCTCATCGGCAGGGGGGCGCGGCGCTACTGATTCACGCCGCTGGCCAGAAAGCCGCCATCGACGGTGATGATCTCGCCGTTGACGAAGCTGGCCGAGTCCGACGCGAGAAAGACTGCGGCGCCCGCCAGCTCGGCCACCTGACCGAAGCGACCCATGGGCGTGCGGAGCTTGAACTCCTGGCCGCGCGGGGTCTCGTCGAGAAGTTTCTGGTTGAGCGCCGTGCGGAAGACGCCGGGCGCGATGGCGTTGACGTTGACGCCGTGTTTGGCCCATTCGATGGCGAGCGACTTGGTCAGCGATGCGACCGCGGCCTTGCTGGCGGCATAAGCGGCGACCTCGTAGAGGGCGACGAACGTGCTGAGCGAGGCGATGTTGATGATGCGGCCGTAGCGGCGTTCGATCATGGAACGACCGAAGACCTGGCAGGCGCGCAGAGTGCCGAGCAGGTTGGTGTCCATGATCCCGGCGAACTCTTCCTCCGCCACGTCGATGGTCGGGGTCCGCTTGGTGCGGCCGGCGCAGTTGATGAGGATGTCGGCCTTGCCGAACTTCTTGATCACCTCGTCGTGCAGGGCCTGGACCGAGGGCTTGCTACTGACGTCGCACGAGACGCGCAAGGTGCGGCGGCCGAGCGCCTCGATCGCGGTGGCGGTCGCCTCAACCTCGGCGTCGCGTCGCGCGCTGGCGACGACGTCAGCGCCGGCCTGGCAGAGACCTTCGACCAGGGCACGGCCGATGCCGGTCGTGCCACCGATGACCACCGCCACGCGTCCAGTCAGATCCAGTCCTTTGAAACCCATGCGAAGGAGCTCCTTGTCGGGATAGAGCCGCCGGACCGCGCCGAGCGGCAGAGCCCCCCTTGATAACACACCCGGGCGGCCCACGCCCTTCGAACGGTGAGCGCCCATCCCCCTTTCGTGCCGTGCAGGCACGAAAGATTCGCAACAAGGCGGGCGGATCCTCTCGATG
>JANNNO010000393.1:0-13302 GCA_031398585.1 Myxococcales bacterium | reverse complement strand
CCACTACCCGAGCGTCCACCGGTGCCGACGTTGCCCGACGAGTTGCCCGACGAGCCACCTGTGCGGTTGCCCGTGGACGGCGGGGTGCTGCCGGTGTTGGGGTTGGGGCTAGGCGGATTGCTCCGACCGGACGAGCAGAGCCGGCGAACGGCGTCGGCGTCGAAGGTCTTGGCGCAGAAGACCGCGTTGGGGCGGATCTTCGTGACGATGTCGCGGTAGACGCAGACGAAGTCGTCGCGTTGGACCAGCGGTGCGCTCGGCGAGCGAGGCAACGAGTCGTTCTGGAAGTCGTTGGCGAGCACCCGTTCGCGGAAGCTGCCGTACTCCTCCATGAACTCCGCCGCGGCGCCGCGGAAGCCGACCGACGATTCGTACTGCCCGACCATGGCGACGAAGGCGCTGTACTCGGGGTCGGAAGCGGCGGGCCCACCTCCTTCGACGGTGTCGGCAATCGATCGATAGCGCTTCTGGTCCGCGGCGATGACATCGGGCTTGAGCACGCGCGGGTAGCTCGCTTCGATCTCGTTGAGCTCGCGACCGAGGAAGTCCGCGATGTGCGTGTCGGCGTAGCGAGGCACCTCGTCGGCCTCGCGCGGCCGCAGGATGCCCGGCGAGCCGTGGCAGCCGAAGCAGGAGATGGCGTTCTCGACCACACCGTTGCGGCGCCGGGGGTCGCGGACGACGTTGATGGGAGCCTCGGCGATCCGACGACCAGCCGCATCGACGACCATGTAGCCCTGGAGCCCGTTAGGGAGCGAGAAGATGACCTCGCCGCCCGCGTGCTGGAAGGTATTGACGAAGTTCTGCCGATCCCGGTCGGCCGGCCCGAGCGGATTGGCGAGCAGATCGGCTCTTCCTTCGTTCGAATCGAAGTCGTAGCTGATCCAGAGGTACTGACCGGCGTTGCCGAGGTGGCGCTCGATCATACGGTTGTGCAGCGACACACCCGAGCGGCGGAAGCCGATGCGGACGAGGTTGTCGGGCTCGGCCAGGCCGGGATGGTTGATGTCGTCGTTGATGTTGACCCCGAGCCGCGCCGCCAGCTGGTCAACCGTGTTCGGCAGATCGATGAGCGTCTCGTACAGAGGCGTCTTGGTCGCCGTCGCGATCAGCCAGTCGCCTCTCACCACCGGCGCCTCGGTGCGCAGCTGCACGTAAAGCGCCTCGTGTGCGGCAGCGTCGGAACGCAGGCAGTAAGGATAGAAGCTCGTGAGCGTGTCCCACAGAGCCTCGCTCCAGCCGAGGTCCGACAGGCGCACCCGGAAGATGGACTGGCCCTCGTCGATCGTCGGCAGCTCCACAAGCTGGCCCCGGCGCGACAGCGAGTTGAGCGTGAAGCGCAACACGGAGCGTACGGTCTCCATCTCTTTGTCCGAGCGGCCCTCGCCCACGAAGTGAGCGAAGCTGATGTAGCGGTAGTCCGACGAGCGGTCGCGCAGGCGGAGCTGGTCGACAGAGATCTCGTCGAGTACGTCGTTGTCGGAAAGAGGCGCGTTGGGGCGCTTCATTCCGGCGATCCACTTTTTCAGGATCTGGACGTCTTCCGACTTCACGCGATCGCCCTTGGGCGGCATGTCTCCGGTGACCGCAATGCGATCGATGAGCCGGGAGGCGTCGGGATCACCCGGCACGATGATGTCCGAGTCGATCATGCGCGAGACGTCGAGGACCGAACCCCAGCCAGCGGGATCCGCCTGTCCGTAGGTGTGGCATCCGGCGCAGCGGCCTTGCAGGATGGCGGTGACGTCAGCGGGCATCTCGTCGTTGATGCCGCGAGCAGGGGTGCCGGGCATGCCGGGGCCCGGCGCGGGGCCCATGCCGCTCGGCGTGATCGGCGTGGCGCCACCGCCATTGCCACCACCGCCGGGCGCCGTTGGGGCCGGCGTCGTACCGTTCGGTTGGTAGCCGGGCACGCCGATGATGCCATCAGCGCGGCAGCCCATCATCGGGCCAGCCATCACGGCCGCCAGCAGCAGCCACAGTTCGGGTTTCGCAGATCGAGTGTCCATGCAGCACCTCCGGGTTTCAGGCGGCCGCGGGCGTGCAGCCGTTGCGAGAGCGTCGAAGCGGAGGTTGGTTCCCCGGTTGCGGGCGAACGTTTCATGTCGAGGCCTGCGAAAGCGCCTGCGAGCGCATTTTGGTAGGGGCCGCGGCGCCCTCGACCGACGTCGCGATCTTCTGCAAAAAGCCTGGGGTCGTGAGTCCCCAGGCTGGTGGGGACAGCAGCCCTCAGCGGCCCGCCTTCAGGGTGTCTCCGCAGAAATTGCCGGGTTTCTTGCGTGGGTTCGTGCGGCGCGCGCGAGGGTAAGCACTATGTTGGAAGCAACGGAGGCAATGCAGTCATGGCAAAGCGTGGAGAAGGTGTGGGAGGCGGCGGCGTCGGTGGAAAGGCACCCCGGGCAGCCGGCAGCGTTCGAAGCGACGGGGATCCGCGGCCGATGAGCGCGCGGGGCCGCAGCGATACGGCGGATGCGTTCCTGCCGGATCCGGGCGACGGTCCCGTGAGAGTCGACGACGATCTCGCCGAGGCTCTCGCCGAGGACTATCTGACCGCCGCCACGAGCGGCGACGACTCGCAAAACCAGCGGCTCGACGAGGTCGTGCCCGAAGATCTCGGTGGTCCGTTCGTCGAATCGTCAGCCAGCGACGAATTCGCGCTCGGTACCGACGAGTCGAATCCAGAGGATGCCGAGCCCGAACCGCTGCCGCGTGCGGTTCACGGCCTGGCGACGCGTCCGCGCTGAAGCGTCAGCGCTGAAACGTCAGCGCTGGGATGGGGCCAAAGAAAGAGTGGAACTCTCCACCCGGTGAAGTGGCGGATTCGCCCCACGAGGGCTACTCCTTCGGCTCCGTATTGAACTCCACCTTGGCCGTAGCGGCCCGGTAGGCTGCGTAGTCTGGGTGTAGATCGGTGTGCAACATCTGCATGGCCTCGACGCCGCAGTGAGGACGGAAGCCGTCATCGTATTTCTTGATGAACACGACGGCCTCGTATTGCCCTCTCGCCAGGGCACGCCGCCACAGGGTTTTGGCTGCCCATTTTGCGTGCTCAGTTTGCCATCTCCGCAGGATCCGGCGGCGGGGAAGGCAGAGATTCGTCCATGAAGGCGAGGCTTCGAAGTCCGCGGGCAGGGCGCCACGCAGGATCTCAATGAGTTTCAGCGTTCCCTCGCCCTGCAGATCGACGTGCACCACCGCCGTCCCGACGGTCCTTCCGGCCAGCTCTTCCAGCGAGAGGTTTTCGCCGGCCTGGGCGACGCCCATGGCCCCCACGATGGCCAACGCCACCGCGCTAGTCGTCGGTACGCTTTTTCGGACGCAGAACATAAATGGCACCTTGCCCCCGATCCCAGCGCTTCGTCTCCCGATCGTAGGTCGCACCGGCTAGCCCAGGTCAATGCGAAGGTTCTCTAACAGGGAAGGGCTTAGCATTCGGCTCGCCTTCCCAAGCCCGGCCTCTGATGCGCCACTTTGGGTTGGGTCTCATCGCTGACCGCCACCTCCTCCTCAGGACTGTCGGCCATTTCACCGCTCTCCTTCCCCACTTTCTTCACGCGGCCGACCAAGCCGCGCACGTTCGGCGATCAACGCCCCCCGGGCACGCTGGTAAGGGATCTTCCTACGGTGTCTGCTTCGGCTCCGCCTGCTTCGGCTCCGCCTTCGCCGCCGCCACGGCCGCTACCGCCGCCGCGTACCCCGCGTAATTCGGGTGAAGATCGGTGTGCGCCATCTCCATGGCTTCGAGACCGCAATGGGGCTCCCAGCCGACGGTCGGGTACTTCTTCACGAACACGACGGCGTCGTAGTGCCCGCGCCGAAGGGCGAGCCGCCAGAGGGATTTTGCCTTCCAGTGGGAGTGCTGAATCTGCCACTTCTTCAGGTCGTCTCGTCGTGGCAGGCAGAGGCTCAACCACGACGGGGACGCGCCCAAATCCGGAGGCAGCGGGCCGCGCAAGATCTTGAGGACTTTGGCGGTTCCGCTCCCGCCCAGATCGACCCGCACCACGGCCGCCCCATCCGTCCGCTGCGCTAGTTCCTCCAGGCTCAGGCGTTCGCCTCCGTGTGCGCGGCCCACGAAGGCCATGACCATCGCGGCCGCGCTAATCGTCGAGACGCTTCTTCGGACGAAGAACATGAATCGCATCTTGCCCCCGATCCCAGCGCTTCGTCTCCGGATCGTAAGTCGCACCGGCAAGCCAGTTCGTTTCGGTCTCGAAAGCGCCGTTGTCGTGGGCCCCCGTGGTCCTCATTGGGTTGACGCCCGTGACGATCTCGACGTGAGCCGTTCCCAGGCCGGTCGCCGAGGTATTGTCGCGCATGATGACGTCACCCGGCCGGATGTCCGCTTCGGAGGTCACCGGATCAAAATGCTTGGTGTACGCGGGCCACGTTTCAGCCCGCGCGTAGTGCAGGGACCCGTTAGCCATGGTCACGGTGGGAGCCTTCGCCCCGGCCTGGGTCAAGGCATCGCCGGCGAACTGGTTGCATTTATTCTGGCGGCGGAGCCAGTCGGGATGACTGACGCCCGGGGCCGGATTTCCGGAAAGGCCGGGCAGCGGACTCGTCGGTGATCGGGGATAGGCGTAGTCCGGACCGTCGGAAGCCACGCGATCCGCAGCGGCCTTCGCCGTCTTCTCGGCCAACCACGAGGACGTGCGACGGCCTTCCAGCGCGGTCCCATACAGGTTACCCGCGCGGCCGCTGTTGTCGAAGGTGCGCGCGCTGCCGTCCCGGTCAACACCGTCGATCAGAGCGAAGGCCCGATCGAGTTCCTTCTTCCCGTCGATCACACGGTCGCGGTTGAGGTCGGCGGCCCCGAGGGCGCTCTTCGCCTCGGGAGTTGTCAGGTCCATGCCGTTGGCAAACTTCTCGCCGAACTCTTTCCGGGTGATGGCGCTCATGTGTTTCCTCGAAGCGCTCCTCGGTCGGGTCCGGCGGAAGTTGCGGCTTCCGCGACGAAAGACCTCCGACGGTGCGGGCCCAAGGGTACTGGCCACCGGAGGCGAGCAACCCGCGCCTCTTCTCGTTCGCGACTGCTGGAGTTCGCGAAGTCGACGCCATGCTCGCGGCGATGCGTCAGGATCAGTGTCGTCGGAGGCGTTGTTCTGGAGAGCGAGGTCTTACCAGCCCCTCGACGCGCATCACGGGCACTTGGGATAGCGTTCCACACCACGAGAGTAGTAGTGAGCGTCGGTGGTGTAGTACCGCATCTGCTCTGGAAATGTGGCGGATTGCTCGGCGACCACGCTCCACTGAGTTTGCAGCGCGAACTTCGGTGGCGAGCTCATAGGCTCTATGAAGTGAGCGTCCGCGTTGACGCCGCCACCCCAGCGGCGAAAGGAACCATCCTCAAGCTTCGCGAGCACGAAGTTTTCACCGAGCAGGTGGTCGCGAATGCCGCGGATAACGGTATCCGGCGAGCACGCACCAGTACCGTATGTTGCAGGAGCACGCACCTCTCGCGGTATTGTCTCAGGTTGAAGGTTGCTTATGACTGGCGGACAGATGTTGTTCGTGTAGCCACCGCCAAACCCTCCCCAGCAGTAGAGGCGTTCCGCGCCACCAGCGCATGAAAAGTGGTTGGTGACGGTAACCCTCTCGATCACGGGCGATGCTTCCGGGATGCCCGAACTCAGGTAGGTCGGAATTCGAACCGGGTAAGGCCGGAAGTTCCTGTCGCCTAGGCCCAGCTCGCCCGAATAGTTGGAGCCCCAGCACGTCACACCCCCCTCGCGAAGAGCGCAGGCGTGGGTTCCGCTAACAGATACGCTCTGCACGCCCGATAGCCCGGAATCTGTCAACGCGGATAGACAGCGGGTTTCATCAATCTAAGAGGGAAAGGGTCGCCACGGGCGGCGCCGACATCGCCGTGCTGACCGTCACGGCGCTCGAGGTGAGCGGGTTGATGCTCACCTGGCTGGGCGGCATAGGGACGCACGGAGCGCCGTGGCCAAAGCGCTCCGGGTGCGCGGCGTACGCGGCATCCAGCGCGGCCTGGCGCACGACACGCACTTGGTCCACGCGCCCGAGGAAGACATCCGCTGGGGTGAACAGCGCGAGATTCGAATGGTGGTGCTCGTCGTTGTGCCACCCGAAGAAGGACTCAAGCCAGCCACGAGCATGCAGCTCGCCAGAGAATCGGCCGGGTTAGTCCGGTTGATATTTCATGGTCTTGAATTGCGACTCGCTGAAAGGGTTGTCGTCCGAGACGTGCGGGCGGCTGAAGCTCCGCTGCACCCCAAGCGTGGCAAGCAACTGCGCCAGCGTGTCGCTCTTCATCGAAGAGCCGCGATCGGAGTGCACCAGCAGGCCCGGCTCGATCCCGTGTCGGGCGATCGTCTCCGCGAAGAGCTGCGCCGCCAGGTGCTTGCACTCCCGCGACGCCACCATCCAACCGACCACGTATCGGCTGAACAGGTCGATGATCACGTAGGCGTGGAGGAACACGCCCACGGCCGTGGTCGCCAGCTTGGTGATGTCCCACGTCCAAGCCTGATTTGGCGCCGTCGCTGTCAGCGACGGCTTCGTGTACACGTGGGGGAGTCGCTGATTTCGGCTCTCCTTCGTCTCTCCCTGTGCGGCGAGGACCCGGTACAGAGTCCTTATAGACGCCAGGTAGATGCCCCGGCTGAGCAAGGCCGCATAGACTTCCGTGACCGACTGGTCCCCGAACTCGGTGGTGTGGAACGTGTCGAGGATCTTGGCGCGCTCCTCGTCGCGCAGGCGACGGGGGCTGAGCGCCCGTTGAAAAAACGAGCGCGGCCGCGACGGTCGCGTATTCCGGTACAGCGTTGCCCGGCTGACTCCCAGCGCTTGGCACACCGTCGTGATCGGCACCGCGGGGTCGGCATGATCTTCCACGAGATCCATCAGATCTCTTCGTCGATCACTGGCAGGGCGATTCCCATGATCTCGTGCGCTTTTTTTTGGAGCCCGATGATCACTTCGGCGATGTGCAGCTTGCGCTCAAGTACGGCGTTGCGCTTGAGCAGCTCGGCGTTGAGGCGGTCCTTGGCGTCCAGCTTGACCTTGCGGCCCACCTTGCGTGGCTCAAGCCCGCTGGTCCCCAGTGCGCTCAGCTGCCCTCGCCACGCCGACAACATCGAGCTGTAGATGCCTTCCTCGCGAAGCATGGCCTCGAGAGCACCGCGCTTGCCGCTGTCGCGGCAAGCATCCGCTCTCGTTACGATCCGGAGCTTATCCGCCGCGTTGAACACGCGCCGAGTACGCTGCGGCTTCGTCTCCACCGCAGCGCCGCTGGCGCTGAACGCCCGCTTTCGGCGGTCGATCTCGAGGAGGTCATGGGACGGGACGGGATCGGGTGACTTCGACAAGGTATCGGGTCCATTCTCCACCCAACGGCACTTAAGTTTCCAGAGAACGCTGTCTCACCCGACGTTGGCACAGGGGGGCCGCGTGTACGGTGTCGCCATGATTGGCTCCGCGACGTTGGCAGTGAGCCCCTGCGTCTTTCCTGGGTACCAGAGACCGCCTGAATTCAAGCCCCAACACCACACAGTCGCATCGCTCCTAACCGCACACGTATCTTGTGCAGCATTGGCCGAGGAAGATAACGCAACGACTTGATCAAGAGGAACCTGCCCGCCGTCACTTGTCACCATCCGAACCTGGTATGCGCGGTTGAGCACGAGCGTCGTCGTAGGAAGCGCTCGGCTTCGTCCTTCTTCAGGTCGGCGAAGTCCGTTTCGGGTTGCTGCACCTTCGGCGCCGCCGTGATCCAGCCCCATCTGGCCGAGTCGTTCAGCACCTTGCGCAGGAGAGCGAGGTGCCGATTGATCGTGCCGACGGCCCAGCGGGGAACCTTCTTGCCGCCCTTAGTCCTTAATGGCGCGCTTGCACGCCGCACCACCACTCGCTCGGCGTTGATCTCCGACAGGGTCAGCGTGCCGAGGACCTCGAGCAGCTCCTTCGATCGGCTGACGTTGTCGCCGTGCGAGCTGAGCGCGGTGGCCGAATGGTTTTCCAGCCAGTAGGCCATTGCCTCGGCGAACGTCTTCTCCATCCCGGGCGCCTGGATGCCGACCTTGCCCTTGGCGATCCGCTCTTCGACTTCTTCGATCCACCGGCGCG
Organism: Myxococcales bacterium; assembly: GCA_031398585.1. Lineage (GTDB taxonomy): Bacteria > Myxococcota_A > Polyangia > Fen-1088 > Fen-1088 > JANNNO01. The sequence goes on along the minus strand of JANNNO010000393.1, from coordinate 5,211 downwards.
CCTTGACCTTCGTCGACTGGCGCGTCGGCACCGTTTTCCAGCGACCACGCTCGTCTTTGAACTTGCCCTACCAGCTCGGTCGGTCCTTCGCCCCTCCGTTGAACACGCCTCCCATGAGGAAGAAGAGTCAAACATTCGGGCTTGGTACACATTTGGTACAGGGCCCATCGCTGGAGGGTCAGTTCAGACCTCAGCAGACCGCCGAAAATCTAGTTGATTCTCGCTGTGTGCCGGAGGAGAGACTCGAACTCTCAAACCCGTGAAGGTGGCGGATTTTGAGTCCGCTGCGTATACCATTTCGCCACTCCGGCTGAAGGGGCATGCCGGGCGGGGACCGTCCGGCGGGAGGCGCAAGATACCGCGCTTTTCAGCGTTCTACCAGGGGGGTGGACGTCTCCTTTTGAGCGCCCACCGCTTCGAGCAAACGGCCCACGATCTCGTCGAAAGCGCTGCTCAACTGGGCGTCGTCGCTGATCGGATCGTGCAGTCGGCCACCGGCCATCGTGCCGTGACCCCCGGCGGCGCCGCGGGCATCGATGATCTCGCGCATGAGGGTGCCGGCGCGGCTCTCGGACGCATCGGTGCGCAGTGAGAAAAACGCCTTGGTGCCGTAGCGCCCGCCGCACAGGACGAACTTGGCGGCGTCGTAGGCGAGCAGCAGATCCGCGATCTCGGCGACCAGATCGGGGTACGAGAGCTCGCCGAGGTTGGCGGTCACGACGTTGCCGAAGACGCGCGCCGACCGCAGTGCCCTATCGAGCGCCGTGAAATGTTCCCGCGGGACCTTGGGGTGCGAGATGCGTGACAGGGTCTTGTAGTCGACCAGCGGCACCAAAAAGAGATAGGCGTCCCGCTCGGCGTCGGTCGCCTCGCGCCCGAGGTCGCGCGTCTCGGAGCGAAGGGCGTAAAAGAGCCCCGTGGCCAGACGCGCATCGATCGGCACACGCCGGTCGCGCAAATACTCGAGCACGATGGTCGAGGTTGCCCCGAGGTCCGAACGGACATCGCTCCAGGGCGCCGACGCGCTCTCGTCACGCAAGGGGTGATGGTCGACGATGATGTCGACGCGACGGCGCGCGGGCAGAGAATTGTTTCCGGTGCCGGGTTGCGAATCGACGATCGCGATGCGGTCGAACCGCGCGAGCGACAATTCTTCCATCGGCACGAGCGGGATGCGCAACGCTTCGACCATCGCGCGGTTTTCGGCCCGGCCCACGATGCCGCCTAAACCCAACGTGACCTCGGCGTTGAACTCGTGCTCGATGAGCCGCTTGAGGCCGGAGGCCGCCGCAAGCGCGTCGGGATCCGGGTTGTCGTGCATGTAGATGAGCAGCCGCCGGGTATTGCTCAGGCGATCGAGGGCGGCGTCGAGAGGAAACCGCGGCGGCGAGGTCACGGTGGTGACGTGTTTGCCGTTGAGCACGGGAGCCGGCGTCGCTGCCGCGCTGGATCGCTTGCGACCAGGCGGGGGAGGGGCGGGATTTCGGCGAGCCATGGGGGATCGGCCTCTCTCAGAGGGGCCGGATCTGCACGTTGTCGTAGTCCACGTCGGCCTGCCAATTCGTGATCCCGAGGAAGGCACGCCCATCGCCGGCGAGCGGCTCGGGGTCGGTCCACGACAAGAAGGGCTGTCCGTCGATCTGCCAGTCGATCTGGCCGCCCTTGCGCGTGATTTTCCAGTGATAGGTCTTGCCCGGGACGACCGCTGGCTCGCTTCGCTTCACCTTCACGGCATCGTCGTGTTCGCCGAGGCGGCCGATGATGCTCAACGTGTTTTGCCAGCCGCCGAAGATGAAGACGTAGCCGGTGGCTTCGTAAGAGCCGCGGTCGAGGTCGAACGATTGACCGTCACCGAAGAGCTCGACCTTGATGTCGCCATCGGGGCTCTTGGAAGCAACGTCGAGCTCCACCACCAGATCGCGCGGCAGCTTCTGCCTCAGCCAGACGGGACGGTTGTAGCCCTGCGAGACGTGCAGCTTGCCTGCTTCGAGGCGGACCTGTCCGGAGGTGTCGAGCCAATTGGGGCCGGGCTCGGCGCGTTCGAAGTCGTCGCGGAAGGGCGCCGTGATTTCGGGCACCTTGGCCTTGCAACCACCAAGCGGCGCGGCGAGGGCGGCCAGCAAGAACCAACCGGAAAACAGGCCGGGGGCAGAAAACCAGGTCTGCCTGCGTGTCACGACACGCACCTCCTCACTGACCGAATCGCGACCTTGCGGCATCACGGGAGCAGATCCGGGAAATTACTCGCGTCAGGCGTCGGGAGCAAGCACGGAGCCACAGGGTGCGAAGCCGGTCAGCCCGCCTCCAGCCCCTCGTAGACCAGGCCCCAACGGATGCCGCGGTCATTGACAGTGACGGCGCGTACATCCAGCCATTCGACGAAAGCTCGCAAGATGCGCGCTCCGGCCAGGATGACGTCGGCGCGGCGCGGGTCGAGCCCGGCCATGCGCTCGCGTTCGGCCTGCGGGGCCACGGCCAGGCGTGCGATTTGACCCTCTAGCCCCAGGCGCGCGAGCCGGTGGCCATGCACGCGATCCGGGTCGTAATCGGCCAAACCGAGTGACATGGCGGCCAGCGTGGTCACGGTGCCGGCCGTGCCAATCAGCTCGTAGGGCTCGCCCGTCGAGGTGCGCCGCGGGACATCCCCGATGCGCGAGAGGATTTCGGCGTCGAGCGCGGCAATTTCGGCCGCCAGCGGTGGGTCGTGTTGGATGAAGCGTTCGGTCAATCGCACCGAGCCGAGCGGTAGGCTGACCCGCGTGGTGATCCGCTCCCCTCCCGATGCCCCGGCCTCGGCTCCGTCAGACACGATCACCTCCGTCGAGCCTCCCCCGATGTCGATGACCACGATCGGGCGGGTCGCGAGCTGGGGAAACGAGGTCACGGCCGCGCGGTAGGTGAGCGCCGCTTCGCGCTCGCCGTCGATGACCTCGATCGGGGCGCCGACGATGGCGGTGGCCGGGCCGAGGAACTGATCCGCGTTGGGAGCGCGACGGAGCGCTTCGGTGCCGATCGCGCGGATCGGCGCGCCCAGCCGCTGCGCGATGGCCGCGTATTCGCGCAACACCGCATGCGTCCGTTCGATCCCCTCGCGCCCAAGCCGGCCGGTCTGCCCTATGCCGCGGCCGAGCCGCGTTTTCTCGGCGCGATCGGCCAGGACCCTCACGTCGTGGGGCCCGGTGCCTTCGGCCACCAGCAACAAGGTGGTGTTGGTGCCGACGTCGATAGAAGCGAGCTTCATGGGAAAGACGCGAGCTTCATGGGAAAGACGCGAGCTTCATGGGAAAGCTGCCAGCAGCATGAGCAAGCGCGAGCCTCATGGCCGCGGGGCCGGCCCCCACGAGGGAGAGTTGACCCGACCTCGGAAGATCTGCGCTTCTCGCCGCGTCTCTGGGTTCATGACGTAAAGCCCGCCGCGGCTCGAGGCATAGACCAAGAGGCGTCCGTCGGGCGACCAGTCAGGACTCTGGTTCGATCCCTGGCCCTGCGTGATGCGTTCGATCCGCTGGGTCTGCAGATCGTAGACGAAGACGTCGAAGGCACCGCGTTCGTCGCGGCCCGTAAACGCGATCTGCGGCTTGTCAGCGCGAGGCGAGAATCGCGGCGTCGTGTTGTTGCCGCCCTGGAAGGTGAGGCGCTTGGGTGTCCCGCCGGCCGCGGGCATGAGGTAGATCTGAGGAGAGCCGCCGCGGTCCGAGACGAACGCCACCTGGCTGCCATCGGGTGAAAGTGATGCCGACATGTCGATGAAGGGCGATCGCGTGAGCCGGTCGAGCACGCGTCCGTCCTGGGCGTTGATGCGATAGAGCTCGGCGTTGCCCTCGTAAGAGAGGGTGGCGAGGATCTCGTTGCCGTCGCGGGTGAACACCGCCCCGCTGTTCATGCCCGGACGCTTCGAGATCGCGCGCGCTCGTCCGCCGCCCGCGGCCACGACCCAGAGATCGGGAGTTCCGCGCAGGTACGAGGTGAACGCGATCTGATTGCCAGTCGGCGAATAGGCCGGCATGAGGCAATCGGAGTTCATGCGCGTGAGCGTCTTCATGTCCGACCCCTCGGCGCCGACGCTGCCGATCTCGCTCTTGGGGCCGGTGAGGGCAAAGGCGATGCGCGAGCCGAACACGCCGGGCTTGCCCGTCAGCTGGCCGATCACCTCGTTGATCCACTGCAGGACCAGTGGGCGCAGCGATTCGCCGCGAAAGGTCCGTGACAGCACGGCCGCCTCACCACGCCCGACTTGATACAGCCGCCCTTCGACCTGGACCGAAGCTCCGGCGCGGGCCGCGCTCAGCTTCACCACCCCCTGCGCACCCACGGTGGTCCAGTTGGCAGAAGAAAAGCCCATGCCTTCGGCCTGCAGCGCGGGCGGGAACGACGCCGGGTTGAGCAGGTTGAACAGGCCCATCACTTCGAGCGCGCGCCGCTGAATCGCGAGCGCCTCACCCGCGAGCGCCGGATCGCCCGTGACGTTGGGGATCGCGAGTCGGAAGAGATCGCGATTGGGATCCGAGATGCGGATGCGCGGCATCTCTTCCGCGGGCGCCCCGGGCGTCGCAGCGGGCGCCTGCGCATGCGCCGGCAGAGGCGCGGCGATGGCGAACGCGAACAGCGGCAACAACGATTTCGAAACCGACAGACGCATCAGGGCTCCATGAGCAAATGAACGAAGTCGGTCATCGTATCACCACTGCCGCGGCCTCAGCGTCGCAGATCCTTGCCCTCGAATTCGATCACGACGCCGTTGCGAAAGCGGCCGCGCATGGCAGGCGGCACCGCGGGAACCTGTCCCGTGCTGCGAACCGCATCCACACACGATTCATCGAACACGGTGTTGCCCGACGAGCGAGTCAGCGTCGGGGTGCCAAGGCGTCCCGAATCGGCAATGCTCACCTTCAACTCTGCGACCAGCCCTTTGAGCTGAGCCTCGTCGAGAAGCCCTGAAGGTGCGCTCCAGTTGCGGTGAATGGCGTCGTGAACCTGGGTCATGTAGGCGTCGCCCTCTTCCGCGCTCGACGAAGTTCCCATCGCCGATCCGGTCAACGAGCCTTCGGGCGGCTCGTCCTCGCTCGTGGCTTGCGAGAGCGCACGCGCGCGGGCGAGGGCACGTTTGAGATCACTCGAGGTCGAGCGACTGTCGGTCCTAGAGGGTCGCTCCGCGGGCTTTTCCGGCGGCGTCTCGGCGACCTTGGGTGGTGGTGTTGGTTCGGGGGGCGG
>JANNNO010000195.1:0-4850 GCA_031398585.1 Myxococcales bacterium | reverse complement strand
CCGCGGCGGGTTTCGCGAGGATCTCTACTACCGCCTCAACGTGGTGTCGCTGCACCTGCCGGCGCTGCGCGAACGCCGCGAGGACATCCCCCTGCTGGTCAGTCACTTCATCGAGCGCATGAACGCTCGCATGGGCCTGTCGATCACGGGGGCGTCGCCCGAAGCCATGCGCCTGCTGGTCGAGTACGACTGGCCGGGCAATGTGCGCGAGCTCGAGAACACCATCGAGCGCGCCATGGTTCTGAGCGAGACCTCCCACCTCGAGGTCGATGGCCTGCAGGATCGGGTCAGAGGTGTCGTAGTGAAGGCCCACCCGAAGCGGTCCGAAACCCTCGACCCTGCGCTGGACGACGGCGATCTGTCGATCAAGCGGGCCTCGCGACGGGCGGAGGAAGATCTCATCCGGCGCGCGCTGGCCAAGACGGGCGGCAATCGCACGCGCGCCGCCGAGCTGCTCGAGATCAGCCACCGCGCTCTGCTCTACAAGATCAAGGAATACGGCATCGCGCCAGTTCGCAGCGAGTGAGCACGTCCGTGCTCCACTTTTCGCGTGTTTTGCGTAGTCCGAATTGTTTCGGAGCTTAACCCGCGGCCGATTGGGTTCGATGTGATCGAGGGGCTATGGAACCTTCGATCGAAAGCCATATGTGGGAGAGGGTGCGGCCGCCTGGCTGCGCGGGCAGCATCGGCGTTGCCGACCCACATGGCCCCCCTCGGTACCGGGAGGCGCGCGGAGTTGCGGGCTCACCCGCGAGCGCGGTTCCGCCGAGAGGTAAGGGGGGACCATGCCTCGCTATTGCATAGGACTGGACATCGGAACGAACTCGGTGAAAGCCGTCCAGCTCAAAGAGACTGGCAAGGGCTTCCATCTGCTCAGCTTCGGCATCGAGCCGCTGCCCGCCGAGACCATCGTCGATGGCGCGATCATGAACCAGAGCGCGGTGGTCGATGCGATCAAGACCCTGCGCAACTTGCTGGGATGGAAAGGCAAGGAGGTCGCGACCGCGGTCTCGGGCCATTCCGTGATCGTGAAGAAGCTGAAGATCCCGCAGATGACCCGCGAGGAGCTCGAGCAGCACATCCCGTGGGAGGCCGAGCAGCACATTCCGTTCCCCAAGGACGAAGTCGAGATGGATCACCAGGTCCTCTCGACGGTCGACGGCCAGATGGAAGTGATCCTCGTCGCGGCCAAACGCGAGGTGCTCTCGGACTACAGCCTTGCGATTCGTGAAGCCAAGCTGCAGCCGACGGTCCTCGATGTGACCGCGTTCTCGATCCAGAACGCCTTCGAGATCAACTACGCGGTCGAGCCGGGCGAGACCGTTGCGCTGATCAACATCGGCGCGACGATGGCCAATATCAACATCGTCTCGCAAGGGACGAGCGCGTTCACCCGCGACGTCGCCGGTGGCGGCAAGGAATTCACCGAGGAGATCCAGAAGCGCCTCAACGTCGGCCAGGACGAGGCCGAAGCCTGGAAGCTCGGTGGCACCGGTGAGGGCGAGGTGCTGCCCCACGAGGTCGAGGCCGTGATCTCGGAGGTCGCCGAGAACATGGCGGGCAAGCTGCAGCGCACCCTCGACTTCTATCTGTCGACCTCGGTCGAGGCGAAGCTGTCGCGCATCTACCTGTCGGGCGGCACGGCGCGCATCCCGGCTCTGCAGCGGGCGTTGGGGCACAAGTCGCGTGCCGAAGTTCAGATCCTGGATCCCTTCAAGCGGATCATCGTCGACGAAAAACGCTTCGACACCGCCTTCCTGGCCCAGCACGCGGCACAGGCAGCGGTGGCGGTCGGCCTGGCTCTCCGGCACTCGGGGGACAGAGCTTGATCAAGATAAACCTCCTGCCCGCGCGCCGTGGTCGCCGGGTCGACGCTGGTCAGCGCCAGGTCCTCGGGATGGGGGCGGGCTTGCTGGTGATCATCGCCTCGATCGTCGGGGTGCACATCAGTGCCAGCTCGACCTTGGCCGAGCTCACCGCCGGCAACAAGCGGCTGTCGGACGACATCGCGCGCCTCAAGGCCGAGCTCGGCGACTACGACAAGGTGAAGGCGCAACGCGAGGAGCTCCTCCGGCAGCGCAAGAGCATCGAGCAGCTGCAAGCGGGCCGCACCGGTCCTGTCTTCTTGCTGCGTGAGCTCTCCGAAATCATGACTCCGGGCAAAGGCCCGACCTTCGACCGAATCGCCTACGAAGAAGCCCTCCGTCGGGATCCGAACGTCGGCTTCAACGCCAGCTGGGACACCCGTCGTGTCTGGCTCGAGGCCTACGAGGAGAGCCACAAGAAGGTGAAGATCCGGGGCGCAGCCAAGTCGCACGACGACGCGGCCGAGTTCATGAAGCGTCTCGGCTCGTCGGTCTTCTTCAGCGGCGTTCGCTTCGAAAGCTCGCAGCAGAGCTCGGCGGCCAGCTCGGTCCGGCACGTCACGTTCAACGTCAGCGCCGAGGTCACTTACTGATGAACGAGATCATCAGCAAGCTGCTCAAGCTCAAGCCGATACAGAAGATCGGGGCCACCCTCGGCACCGGCGTCGTGCTGTTCGGCCTCTACTACCAGCTCTTTTACTCGGAGATCTTGGACGCCATCACCTCGGCCCAGGCCCAGCGCGCGAGCCTGACCCAGGAGAAGTCAGGCTACGAGAAACGCCGCGTGGAGTACCTTGCGTATCGCAACGAGCTCAAGCAGTTGCAAGAAGAGCAGCGGGATCTCTTGCGCGTCCTGCCCAAGGGCGACGAGCTGGCGATCTTCCTGTCGGACATTCAGACGCAGGGCGAGCTGGCTGGCGTCGAGGTCCCCGACGTGCGTCCCGAGGGCGAGGTGCCCGAGGATCTGTACGTGAAGATCCCGGTCAAGGTCGAGGTCAAGGGCGCCTTTCACGCGATGACCAAGTTCTTCAAGAGCCTGTCCGAGCTGCGCCGGATCGTGAACGTCGAGGATCTCTCGATCGTTCCCGAGCGCGGCGACAAACAGGATCCGACGGCCACGCGCCTGCGGGCCTCCTTCATCGCGGTCACCTACCGCGCCAGCGATCCGGTCGAGCGCCCGACGGGCAAAAAGGGCGGCAAATGAGCGCGAGAAGAATCAGCGCACGCAGAGCCTCGCCGATGACGACAGGTCGGCGCCTGGGCTGGCTGGGCGTCGGCCTGTTCGGCCTCACGGTGGGCGCAGCCTCCCTCGCCTCAATCACGACGGCACGCGCCGGTGGAGGCAAACCCGCCGGCGATCCGACCATGAAGAAGCCTGCGGCTCCTCAGATGGGCGCGGTCAAGGCGATGGCCACGGACGCCATGAAAGAAGCTGTCGGTATGGGCAAGGGCGGGGCATCGCCCGAGGCGGTTGCCGCAGCGGCGTTGCCGGGCGCTCCTTCGGATCCCGCGACGCGGGCAGCGGCCCTTCGTCGCAAGGCGCTCAAGGACACCGACTTCGTCGATAGCGACGAGACCAACCGCGACCCTTTCAAATCGTTCTTCCGGCAATTCGTCGAGAAGGGCCCCTCGCGCGCGCGGCAGGTGCCAGCGCTGTTCGAGAAGTTCGCGCTCGAGGAGCTGGGGCTCATCGCGGTGGTCTCGGGTGATTCGCAGCCGCGCGCGATGTTCCGCGACCCGGGCGGCCTTGGCCTCACCGTGAAGCGGGGCGACTACATTTCCAAGGTCGGCGCCCGGATCACCAAGATCCTGTCCGACCGGGTGATCGTCGAGATGAGCGAGCCGACCGCCACGGGTGAGCCCCGCGCGATCGAGAAGGCGATCCTCATCCACCCCGAGGAGGAGGCGCGGAAATGACCAGACGACGACAGAGCTGCGCCGATGAGCGATGTGTGGGCTTGCAGGCCCGTGTGAGGGAGGTCGACTTGCAGAAGACGGGGCGTGGCGGCACGGTGTTCGGAGCCGCCCTGGCGATGGTTGTGACGCTGGCATGGTGGGCGCCGACGGCGGCGGCACCGGCGGCGAGCGGGACAGCAGCGGCGATCGGAGCGCGCGAGGGCAGCGCGGGAGTGACGGCGATCGAGATCGACGTCAATGCACGACCGACCTTCACGACCTTCAAGCTCAGCGAGCCGCCGCGTGTGGTGATCGATCTGAGCGGCGTGCGCGTCGGCACGAGCCGCACCTTCGACGCCGGGACTTTCGCGGTCGGCACGGTGGCCACCAGCGTGACTGAGGGAGAATCAGGTCCGCGCACGCGCGTGGTCGTGACCCTGCGACGGCCCGCCGAATACGACGTGGTTGCGAACGGCAACAAGGTCGTGCTCTCGGTCCGTCCGCACGAGGCGCCTGCTGCGGCGGTGGCCGCGGTGGCGGCGGTCGCGCCGCCTTCTGCCCGGGAGGACGAAGCGCGCGCCAAGGCGATGACCCAGCTGGCGGCGACCGAGGCGCGGCGCAAGGCAGCCGAGGCGGCGGCGAGCGCAGCCGAAGCGCAGAAGACGCAAGCTCTGGCGGCACTGGCCGCAACCGAAAGCAAGAAGGCCGAGCTCGATCGCCAGGCCGCCGCGGCCGCCCACGCGAACCGGGCCCTAGCCGAACGCAATCGTCTCGAGGCCGAACGCCTGCTGGCGGTGGCCAAGGCGGCCAGCGAAAAGGCAGCGGCCGAGGTCGCACGGGCGGGCAATGAAGCTTCGAAGGCCAAGGCCGAGCAGGTGCGCGCTCTCGCGGACGCGCGGGCGGAGTCGGCTCGCTTGGCAAGCGAAGCAGCCCGCGTGGCCGCGGAACGCAAGCAGCTAGAGGCTCAGAAGGCAGAGGTCGATTTGCGCGGCAAGGCGATCGGTCAGGCCGAGGCGAGCGTGCGCAAGGCGCAAGCCGAGCCGGACATCCCGGTGATGAGGACCAGTTCCAGGCTCATGACGCGGCGCT
>JANNNO010000137.1:0-6283 GCA_031398585.1 Myxococcales bacterium | reverse complement strand
ATAGCAAAACCGAGTGCAAAACCGCAGGCAGCTGCGCGTGGCGCCTGAAACGATTTCTGCCGGCCCCGCCCCCCAGTGAGCCCCCGATTTATCCGGCTCAAAAAAAATCACGATGTAGGCGCAGGGAGGACTCGAAATGGGTAGGAACGCAGTTTACTTTAAGGGGCCCTTTCCCCTTGACACGACGATGAACCGAACCAGCCGTCAGCCCAACGTTCGTGTCGCCCGCAAAGTGACGCGCGCCGAATCCTCCAGCGAAGATCGTCACTTGGCAGCGCCCAGTCTCGATGACGATCTCGCAGGATCGTTTTTCGAAGCGGGCCTGTCGGAGGACGTCATCACCGCGGCCCACGAGCTCGAGCAGAGTCGTGACGACCTGCGTGCGGTCGGGTCCGGTCGCGCCAACCGCTGGATCTATGGCGTCGCCGCCATCGGTGCCTTCTCCATCCTGGCCCTCGGGCTCGGGCCGCGTCTCTTTGGCTCGCGCCGCGAGGCCCCCCCGGCCGCCGCAGTCGTGGCCGTCGCACCGTCGCCGGTGCAGACGTTCTTGCCAGTCGAGCCGTCGGCCGTCGAGCCATCGGCGGTCCCAACGCTGGCCGCCGAGGCCGAGGCGGTCGAAACCGCCCCTCGCATCGTGAGCGCGGCGGGGCTGCGCGCCGGCTCTGCCCCCGTCCCGCAAGAAACGCCGCCGACGACCGCCGGGATCGACCTGGAACGTCCGCTCGTTGCCGAGATCAAGGCTGCCGTCGAGACGCCGCCCGTTGTGCCTGACAAGGCGACCGCGCAAGCCCCCGCGCCCGAGGCGGCAGCGTTGGTGGCGCCCCCCAGCGACCCGATCGCGTCGTGCACGCAGCTGCTCCGCCGCGGCAAGTTCTCTGACATCAAGAGCGCCTGTACCGCCGCTTTCGCCGTGGCGCCCGACGCGACGTTGGCGGTCAAGGTCGCTCGCAATGCCCTCGAACGCGAGCGTTACGCCGACGCCCAGAGCTGGGCGCAGCGGGCGATCAACATCAATGGTGATCACGGGGAGGCCTTCCTCACCCTGGGCGGGGCCGAACAGGGACTGGGACATGCGGCGCTGGCTCGCATCGCCTACGCGCGCTATCTCGAGCTCGAACCCAACGGCGAATACGCCGAGGACGTCCGCGCCCTCATCAACAGTCTTTGATGCGACAGCGCGGCTGGGACAGCCTGCTGCTGGGACAGCCTATGCTGGGACAGCCTATGCTGTAAGCTCGCCCTGGTGTCAAAGAGCCCGGCGATCGACCGCGGCGAGCTCGAGTCGCTCTACCGAACCTACGGTGCGCTCGTCAAACGACGCGCGCGCGGCATTCTCGGCGACGAGACCGAAGCCCAGGACGCCATGCAGGAAGTCTTCGTCCGCGTCATCGGGGCGATGCATGAGTTCCGACGGCAGAGTCAGCCTTCGACCTGGCTCTATCGCATCACGACGAACCTCTGCCTGAACCGCCTGCGCGATGGCCGCCGCCGGCGCGAGCACTTGCAGCGCCTCGGGCAAGAGGCCGTCGCCACGCCGCCCAAAGCGCTCGTCTCCCCCGAATTGCGCGCGACGTTGCAGCGCGTGTTGATCACGGTTCCACCGGAACTGTCGGAGATCGCGGTCTATTACTACGTGGACGAGATGGACCAGGCCGAGATCGCCAAGCTGGTCGGCGTGGCGCGCCGGACGGTGGGATATCGCCTCGACCGATTTCGGGCGGAAGCGGGAAAGCTGCTCGGCATCACTCTGCCTGCCGCGGAGGACGACTCCGGGGTTCCAAAGGCCGGAGGATCGAACGGGTGAAAGCAACCGAGGATCGGGTGGGGGGATCAGGGATGAACGAACACAGTCGGCACAATCAGGAAGTTCCCGAAAACGAGCTGCGCGGGTTTCTCATGGACCCGCGGCAGGCGCATGGCCGTGGCCCGGAATGCCTCTCCCTGGCGGTGATGGATCGGCTGGCGCTCGGCGAGAGTGACGCTGCCGAGAAGCAATCCGCGGCTCGTCACCTGGAAGGTTGCGCCGCTTGCCAGACGCTGTCGCAGAGCCTGCAGCTCGACACCGACGACTTCCGCGCCACGGCCCATCCCGCCGCCCTTGCGGCCGACGCCCTGGCACGCGCGGGCCAAGCTGGCGCGTCCTCTCGTAGCACCTGGATCCGCCGTCTCGTGCCCCTGTTGACGGCTGGCGCCCTCGCCGTGGTCTTCGTCGCTCGCGGACCGGCCCCGACGAGCGAACTTGCCGACAACGCGACCAAGGGCTCGTTCGCTCTGGCGATCTACGTCCTGCACGCGCATGACGGCGATTCGGCGGCAAGAGGCCAGCTTCATCTCGGCGAGCCGCTTCATCCTGGCGATCAGATCCGTTTCGGCCTGCAGAGTGACGAACCCGGCTACGCGCTCGTGCTCGGCGTCGACAGGCGGGGTGAGATCTCCGTCTATCACCACGATGGATCCAAGGCGGCGCCGCTTGGCAGTGGCCGAGGTGACATCACTCCCGGCGCCATCGAGCTCGACGAGACGTTGGGGCGCGAGACGCTGATCGCTCTGCGCTGCCGCGAACGCATCACCGCCGAAGCGGCGATCGCGGCGGTGAAAAAAGCCGGTGGCGAGCCCGCCTTGGGACTTCCCTGCGCCGTTGCCCGCTACGCGATCGACAAGACCACGAGGTGAGCCAAGGGTGTTCCGCGCACGCCTTTGTTACTACGGCCAAAGTGGCCGACACGGCCAAGCTGGCAAGCTGTCCCGAGGCTTGGCGCGGGCGATGCTCACGGGCGCCGTCTTGCTCGGGGCCCTGGCGGCCGAGGCGCGGGCCGAGGTCAAACGCTACGCGATTCTGATCGGCTCGAACCAGGGCGCCGCGCACGAAACGCCGCTGGAATACGCGGAGTCGGACGTCGATGCCGTCGCCCAGACCTTGATCTCGCTCGGCGACTACCCCAGCGAGCGGGTGGTTCGGCTCAAAGCCCCCAACGCCGTGCGCGTGCGCAAGGCGCTGATGGAGCTCGGTCTGCGCATCCAGTCGGATCTGCGCAGCGGCGGCGAGGCCGTGCTCTTTGCTTACTACTCGGGTCACGGCGACGCCCAGGCGTTGCACCTCGGCGACAGCGAATTTCCGACCGAGGAGCTCTCCAACCTGGTGAGGCTGACCCAGGCGCGCCTCAAGGTCCTGCTGCTCGACGCCTGCCGCTCGGGCGCACTCACCCGGGTCAAGGGCGGCCGCCCGGTCACGCCGTTCCAGATCGGCATGCAGGATCTCCTGCGCAACGAGGGCTACGCCATCATCACGTCCTCGACGGCGGGCGAGGACGCCCAAGAGAGCGCGCAGTTTCGATCGTCGATCTTCACTCACCACTTCCTTGCCGGCATGCGCGGACCGGGCGACGTCAACCGCGACCGGCAAGTGACCCTCGGTGAAGCCTACAACTACGCCGCCGAGCAGACGCTCAAGACCTCGCTCGGCACGGTGGCCGGCTCGCAACACGCCACCTTCGAATACGACCTGCGCGGCCGAGCCGACCCGGTCCTCACGGACCTCCGTAGCCGCGGTAACCGAGCCGAGCTGGTCCTGGCGACGCCGGGCGAATATCTCCTGCTCGACGGCGACAGCCAGGGCCTCCTCTTCGAAGCGGTCATCAAGAAGCCGGAGACTTCGTTGCTGCTCGAGCCGGGCCGCTACCGCGTGCGGGCGCGCACCGGCCGGCAGGTCTTCGAACAGGAAGTGGCGCTCGAAGCCGGGGCGCGACGTCACCTCGACGCGGCGGACATGCGCGCCGTGCCGCTCGCCCAGGTCGTGCGCAAAGGCGAGACCGCGGCGACCCTGGCTAGCGGCCCCAGCGTCGGCGCCAGCGTTCACGGCCCCATGGGCAGCGGCTTTTCCCCGGTCTATGGCATCGCCCTGTCCTGGGCGTTCGAGCTGCCGCGCATCTCGCTGCTGCCCCGCCTTGGCCTCGGTAGAGGCGAGGCCCTGGCCACCGCGAGCACGGTGCGGGCGCACCGGTTGCGCGAGATCACCGCGGAGCTGGCGGCCATGTATCCGTTCGATCTCGGCCCCTTGCAGCTGGCCCCCTTGCTCTCGGTCGGCTGGGGCTTCTTCCGCCACGAGGTCGAGGCCGACGCCGGCTGTCTCAGCCCGCCTTGCACCGAGGTGCGCAATCCGCAGGGGCTCGTGACCACCGTGGGCGGCTTTGCTTCCTGGCCGATCGGGCGCGGCTTCTCGGTCGAGGCGATCGTCGAGCTGGCCAACTTTTACCTGCGGCGGCAGCAGCGCACGAGCGGCGTCGACGCCGAGGCGCCTCGTTCGGGCGTGCTGACGTACCGCGGGGGCCTCGGACTCGGTTACCGCTACTGAGCCCCAACCGCGACAGCGCTGTCAGTTCGCACGCGAGGAACTGTCAATATCCGCTCGATTCGCAGTATGCTGGCGCTCGTGCCGTTGTCCGCCTTTGGTCCGCTCTCCTGGGTGCTTCGCCGGCGCCGAGCCCAGGTGGGTGCGGCTCCCGCGGTGGAGACGCCCGAGTTGAACGACGACCCGCTCGACGACGTCGCGGGCGCTGGGACCGAGGCGGCGCCGGATCGCTTCGGCCGTTATCGCCTCATCGAACGGATCGGTGAAGGCGGCATGGCCGAGGTCTACACGGCCCTCGACGACGGAGCTCCTCGCGACGTGCTGGTGATCAAGCGCCTGCGCCAGGAGCTCTGCGCGAATCCGGTCGCGGTCGAACACTTTCTCGAAGAAGGCGAGATCGTGCGCGGCCTGCGCCACCCCAACATCGTCACCGTGCGCGATTGTGGTGCGGTCGACGGGCGGCACTACATCGCGGGCGAATACGTCTCCGGTCGAGACGCCGGCCGTCTCACCCGCCGCATGGTTCAGCTGCGGCAGCGCCCCCTGTCGCCCACCGCGATCTTGCACCTCGCACACGAAGTCCTCTGCGGGCTCGAGTACGCGCATCACCGGGTCGACAAGCAGGGGCGTCCCCTCGATCTCGTCCATCGCGACATCACACCCGAGAACGTCATGCTGACGACGACCGGCGAGGTGAAACTGCTCGACTTCGGTATCGCGCGCGCAGACGGCAGCGGCGCCGGCGCTGAGGCCGACGGAGTCAAAGGCAACGTCGACTTCATGTCGCCCGAGCAGGCACGCGGGCAGTCGGTGGATCGCCGCTCCGACCTCTTCTCGCTCGGCCTGGTGATCTACTTTTGTGCCGCGCGCGCGCCGCTCTATCGCGGCAAGAGCATCTACGACCGGCTGCTGGCCGCCGCCCGGGGGCCGGGAGTCGATGAGCAAGCCTTCGTGGGCGCCCTGCCGAGCCCCCTACCCGAGATCCTGCTGCGCGCGCTGGCCATCGATCCGAAGCGCCGCTTTCAGACCGCCGCCGAAATGCGAGGCGCCCTTGCCGGCCACGCCGAGGGCGGTGCGCTCGAGCTCGGCCAGACCGTCACGCGCGTCTTCGGCGACGAGCTTGCCGACGAACGAGCGCGCATCGACGAAGCTCGCGGTCCACGCAGTCGCTCGTGGTTCGGCCTGCACGGTCGTTCGGCGAGCCGCCCCGGCTGAACGAGGGGTCGCTCATGTCGCGCCGTCAGTACGAGGCCCCGACACGACAGCGCACGGGGCTGGTACTGGCACTGGCGGGCTTCTTGGCAACGGCCTGCACGGCGGGTCGTGCGGTCGATGGTCCGGCGGTCACGCGACCGACGGGTGGGATGGCAGGCACGACGACGGGCTCCGCGGGCGGCGGCGGCAGCGCGGGCTCGGGGGGCGCCTCGACATCGGGTGGGGCCGGCGGCTCGGGCGCCCCCACGGCAGGAGGCTCCGGAGGCACCGGCGGCGATGCCGGCGGCGCGGATGCAGCCACGCCGCCCCCGGTGGATGGAAGCGCGCCCGACGCCACGCCGATGACCTCTGACGGAGGCGGGTCGACGGGGCCCCTCGCTCGTGGCATCGAGCTCGGGTTGATCGAAGGTTCGCAGGGGGTCTTCGTTCCTCTCGTGCGCGCCGGGATCGAGTTGCCGATCGCCATGCGCAAGGCCGATCTCATCGATGGACGGCCGCTCTTCCTGCGTGCGCACGTGATCCCGGCGGCCGGGTGGCAACCGCGCAGGCTGCGCGGGGTGGTGACTTGGCAGACGGCGACCGGGGCGGGCGGGCAAGCCGACGGCGGATCCGTCAGCAGCGGAAGCTTCACCCTGGAAGACGAGAAGATGGTGATCGCAGCCTCGCGTGCAGCGGAGCTCGGCAGCACCTTCAATTTCCTCGTTCCTGCGGCGGCCGTGG
>JANNNO010000124.1:0-15717 GCA_031398585.1 Myxococcales bacterium | reverse complement strand
GCCAGCTGCAACTGCCGGTCGAGCACCTCGAGACGTTCATTGACCGCGCCCTTGCGCTCGTAGAGTGACGCCAGCATCTCGAGCGCGGCGACGTTGTCGGCGCTCTCGTCGAGGATCCCGAGCACCGTCGAAATCGCCTCGTCGACATCACCGAGCTCACGCTCGAGGATGACGGCCATGCGAAAGCGGACCGCCCGGCGGGCTTCGTCGCTGGTCGCGGCTTCCAGGCGCCGGCGCATGACATCCACGCGCTCGCGGTGCTGTCCGAGCACTTCGTAGAGCCGCTCGAGCTCGCCCATGGCCGCCAGATCTTCGGGATTGGCGTCCAGCAAAGAGCGATAGGTCCCGACCGCGGCCTCGCGATCGCCGAGCGACTTTTCCTCGATCTCGGCGACGCGGCGAAGGATGTCGGCCCTCTCGCTCTCCTCGACCGCCCAGTCGGCCTGTAGCCGCAGGATCTCCACGAAGCCGGCGAAATCGCCGATCTGTGCATAAAGCGTCGCCAGCGCCTCGGCCGCCGGACGTGCCGTATCGAGGTTTGCCGGATCCAGCTTGAGAATGCGCCGCCAGGTTTTGACAGCGGCTTCACGATCCCCGAGCAGCGAGACGTGCAGGCGCGCCGCGCGGGTCAACAGTTCGGCCGCGATGCCGAGATTGGAACCCGCATTCTTCGCCGAAAGCTCGTCGTAGAGCGGAATCAGCTCCTTTTCGCGGCCGAGCTTGGCCGCCAACCGCTCGGCCTCGCCAAGCGCCTCGAGCGACGATGGCTCGATGGCGAGGACGCGGCGCCAGGTGGCGAGTGCAGCGCTGGCGTCGACGAGACGGGTCTCCTCGATCCCAGCGATGCGCGCCAGCAGCCCGCTGGCGGCCATGCCTTCACGGCTCTCGAGCTGCGCCTCGAGCACCCGCACGAGGCGCGCCCAGTCGCCGCTGCCTTCGTAAAGCGGCTCGAGGATGGCGGCCGTCCGCTGACGCTGCTCAGGCAGCGGCAAGATGCTCTCGAGCAGCTTGCGAGCGCCGGCGTGGTCCGGTTTGTTGGATACGACCTCTTCCAGCAGGTCGAGCGCACGAGATGTCGCGTTGAGGTTGCGGTGAGCGATCTCCGCCCGCCGCAACGTGAGCTCCTGCGCCTCATCGCGCGCCACGAGCTTGAGCTCGCGTTCGAGAAGTGCGTCGAGCTCGGCCCAGCGCTCGGCGCTGGAAAAGTGTTTCTCGAGCGACCGATACGCCTTGAGATCGCGCGGGTCGACCTCTGTGATGGTCTGCAGGACGCCGATGGCGTGCTCGCGATCCTCGAGTAGAGCTTCGTCGATTTCGGCGATCTGCCAGAGCAGCGTCAGCCGTTCTTTGCCCTTGGGGAGGTTCTGCTGGCGCAGCCCAAGCAGCTGGCGCAGATCGGTCCAGCGCTCGGAATCGCGATAGAGGCGCGTGAGCGCGCGATAGGCCCCGAAGTGCAGCGGATCGAGCGCGAGGATCTCCTGGTAGACCTTCTCCGCCTCTTCGCCGCCGCCCGGACGCTTTTCGTTGATCTCGGCCTGGTACGCGAGCAGCTCGCGCCGAAAGCCACTCTCCTCGACGCCCTTCAACACGCGACCGACCGCCGACAGGAGATCGCCCGTGGCGTCGACCTCGCTCGCCATCGCGAGCAGACGTTCACGCAGAGCCGCGTCGTGGGGATCGAGCTCGAAGATGCGAACCGCCGTTAGGAATGATGCGACCGTGTCACCGAGCGGGCCACCGTGCAGGTCGACCAGGGTTCGCAGATAGGTGACGCGTTCGGTGACGTCCGCCTTCTCCGCCAGAATCTCGAGGGCCCGTGCCCACTTCTTGTAGTTCTCGGTGATCTCGTAATACGGGATCAGCCGCTCGACGACCGATTCGTCGATCGACTTGCGTTCCAGCAGGCCTTCGATGCCCGCCACCGCCTCGGGCGAGACGCTGTCCATCTCGAGCGCCTCGAGGTACGCCGCCTGAGCGCGCTGCGGGTTGCCGAGAGGACCTTCCTGAAGTTTGGCCAGGCGTAAGAGTGCCGCCAACGGATCCGGGGCGAGCCCTTCGTCGATCTGACGACGGAGGATCTCGGCAACCGTGGACATGTCGCCGGTCACTTCGGCAACGCGGGCCAGGGCAGCCAAGGCTCGTGCGTTACGCGGTTCAGTCTCGAGGATTCCGCGCAGGGTCAGCGCAGCGGCGGGAAGGTCGTCGAGCTCCTCTTCCTCGGCGCGTGCGATGCGGAAGCGGAGATCCGTCCGCTTTTGACGATCGGCAAGCCGGGTCTCGCGGCGGCGCCAGATGGCGACCAACCCCGGCCACTCTTTGCGCTCCTCGAGGATGCGCTCGAGCGCGCGTTCGGCCTCGTCGTCGTCGGGACGCAGGGCCAGCATCTTGTCGGCAACCCCGCGGGCATCGTCGGCGCGACCGAGGCGAGTGCCATAGACGCGCAGCAAACGGCGCAGCAGATCGAGACGCTCTTCATCGGTGAGCTGGTCATTGCCGGCGCCGGCGAGCCCTTCGCTCGTCGCGCCCTCGCCCGTTCGTGCCGAGC
The DNA here is from genome assembly GCA_031398585.1 of Myxococcales bacterium. GTDB lineage: Bacteria > Myxococcota_A > Polyangia > Fen-1088 > Fen-1088 > JANNNO01. The sequence continues at coordinate 13,172 of JANNNO010000124.1, read as the reverse complement.
CAGGTTCGATCCGCTTGGCCAGCAGCTTGGCGTAGTTGTCCCATTCGTCGGCCTCCCGAGCGAGCCGTTCGAGATCCTCGAGGCCGGCCGGGTTGCGGGGCGCGAGCTCGTAGGCGCGCGCGCACCACTGGAAAGCGACAGTCCGCGAACCGAGCTTCTCCTCGCAGATGCGACGGGCGTCGGCGAGCAGCTCCAAGCGCTCCTCGACGGTCAACGCGGCCTCATCCGGGGAAGCCGCAGGCTCTCCTACCGGACGCGCGAGCCCACCTTCGAACAACGTCAGCAGGCGGCCCCAGCGTTCGGTCTCGCGGTAAAGACGCGACAAGGTCGCCGCCGTCGCGCGGCTGCGCGGGCGCAGCGCGAGGATCTTCTCGTGAGCCTTGACGGCGCGTTCTGGCTGCTCGAGCTCGCCCTCGGCGATCTCGGCGGCCCGTCCGTAGAGCTTGACCTGCGTGTCGACGTCGGCGGCCTTCTCGGCCACCGCCGTGAGCGCTTCGTAGAGCTCTTCCCAGGCGCCGCGTTTGGCATAGAGGCCCTCGAGCGCAGCGAAATTGCCAGTCGCCGCGTGAATCTCACGCAGAGCCCGCAAGACGCGGCCGTTCTCGGGCTCGACCGCGTGAACCTTGCTGAGAGTCGCTTCCGCGGCCTCGGGTGCTGCCAGCTTGTCGAGCAGGATGAGCCCGCGTCGTTCCAGCAGCTGGCAGCCAGCCGCGGTCTCTTCTCCGATGGCGGCGGCCTGGCGGCCCAGAATTTCCGCCAGAGGCGCAAAACGCCCCTCTTTTTCGTAAAGCTTGGCCAGCGCCGTGAGCGCGCTCGGATCGCGCGGGACGAGCTCGAGCACCTCGTTCCAGGCGCCGATGGCTTCTTTGGGACTACCGAGCTTGTCGGCAGCGATCTCGGCCATCGCCTTGAGATGGGCAGGATGCTGCGCTCGCGGCAGGAGCTTGAGCTCGCGCCGCATGAGATCGAGCAACGGCCGCCAAGAACGACCACGTGTGTAGATCTCGCGCAGCCGTTTGCGGGCGGTCTCTTCCGCCGGATCGATCTCGAGGACTTTCTCGAGCGCGCCGACCGCGTTTTGCTGCTTGGCAAGCTTGTCGGACCAGAGGCTGGCGACGCGATGATAGAGCCGAACCTTTTCGCCAGGATCGGTCGCGATGGCGGCCTGGCGCTGCAGAACATCGATCAGGTCGGCCCAGCGGCCGTGCCCTTCGTGCCGCTCGGCCAAGGCGCGCAGTGCTTCCGGATGATCCGGCCGCAGGTTCAGGATCGCCGCGAAGGTGTTGGTCACCATCACGTCGAGTCGGAGCTTGTCCCGGTAGATCGGGATCATCTCGAGGTAGCGTGTGATCTTTTCTTCGACCGCGTCCTTGGGCAGCGCCTCGAGATCGTCTTTCAACATCTCGAGCAAAGCGTTCCACTTCTCGGTCTTGGTGTAGAGCCGCCGCAGAGCGATCACGGCTGCCGGCAGACCCGGCTGCATGCGCAGCAGGCCCTTCCAGATGTCGATCGCCTTTTCCGCCGACTGCGGCCGCTGCTCGGCCAGCTCGGCCATCTCGACGCCGATGCGAATCCGCTTTTCCGGATCGACCTCCGCCTTTTGCGTTTGCGCGTAGAGCGCCAGCAGCTGCGGGATCTCGCCCCGCCGCGTGTGATAGTCGCGGTAGAACTCCATCAAGACCGGGTGAGTCGGCTCGGCCTTGCGGATGCGGCGGAAGTAGAGCTCGGCCTGATCCAGGCTATCGAGCTTGCGCCACGTGACAGTTGCCAGCGGCACCAGGATCGCCAGCTCGCCTGGGCCACGCTTGGTGACCCGCAAAGCGTTCTCGTAGGTCTTGGCCAGCTCGGGCCAATTCTCCTCGGCTGCGAACCGAGCAACCACGCGGTGAAGCGCGCGTGGCTCCGCCGGCGATGCCACCAGCGCGCGCTTGCAACGCTCGAGCGCACCTTCTTCGTCGCCCCTGTCGAGGGCGACTTCGGCGGCCAGTACGTCCGCGGCAGCGCGTTCGTCATTCGTCGCCGCGGTCGACACGCGTCGATCGTAGAGATTGGCGAGATCGTCGAGCCGATGCGAAGCGCGGTAGAGGCGTTCGACCAGGAGCTCGGCGCGCTTCTGTCGCGGATCGATCTCGATCGCGCGCACCAGATGCTGTTCGCCGTCGTCAGTGCCAGGGCGGTACTTGAGGTAGAGCTCGCCCGCGGCGGCGTAGTGCGGGGCAGCCGGCGGTCGATTGCCGCTGTCCTTGGCCTGCTTGAGGCGCGTCTGAGCGGTCTTCTCCCACTCCGCCTCCTCGTCCATCACCTTGCGCAGCAGGTCGCCCGCAACCGGGTGGCCCTGCGCGAGCTCGAGCGCTTCGCGCAGATGCTCGGTCGCCTCGGCCGCACGAGCGAACTCGTTGAAGAGCACCCGCCCCTTCTCGGCCAGCAGATCCGCGCGTGCGCGTTTGTCGAGCGTGATCGCCAGCTCTCTGTCGAGCAGCTCGAGTCCGAGCTCGGCGTTTCCGCGTTCACTGTGAAACGCTCGTGCCGCCGCCAGTGCGGAGGCTAGCTTGTCGCGCTCTTCGCTGTCGGGATCGACATGACGAGAGATCGCCGCCCGCGCATCTTTGTTCTGCGGGTCGAGCTCGAGCGTGGAAAGGGCAGAAGAAACCTCTGTGTCCATAGTCTCTGAATCCACTCCCTCACGCTTCTCGGAGCCTTGAACACCCCTCCAAGGAGCGAAAATCTCGGTGACTATAGACCGTTCGATTTTTGATTCAAACGACGAAAACCGCGACTGGGACGCACATGGACTGACATGCCCGGCGAGCGCCATGCGCATCGCTTTTGCGTCGCTCCTGTCAAGCGGGAGATGCACCGAACGACAGCCCGAGGGCAGCGAGACAACCGCGGTCGCCTGCGGGCTTGGAAGGCGCACGCTCGCCTGATATGAGTCCTCGGCCGGAAGCGGTGACCGCGACAAAACGTCTTGGCCCGGCCTGACTCGATATTCATTTCCGCTTCTCGTTGCCTGTCGGACTCGCGTCTCGGCCCCGCACTGCCCGGCCCCAGTCCCGGACCTCGGAGGTCACGCCCATGAACCGCACCACAGTTCGCTCTGCCCAGCACTCGCCTCTGTCCCGGGTCCTGCGGGAGGCGCTGGCGTCCCGGACGCTGTCTGCCCTGCTGACGGGCGCCACCTTGACCGCATGCGCAGCCTGCTCGACCGACAAGGCCGCCGAGCCAGCCGCCTGCTGCGCACAGGCGACCATCCCCGAAGGGGTGGCTCGCTTCACCATCGTGGTGGATGAGGTCGCGGGCGCATCCGACGGGCAGAAAGTGGTCATCCGGGCGGCTCTCGCCGCACCTGCCAAACGCGACGCTGTCTATCCGGCGCTCCACACCCTCTATCGCCACGCCATGAAGCGAGGCCCCTTCGAACCGATTCAGTTCTCGGCTGAGCTCTACGGCTCGCAGGCCGAGGCAAAGTCCGGCGACGAGGCCAAGGCGCTCGCTCGCATCGCGCGGAGCCAGACCCAGGCTGGCCCTCAGTGCGACAACCGCATTCCCTACGATTTCAGCGAGCAGGTCGGGCGCGCCTTCGATGCCAGCCTCGGTCGGCTGCCCGAAGAGAGCCTCGACGACAGCTGCAAGCTTGCAGCGCCAAAAAAGGTGGTTCGCGTGGACGAAAACTTCACACACAAAGCGAGCTACAAGCTCGACCCGGCGGCCCGCGGGGTGATCGTTTCGTACCCGTATCTCGAGATGGGCAAAGACGCGTATGTCGAAAAGCTGCGACTCTCCTCAGCGCTCGGCGACTGGATCGACATCACGACGAGCCTCTTTCGCAAAGTGCCCGACCTGGCGACCGTCACCTTCAGCGGTGTGCACCAGGACGCCGAGGTGCTCCGGATCAGCCTATCGCGACCGCAGTTCGACGCCGACTTCGCCGGCCTCCAGGAGACCATCGCGGCCCACGCCGCCGTGACGTTCCAATCGCTCGGCACCGGCCGATCGAACGACAAGGCCGCCGAAAAGGAGCAGGAGAGCTTCAAGATGAAGACCTACCGAGAGGCGCTGGCCGCGTTGCCGAAGAACCAAGTGACGATCTCGCCAAAGCTGATCAAAGGGAAGTAGCCGGACGCCACCGCCCAAGCTAGAAATCCCGGCATGAAATCCGCGCAAAACTTCCGCGTCGGGCTCGTGCAGATGCACATGAGCACGGACGTCGACGAGAACTTGCGACGTGCGGTCGCCAAGGTCGAAGAGGCGGCCAAGCTCGGCGCCGAGGTGGTCTGCCTTCCCGAGCTGTACCGAACGCCCTACTTTTGTCAGAAGGAGGACGCGGCGCTCTTCGATCTGGCCGAGACCATCCCCGGCCCCAGTACGGAAGCGATGCAGGCCGTGGCCAAGAAGGCGCGGGTCGCGATCGTGCTGCCGCTGTTCGAAAAGCGGGCGCTCGGCCTCTATCACAACACCGCGGCGATCATCGATCGGGAAGGCAAGCTCACCGGCCTTTACCGAAAGATGCACATCCCTGACGATCCGGCGTTCTACGAGAAGTTCTATTTCACGCCGGGGGATCTCGGCTTTCGCAGCTTCGACGTCGGACCAGGATCCATCGGCACGTTGATCTGCTGGGACCAGTGGTATCCCGAAGGTGCTCGCCTCACCGCGCTGGCCGGGGCGCCTGTGCTCTTTTACCCGACGGCTATCGGCTGGCATCCAGGCGAAAAGGCCCAATACGGCGCTGCCCAGCGCGACGCCTGGAAAACCATCCAGCGCAGCCACGCCATCGCCAACGGCGTCTTCGTCGCAGCCGTCAACCGCGTCGGTCACGAGCCTGGACCACCAGGTCAGGCCGGGCTCGAATTCTGGGGCACGTCCTTTCTGTGTGATCCCTTCGGTGTCGTCATCGCCGAGGGATCCATCGACAAGGAAGAGATCCTGATCGGCGAGATTGATCTCGGTCGGATCGAAGAAGTTCGGCGCGGGTGGCCCTTCCTCCGCGACCGTCGCATCGATGCCTACGGCGACATCGACAAGCGCTTTCGCGATGGCCGCTGACAAGCGCGTGCGCGCCGCCAAACCTGCCGCGGCGCTGATGCCAGCCGAGTGGGAGCCGCACCAGGCGACCTGGCTCGCCTTTCCCCACAATCGTTCCGACTGGCCCGGCCGGTTCGGGCCGATCCCGTGGGTCTACGCCGACATCATCAAGAAGGTGACCCCGGGCGAACGGGTCGAGCTGCTGGTGAACGACGTCCCTCACGAAGCGGCGGCAAAGCGCGTTCTGCGCGCGATGGGCGTCGAGCTTGCGCAAGTCAGCTTTCATCGCTTCCCGACCGATCGCATCTGGACCCGGGATGCAGGGCCGATCTTCGTGCGCAGCGGGCGCGAGATCGCCGTCGCACGCTTTCGCTTCAACGCGTGGGCGAAGTATCCCGACTGGAAAAAGGACGACAAGATCCCGGAGCGCGCGGCCAAGAAGCTGAAGCTCTCTTTGCGGCCCGCCGTCCATCAGGGCCGAGCCGTCGTGCTCGAAGGCGGCGCGATCGACGTCAACGGCGCCGGAACCCTGCTGACCACCGAGGAATGCCTGCTCGATCCCGTGGTGCAGGTGCGCAACCCGGGCTTCGGCCGCGCCGACTACGAGCAGGTCTTCGCTGAGAACCTCGGCATCCGCAACACCTTGTGGCTGAACAAGGGCATCGCGGGTGACGACACCCACGGCCACGTCGACGACCTCGCCCGCTTCGTGAACCGCACGACCATCGTTCTGTGCCAGGAGGCCGACGGGGGCGACTCCAACCATCGACCGCTGGCGGAGAATCGTGAGCGGCTGCAAAGTGCCCGCCTCGAGGACGGAAAGCGTCCCGAAGTGGTCGCCCTGCCGATGCCCGCCCCCCTGGTCTTCTCGGGACAGCGGGTCCCGGCCAGCTACGCCAACTTCTACATCACCAACGCAGCGGTCCTGGTTCCGACCTTCAACGATCCGCGGGATCGTGAGGCGCTTGGCATCTTGGCCGAGCTCATCCCGGATCGGCCGGTGGTCGGGATTCATGCGCTCGATCTGGTCTGGGGACTGGGCACCCTGCACTGCATGAGTCAGCAGCAGCCGGCGGCCTGAGCGGCTGAGAGCGGACGTGCGCACGGCCTTGTCGTCGTGGGAGGCCGCCACTATGGTGATCTCATGCCACGCCGCTCGCTGGTTCCATTTGCTACCGGCGTTCTCGCACTGGCGATGACGGCAGCGGTGAGCGCGGCGGCCCACGCGTTGCCAGGCGCACTCGCCTGCCTGCCGGGGCCGAGCAGCGCTCGGCGGGCCCCGTGCAAATCGCCGGATCCCGTTACTTTCCTGCCGCCGGTCGCCGGTCAACCCGGCGTCGCGGTGACCAACTTCGGACTGCTCTTCCCGGGAGAGTCGGCCCTCGATTGGCGCTACGTCTGCGACGACGCTTTCGATCGCCCTCCCCCCGAACGCATTCGCCGCAGCTCCAGCGGCGACATCTTCATTCCGACCACGAACGGGATGGTGATCACCCGCGATGGCTGCAGCTTCATCGCGGCGGCCGATCTCATGGGACAGGTGGTCTACGACGTCGCCATCGACGGGCGAGATCCGATGCAGGTGTTCGCCCTCGTCGGATCGCCGCGTACGCTCTGGCGTTCCACGGATGGCGGCCGCCGCTTCACCAGCACGGCAACCTTCCCGGCGGGCATGCTGCTATTCCGGGTGGTGGTTCCTCCGCAGCGGGCTCGCCAGATCTACGTGATCGGCCGCGGCGCGGGATCCTCGACGCCAATCTTCGCCTCGGCGGACGACGGCACGACCTTCGAGAGGCGCGATCCGGCTCCCGCCCAGGCAGTGGCGTTGCGCACCTCACTCGAGTTCGTCGCGTCTCACCCGACGACGCCCGAGATCCTCTACTTCAACGTCGTCGAGCCCGATGGCGACAGCCTCTGGCGTTCCAGCGACGGCGGCGCCACCGTCAATCGGCTGCACAATCTGGGCGTCGACCAGGGCTACGCCGGCATGGCGTTCGGAGCCGCGGGAACGATGTATGTCGCCACCTACGACGTCTTTCCCGATGGGACCAAACCTCCCGGTCTCTTTTTGATCTCGCGCGACGAGGGTGCGACCTGGCTGCCACCTCGACCATCGCCAGAGAGCCTGCCTCCTTTCGGCTGCCTGGTTCGTGATGGCGATCGGCTGCTCGCCTGCGGAATGCGCCAGAACATTGGCATCCAGGACACCTTCCTGGTGGGCGCGTCGACCGATGAAGGTGCCACCTGGACCCCGGTGACCCGCCTGTCACAGCTGACTGCCCCCCGCGCCTGTGTGGCGGCGCAATGTCAGGCGGTCACACAGTGGCTCTGCGATTCGTACACCCAGTGCCCACCCGGCTACGCCCCGCGGCCCACCGATCCCGCTCCCGACGCCGGGGCTGACGGCGCTGCCGCGGATGCAGGCGCGGGCAACGACGCGGGGCCCGGCGGAATGGTCGACGGCGGCGCACCTCGCCTGCCCGATGAAGATAGCGGCTGTGGGTGTCGCGTCGGCGGGCCGGCGCCGGGCTCCGCCTCGTGGCTGCTCGTCTTGTCGCTCGCGCTGATCGCTCTCCCCAAGAGCCGACGTCGCAGCCGCTAGCCGGTCGCCGCCGGCTGCACGCAACTTAGCCCGTGACCAGCGTGCCGCTGCCGCTCTCGGTGAACAGCTCAATCACCACGCTGTGAGGCGCGCGGCCGTCGACCACGTGCACCGCTTCGACGCCGCCTTCCAGCGCGCGCAAAATTGCGTTCGCCTTCACGCTCATGCCCCCTTTGACCGCGCGCCCTTCGGCGAGCCGCCCACGTAGATCCGCGCTGGACAGGGCGGACATCAGCTGGCCGTGTTCATCGAGGATGCCCGCAACGTCGGTCAGGAAGATAAGCTTGCGGGCTTTGACCGCGACGGCGATCTCGGCGGCCGCGACGTCGGCGTTGATGTTGTAGGTCGTGCCATCCGCCGACCCACCGACGGGTGAGACCACCGGGATGTAGCCGCGATCGACACACATCTCGAGCACGTCAGGGTTCACGCTCTCGACGTCACCGACGAGGCCGAGGTCGGGCTTGCCCGGTTTGGGCAGCTGCTTTTTCGCCTGGATGAGCCGGCCGTCCTTGCCCGAGAGGCCCATGGCGGCGCCGCCCAGCGAATTGATGAGGCCGACGATCTCCGTGTTCACCTTGCCAGTGAGCACCATCTCGACGATCTTGATCTCTTCGGGCCCCGTCACACGTTGACCGTCGACGAACTCGCTCTTTTGACCGAGGCGCTCGAGCGTCCGGTTGATCTCGGGACCGCCGCCATGCACGATCACCGGCCGCAACCCGGCGGCACGCAGCAGGACGACGTCATGAGCGAACTTGCGTTTCAACTCGGGGTCGACCATCGCGGCGCCGCCGTACTTGATCACGCAGCGGGTACCTGAGAAGCGCTGGATGTAGCGGAGGGCCGCGACCACCAGCTCGCGCTGATTGGCCAGGCTGTCGGTGCTTCCGGGGGCGAATGGTTCGGTCATGGCAGGTGTCCCACGAGATCGGAGAGGCCGGCCGTCTCGGGCAGGCCGAACATGAGGTTGGCATTCTGGACCGCTTGTCCAGCAGCCCCTTTGACCAGGTTGTCCATCGATCCGACGGCGACGATCACGCCGCGCCGAACGTCGGCACGCGCGCCGATCACCACGCGGTTGGTTCCCACCGACGACGACAGCGTCACCTCTTCGGGACTGACGACACGCAGGAATGGCTTGCCCTCGGCGAACCCCTCGAGGGCTCGTGCCACGGCGCCGGGCAGATCCGCCTCTTTCGCCGCCGCCGGCGTCAGCCGCCCGTAGACCGTGGCAAGAATCCCCCGCCGCGTCGGCAGCAAGTGAGGCGTGAAGACTGTCTTGATCTCCCCCGCCCCGGCGAGAGCCAACGCGCGATCGATCTCGGGCATATGGCGATGGCGAAGGACGTTGTACGCCCGAAAATCCCCGTCGACTTCAGAGAATGAAAAGTCCTCGGTCGCCTTGCGCCCAGCGCCCGTGGCCCCACTCTTGGCATCGATGATGATCGACGCCGGGTCGATGAGCCCTGCGCGCAGGAGCGGCAAGGTGGTCAACGTCGAGACGGTCGGATAACACCCCGGATTGGCCACGAGCCGGGCACTCCGCAGGCGCTCCTTTGTGTCGATCGCCTCGGGCATCGAATAGATCGCCTCGGCCAACAGCGCCGGCGCCGCGTGGGCAAAGCCGTACCACGTCGGATAATCATCGAGAGCGAGGCGAAAGCCACCCGAGAGATCCACGACGCGCGCGCCGGCCGCCAGCGCGACCGGCGCCAGATCGATCGAAGCCTCGTGCGGCGTGCAGAGAAAAAGGACGTCGACGTTGCCAAAGGCAGCTTTGCCCTCGGCCTGGCTCGTGCACGTCAAGCCGGCGGCGGCAGTCGGCAAGGCGAGCTTGCTCCCGAGCGTGCGGCCGGCCCATTTGTCCGAGATGGCCAGGTCGATGCGAAAGCGCGGGTGTCGCGCCAACAGCCGAGCCAGCTCCATGCCGGAATAGCCCGAAACCCCGACGATCCCCGCCCGGATTCTTTCCGCTGCTGGTCCCGACGACGTGACGTCAGTGCTGCTCATGGGCCGTCAATATGGCGAGCTTCGCCCACCCACACAAGACCGCGCGCGCCGACTTTCACTGGCAAACCGGCTACCGGTGCGCAGCCCCGTCAACCCGAGGACTTGCCGGTATGCCCGAAGCCGCCAGCGCCGCGCGCTGTCTCGTCGAGCGTGTCGACCTCTTCCAGAACCGCCTGCACGACCGGCGCGACCACCAGCTGCGCCACCCGATCACCGGGCGCGATGGTGTAAGCCTCGCCGCCCAGGTTCACCAGCAGGACGACGATCTCGCCGCGGTAGTCCGCATCGATGGTGCCGGGCGCGTTCACGACGGTGACGCCGTGTTTGCTGGCCAGGCCCGAACGCGGACGAACCTGCGCCTCGAACCCGACCGGCAACGCGATCGCGAGGCCGGTGGGAACACCAGCTCGCGCCCCCGCCGCGATCGTCAGCGGCGTCTCGGCCGCGCTCGACAGATCCATACCGGCCGCCCCCGCCGTCATGTAGCGGGGGACGACCGCGCCTTCACGCAGGCGCCGAAACCGGACGTTGACCGACACGATTCGGCGCCGCGCTCGAGCGGTTTAAGCCCCGGCCTTTTCGCCGCGGAAGTTGTGAACCACGTCCGGCGTCTTGCCCATGACTTCCTTGCGCGAGAGGCGAATCTTGCCAGTGGCGCGATCGATCCCGATCACCTTCACCACCATCTCGTCGCCCTCTTTGCAGACGTCTTCGACCGCGCGCACGCGCTTGTCGTCGAGCTCGCTGATGTGCACGAGACCGTCAGTGCCCGGCAAGATCTCGACGAAGGCGCCGAAGTCGGCGATGCGACGAACCACGCCCGCGTAGAACTCACCCACCTCGGGCTCGGTCGTGAGGCCCTTGATGATGTCGATGGCCTTCTGGGCCGCGACGCCATCGGGCGAAGCGATGTGCACGGTGCCGTCGTCCTCGACCTCGATCGAGACGCCGGTCTGCGCGGTGATTCCGCGGATGGTCTTGCCGCCTGGGCCGATGATCTCGCGAATCTGATCCGGCTTCACCTTGAGGGTGAAGATGCGCGGCGCGAACTGATTCAGCTCGGGACGCGCGCCGACCAGCGACTCGCTCATCTTTCCGAGGATGTGCAGACGCGCATCCTTGGCCTGATTGAGCGCCTGCTCGAGGATCTGGCGGGTAAGGCCCTGCACCTTCATGTCCATCTGGACGGCGGTGATGCCCTTCTTGGTCCCGCAGACCTTGAAGTCCATATCGCCCAAGTGATCCTCGTCGCCGAGGATGTCGGAGAGCACGGCCACGCGCTCGCCTTCCTTGATGAGGCCCATCGCAATGCCAGCGACCGGCGTCGCGATCGGCACGCCGGCGTCCATCAGCGCCAAAGAGCCGCCACAGACCGAGGCCATCGACGAGCTACCGTTCGACTCGAGGATCTCCGAGACGATGCGAATCGTGTAAGGGAAGGTCCCTTCGGCCGGCAGCACTCGCGCCAGCGCGCGCTCCGCCAGATGGCCGTGGCCAGTCTCGCGGCGGCTCGCGCCCCGCAGCGGCTTGACCTCGCCGGTCGAGAACGGCGGGAAGTTGTAGTGGAGCATGAAGCGCTTTTCGATCTCGTGGGTGAGGCCCTCGATGTGTTGCGCGTCCTGCTTGGTGCCAAGGGTGGCCGTGACCAGCGCCTGGGTCTCGCCGCGGGTGAAGAGCGACGAGCCGTGAGTACGCGGCAGAACGCCGACCTCACAGGTGATCTGACGGATGTCAACCGTCGCGCGGCCATCGATGCGCTTACCCGTGTCGAGCACGAGCTCGCGCAGGTTCTTCTTCTTGGCCGATTCGAAAGCTTCCTTGACCTCGGGATCGCGGTCGGGGAACTCGGTCTTCAAACCTTGAATCACCTCGGCCCCGACGGCATCGAGCGCCGAGTAGCGCTCCTGCTTGTTCGAGATCGACATCGCGTTCTTGATCTTGGCAGCCGCGAGCTCGGCCACACGACCGACGACGACCGGATCCTTGGCCGGCGGAACGAATTCACGCTTGGGCTTGCCGACCGCCGCGCGCAGCTTCTCTTGCAGGTCGATGAGCGGTTGCGCCGCCTTGTGCGCGAACATGAGGGCGTCGAGAAAGAGGGTCTCGGTGACCTCGTCCAATCCGCCTTCGACCATGACGATCGCGTCGCGGCTCGCAGCGACGATGAGATCGATCTCGGCATTCTGTCGCTGCGCGAAGGTCGGGTTCACGACGAACTCGCCATTCACGCGGCCAACGCGCACGCCAGCGTACGGACCCGCCCAGGGGATGTCCGAGATGTGCAACGCCGCCGAGGCGCCGACCATCGCCAGCACGTCGGTGGGGTTCTCGCGATCCGCCGAAAGGACAGTCGCGATGACCTGGCTGTCGAAACGCCAGCCCTTGGGAAAGAGCGGCCGCGAGGGGCGGTCGATGAGGCGAGCGGTCAGCACCTCGTGCTCGGTCAGCCGACCTTCTCGCTTGAAGTAGCCGCCCGGGATCTTACCCGCGGCGCTGGTCTTCTCGAGGTAGTCACAGGTCAGCGGCATGAAGTCGATGCCGGGGCGGACCGAGGTACCAGCGACTGCGGTGACCAGCACCATCGAATCGCCGTACCTGATCACCACCGAGCCATCGGACTGCTTGGCCATCCGGCCGGTCTCGATCGAGAGCTCCCGCCCGCCGAATGCCACACCTTCGCGTACGAACATCTTCAGTCTCCTCTTGCGAAGGCCCAGGCACCCCTTCGTCCCTCATCTCGAAGGTCCGTCGCGGGGGGCGTCGCCGGGAGCGGCGCCGAACCGTCGGGAAAAAGGATGAACGCAGCACCAGGGCCATGAAACAGCGGTGGCCAGGCACCATGCCCAGCCACCCACTTTCGAACCCGTGCTTTTGCGTCTACTTACGGATCCCGAGCTCAGAGATGAGCGACCGGTACCGTTCGACGTTTTTCGACTTGAGGTAGTCCAACAACCGCCGCCGCTGACCGACGAGCATGAGCAGCCCGCGGCGCGAGTGATGGTCCTTGGCGTGGGCGCGGAAATGCTCCGTCAGGTAATTGATCCGCTCGGAGAGCAGGGCAATTTGAACCTCGGGAGAGCCGGTGTCCTCCGGCCCACGAGAGAATTTCTTAACAACTTCAGCTTTGCGAACCGCGGCGAGAGCCATTCCTCACACTCTTTTCGTCGTTCTTTCGGTGCGTTAACTGGCGGCACTTTGCTACATGACGCGCGTCGAAGTCAACCCGGTGACCCGCGAAAGTTCAGCGCCGGGATGGAACCCGCGGACCGAACGCCACATTCCCGCCCGGCAGGTGATGATGGCCAGCAGCTTGCCATCGGAGGCCAGCAGTCGCCAACGTCCTTCTTCGCGTGGAACCTCGGAAATCGCCTCCACCGGCAGTCCTCGGTGAGATCCTCGGTGTTGCAGTCGACGAGCCGGACGGTCCAGTTCGGGGGCAGGAGCGCGGCGACCGTGATGAGCCCGAGTGGCGCCGCCGGGTATTTCGCTCCGACGGCTTCGCAGGTTGCACGGTAGTTCCAGAACGAGTTCG
>JANNNO010000111.1:0-9914 GCA_031398585.1 Myxococcales bacterium | reverse complement strand
CCAGGCGCGGCTCAAGGACGACGGCGCCGACACGGTCCTGGTCCCCATCGCCAAGCTCAACGAGCCCCTCGTCCCGATCGGCGGCGCCGCCCGGAAGCCGGGAGTATCGCCGATCGGCGGCGCCGCAAGAAAGCCAGCCGAGCCGCCACCGCAAGCCCCTGCGGGGGCGGGGGAGAAGCCCAGCGGCGACGATCCCTCCGGCAGCTGAAATCGAGGCGCCGCGCACCCTTCACTCGCCGGGCCCCTGCGGGCCCCGGCGACCTCTCCCCCAAGGGGGCGAGGTGGAGAGCGGAGGAGATCGGAGGGACGGGTCTTCGCCTGCGCGAGCCCCGCGCGCGATCTCCGTCGCCCGCCGTCCTACCGGCGCCCCGGCCCGCGATCCTCAGCCGGTCTTGCTCTCCGCCGCCCCGGCCGTCGGGTCGCCCTCGTAGCGGTTGTTCAGGTGCACCGCCTTGCTCTTGCGGCGCAGGCGCATGTTGAGCAGCTCGATGAGCATCGAGAAGGCCATCGCGAAGTAGATGTAGCCCTTGTTGACGTGCGCGTCGAACGCCTCGGCGACCAGCATCACGCCGATCATCAGCAGGAACGACAGCGCCAGCACCTTCATGCTCGGGTGCTTGTTGATGAACTCCGACACGCTGTTGGCGAAGATCAACATGACGCCGACCGCGATCACCATCGCGATCACCATGATCCAGATGTTCTGGGCCATGCCGACCGCGGTGATTACCGAGTCCAACGAGAACACCACGTCGAGGATCATGATCTGAAAGAGGATGCTCCCCACCTTCGCGCGACCGGGCGCCCCGGGCGTGTCCTCGTGATGGTCACCCTCGAGCTTGTCGTAGATCTCGTGAGTCGACTTCGCGATCAAGAAGAGTCCACCGCCCAGCAGAACCAGATCCCGTCCCGAGATCTCCTGCTCCAACACCGTGAAGATCGGTGCTGTGAGCCGCATGATGATCGACAGCGTCAGCAAAAGGCCGAGGCGCATGCCGAGCGCCAGCACCAGCCCGATCCGTCGCACTCGGGCTCGCTCGCTCTGCGCGACCTTGTTCGAGAGGATCGCGATGAAGACGATGTTGTCGATGCCAAGCACGATCTCCATCAACGACAGCGTGAGGAGACTGACGAGGTTCGGACCGGTGAGCAGCTCCATGGGGACTTTTCCTCTAAAGGGGTGACGGTCAAGCCCGGTTCACGATGGCTTGCCGGGCGAGCTCATCGCAGGTTTCGTTTTCGGGAATGCCGGCGTGCCCGGCGACCTTGATGAAGATGACGTCGGGAAAGAGGGCCAGCCGCTTTTTGATTCGCGCGACGAGCTCCTGATTCGCCTTGGCCTTCCAGCCGAGGCTCAGCACACCGATCGAGTACTGCGAGTCGGTGTAGATGCGAACCGGCCGATCGCGAGAGGGCGCTGCCTCCTCTGCGAGGGCGAGCCCCCGTTCGATGGCGGTCAGCTCGGCGATGTTGTTGGTGCCGACGCCGAGATACTCCGACAGCTCGCGCCGCGACTGGTTGGCGATGAAGAGCACCCCGATGCCCATCGGTCCTGGGTTGCCGGTACAGGCGCCGTCTGTCCAGACATGCTGCGTGTCGAGCGAAGCGGGTCCGGGCGCGCGTTTCACCGCCGACGATTTCGCCCCGGTCTTCTTGGCACTCGGCCGGGCCGGGGAGGGCGATCCGCTTCCGCCCGCGGGCCTCGGGGCCGCCGGCGCTCCGCCGTCCTGACCCGCCCGGCCCAGGTTGCTTGGCGCCGGCCGATAGACCTTGCTGTCCGACTCGCGGTACTTCATTTCCGCGCGGCCCTCGGTGTCCAGCACCGGTCGGCCGGCATCGTCGACGTTCACGAAGACCGTCTGGCCGCGAAAAGACATCCGGGCCCAGCTCATGGCGCCTTCCGTGGGTTGGCCGCAGACTCTGCGTGCTGTCGGGTTCTCATGGTCGGCCAGGGGCGAGCCGTGGCAATGTCGCAAATGGCAGGGGCGAGCTCAGTCATGATGGCGATTGTGCGAACGGCGCTGGTGCTCGGCGTCTTGCTTACCATGACGGCGTGCCGCGGAGGATGCCAGCGTGAGGCCGCGACCGCAGGCGACCCTCTCCTGGCGCTGCTCCCCCAGGACGCCGAGGTCATCGTCGCCATCGACTTCGCCCGGGTGCGCGCCACCTCGCTCTGGCGCAAGCTCGACGAGCTGACCCGGGACGCCGCTGGCGATCGGCAGATCCTCGACCAGC
The DNA here is from genome assembly GCA_031398585.1 of Myxococcales bacterium. Classification (GTDB taxonomy): domain Bacteria; phylum Myxococcota_A; class Polyangia; order Fen-1088; family Fen-1088; genus JANNNO01. The sequence goes on along the minus strand of JANNNO010000111.1, from coordinate 7,679 downwards.
TGCGCGCTGCCACCGGCATCGATCCCTTCACCAACATCCACCGCATCGTCGCCGCGTTCCCCGAGGAGGCCCGCCGCACCCATGCGTTCGCGGTGATCTTCGAGACCGACCCGATCGACCGTGCCCGCCTCTTCCTCTATCTACGAGACGAGGCCCGACGGCGCGGCGGTGATCTCGTCGAACGCAAAGAGGGCGAACGCACGGTCTGGGCGAGCCCGCGGTCCGACGGGCCAAGCGGCTTTTTCCTCGACGATCGGCGCTTCGTGCTCGGCGCGGGCGGCTGGACGCGGGCGGTGGCGGACCGAGCCACGGCGCAAGCCGCGCCGTCAGCGGCGTCAACCTCCGCGCCAGCGGGTCCCAAACCCGAACTCTTGCGCCTGGCCGAACGCGCGGGTCGCGATCGATCGCTCTGGTTGGCGGCGCAGGTGCCGGCCGCGACCCGCGCGCGGCTCTCAGCGGACCCTCGTTTTGGTCCCGACGCCGCCATCATGCGTTTCGGCGCCGGCGCCGATCTCGGTCCGGCCCTGCGCGCCGATCTGATAGCCGAGCTCTCCAATGGCGCCGACGCCGCGGTTCTGGTCGAAAAGGTGCAGACCTTCGTGGCGGCGGCAAAGAAGAGTCCCGACGTGCTCTTGCTCGGCGTGGCGCCCTATCTGGATGCAATCAAGGCCGAGGTCGATGGGCCCAATGCCCGCATTCGCATCGAGCTGTCCGCCGCCTTGACCGAGGAGCTCGCGGCGCGGGCGGTCGGCCTTTTGCGCCTCCGCCGCCCCGCCCAGTGAAGTATCGTGCTGCCGAGATGAGCAGTCAGGAGCCGCAGGCCGAAGCCTCCCCTCGTCCCGATAGAGCAGTCGAGGCCGGCCGAGGCGCCCTCTTCATCGGCGCGGCCAAGGTCTTCTTCATGGTGAGCGCCTTCGCGCAGAAGTGGCTGCTCACCCGCATCGTCGGCAGCGCCGACTTCGGCGCTTTTTCGGTCGTCAACGCTGCCGTTTCGGTGCTGAACAACGCGACGGTGCAGGGGACCATCCAGTCGGTCTCGAAGTTCACCGCCGAGGACGATCGGCATGCCGAGGCGGTCAAGGCCGCCGGGTTGCGCCTGCAACTCGTGGTCGGCGCCATACTCGGGCTCGGCTTCTTCGCGCTGGCGCCGATCATCGCCAACGCCTATGACCACCCGGAATTCACGCGCTGGTTTCGAATCGTCGCGTTCATTCCGTTTTTCTATTCGCTCTATTCGGTCTTCGTCGGATCGGCCAATGGGCTGCGCCGCTTTCGGGTGCAGGCTGGCTTCGACATCACGTTCTCCACCGCCAAGACCATCTTGCTGCTGGGCGGGGCCGCGATCTTCGGTCTCGCTGGCGCCTTCGGCGGCTTCGTCACCGCGGCGCTGGTCATCCTCATCATCGCGGCTGTCGTGATTCGTCTGCCGACCACAGTGGCCGAACCGTTCCCGATGGGGCGCCTCGTGCGCTTCATGATTGGCATCGTCGTCTACACGCTGCTCATCAACCTGGCGCTCAACTACGATCTGCTTCTCCTCCGTCGTTTCGCCACCAGCGCCGCCTCGGGTGTCGAGGCCAATCAGATCGCGGGACATTACGAAGCCGTGCGCAACTTCGCGCTCTTGCCTTATCAGGCGCTGCTCGTGATCACCTTCGTCATCTTCCCGCTCGTCTCGCGCTCGACCTTCGAACAGGACCGCGAAGCGACGCGCGCCTACGTCACCCAAACCCTCCGTTACGCGCTCATCCTCGCCGCGGCGATGGCGTCGGTGCTGGCCGCGCGTCCCGCCGGCCTGCTGCTCACGTTCTACAAACCCGAGTACGTCGCGGGGCAGACCGCGCTGCCGATCCTGGTGGCCGGCATCGTCTGCCTTTCGCTGCTCGGGGTCGCGGGCTCCATCATCAACGCCTCGGGACATCCCAGAGTCGCCGGCGCCCTGGTCGCGACCACCGTGCTCGTCGGAGGCGGCGCGGCCTTCGTGCTGGTGCCCGGCAGCCCGCCGGGTCCGGCGATGCTCGAGGCGAGTGCCACGGCCACCGCGCTCGGCATGGCCGCCGGCTTCGTCGCCGCGCTCGTCTATCTGCGCCGCCAGTTCGCGGCTGGGCCTCCCCTGGCGAGCGTGGCGCGCATCGCTCTGGCTACGGCGATCGCGATCGCGGCCGGACGTTTCCTCCCCGGGCAGGGCAAGATCGTCTCTCTGGCCGCGCTCGCGCTGGCTGGGGTGATCTTCCTCGCGGTTCTGCTCCTTTCCGGCGAGTTCGGTCCGGCGGACCGCGCGAAATTCCGCAAGATCGTCAGCCGCCGCGCCTGATTCCAGTTGGGGCAGGCGCCGTCGTGCCGCGGCCGTCGGCTATCGCCAGCGCCGCGTGATCAGCCAGTCGATGGAATAGGCCACTGCCAGGCCCGTCGCGGTCCCGACGACATCCCAGCCGAGATCCCGCCACGAGGGATCGCCGCCGGTGTAGCGATCGCTCAGCTCCTTGGCGATTCCGGCACCGAGGGCCAGGCCGCCGCCGATCGCCAGGCGGAGCTTGCGATCCGCCCTGCCGCCCTGACCGAGCTCGGGCTCCCGAACCAGCGCCTCGACCAGAGCGCTGCCCGCATAGCCTCCGACGGCAATGCCCGCGCTGGCCCCAAAGTGCAGCGCCTTGTCGCGCGCCCACCAGGCATCGCCACGTGGGGCTGACAGGGCCAGCGGCGTCGCCAGGCGGGGGAGTTCGACCGCCCATGCCGTGAGGGCAGGTGTGGTCAGTGTCGTTGCAAGTGTGAAGGTGACAGTGCAAATCGGCGTGCGCATGGCTGTGATCTCACGAAGAAGGCGGGTTCACCATTTGACCCTCTGCGAGGTGCATGGTACCCATTGACACCTTCTAGGTTCCATATGGGGAAGCGGGTCCTCGTCGCGGACGATAGCGTCACCATCCAGAAGGCTTTTGCCATGGTGTTCGGGGGACAAGACGTCTCCCTGGTCGCCGCTCGATCCATCGACGAGGCGCTGTCAGCGGCTCGCCAGGGTCGGCCCGAGCTGGTCATCGCAGACGCGAACCTCGCCGGTCGCAGCGGTTACGAGCTCTGCGCGGCGGTGAAAGCGGATCCCGCCCTGCGCGGCATCCCGGTCTACATCCTGGCGTCGACCCACACGCCTTACGACGAGAGCAAGGGGCGCGATGCGGGCGCGGACGGTGTTCTGCAAAAGCCGTTCGAGAGTCAGTCGATCATCGACAAGGTGACGGAGATCCTGGCCAAGGGGGGCGCAGCCGCCTCCGAACGGCCTTCGGTCGTGACCGCCTCGGCCTCGGCACCGATCCCCGTGGCCCGGCCCGCGGCGCCTCCGCCAGCGGCTCGTCATGATGACGACGACGACTACGGCGAGATGACCATCGAGCGGGCCCCCGCCGGTCCGAGCCCGGTGTCGCTGAATGCAGCGGCAGCGTCGGCCGCCGCGGCCTTTGCGTCGACTCCGGCGGCCGCGCCGCCCACCGCTTCTGCGCGTCCGCCCTCGGTCGCTCCCCTGCCACCTCCCGCGGGGCTGCGACCTTCATTGATCCCCGGTGCCCGACCCGGAGTTCCGCCGCGTCCGCAGGCCGGCCCTGGCGGACAACCTGGTCAGTCGGGTTCCATCGGCGGCTCGACCCTCAGCGGTCCGGGGCCCGCGCCCTTCGCCCCACCGGCGGCAAGGCCAGCCCCGGTCGCGCCGCTGCCACCTAGCCATCCGACGCCCGTCGTGCCGCCTTCGGTTTTGCCGGTCGCTGCCAGCGCCGCGCCCGCAGCCACCAACCCGCTCGCCTCCGCACCCGCCCCGACAGCGCCTGCCGGCATCGGGCGGACGATGATGGGCATGCCCGCGGTCATCATCCCGGGCGTTCCGCGTAACCAGCCCGCCGGCGCTCCCGCACCCCTCCGCTCACCCGGTGTCGTGCCTTCTGCGGCGCCGCTTCCGACGCCGGGGCTTGCGCCCGCTCCCACGCCGGGGCTGGGCCAATTTGCCCGGCCGGTAGCCCCCGTGGCGCCGGTCGCTCCGGTGGCCCCGGTTGTGCCCCTGGCCCCCGCGTCTCCGGTCGCGCCTTTGGCGACCACGCCGATCTCGGGTCCGACCACAGCGTCGGTCATTCCGCCGGTTGCATCGGCGAGCTCGCCGGCGATTGAAGCTCGCTCGCCGAGTGCCAGCGCTCAGGTCTCGGCCCGGCTCGATCAGAAGCTCGGCGCCATCGCGGCCCGCGGGCCCGAGTACGAGGCCATCGCCCGGCTGTCGCGTGAGGTCATCGAAGAGGTCGTCTGGGAAGTCGTCCCGGAGCTCGCCGAGATGATCATCCGCGAGCACATCGAGCGACACGGCCTCGCAGCCAAGAAGTAGCCCGCCTCGGGATGCCGCGCGCGGTCCGCGAGGACGTCGACCAGACGGTCCAGACGGACGAGCTGCGCAGTCGGGCGCCTCGCGTTCCGAGTGTGCGAAGATGAGGAAGATTGCGAGATGGCGGCTTGGCGCTGAGCGCCTGGCCATGTGAAAACCACGCCCCTCGTCTCCTCTACCCCTACGACCCCCTCGACCCCGCTGGCAGCCACGATGTCCGAAGCCGACAAGTCCCTTTCGCAACCGAACCCAGACCCAGCCGGCGCACAAGCGGACGCGCCCTTGCCCAAGGCCTACGAGCCGCAATCGCTCGAGCAGCGGTGGTACGCCGAGTGGCTCGACAAGAAGTACTTTCACGCCGACGCCGCCGCGCCCAAGGCGCCGTTCTCGCTGGTGATCCCGCCGCCGAACGTCACCGGCTCGCTGCACATGGGTCACGCCCTCGGCCGCACCATCGAGGACATCTTCACGCGATGGCGCCGCATGGCCGCCTACAACACGATGTGGCTGCCCGGCACCGATCACGCCGGCATCGCGACCCAGCTCGTGGTCGAGCGGAACCTGAAAGAGACCGAAGGCAAATCGCGCCACGACATCGGCCGCGAAGCCTTCGTCGACAAGGTCTGGCAGTGGCGCCGCAAGTCCGGCGATCGCATTCTCGAGCAGCTCAAAGTGATGGGCTGCTCGGTCGACTGGGACCGCACGTCCTTCACGATGGATCCCGGTTACTCGAAGGCCGTCACCGAGGTCTTCGTGCGCCTTCACGAGCAGGGGCTGCTCTATCGCGCCAGCCGCCTCATCAACTGGTGCATCTCCTGCCGCACGGCTCTCTCGGATCTCGAGGTCGAGTACGACGAAGGCGCGCAGGGCGAGCTCTATGAATTCGCTTACCCACTGAGCGACGGCTCGGGTGAGTTGGTGGTCGCCACCACGCGGCCCGAGACCATGCTCGGCGACACCGCGATCGCCGTACATCCGGACGATCCACGCCACCAGGCCAAGCTCGGCAAGACGGTCAAGCATCCCTTCGTCGACCGACTGGTGCCGATCATCGGCGATCCCGTGCTGGTCGATCCCAAGTTCGGCACCGGCGCCGTCAAGGTGACGCCCGCGCACGATCCGAACGACTTCGAATGCGGCCTGCGCCACAACCTCGAGCAGATCGCCATGCTCGACGAAAAGGGCCTAGTGACCGCGGCCGGCGGCGAGTTCGCCGGCCTCGATCGCAAGGAAGCGCGCAAGGCGGTCAAGGCCCGCTTGAAGGCGCTCGGTCTCGAGCGGGGATCGAAGCCCCACACCCACGCTGTCGGCCACTGCCAGCGCTGCAACACCGTGGTCGAGCCGCTCATCTCCACGCAGTGGTTCGTGAAGATGGAGCCGCTGGCCAAGCCCGCGATCGAGGCGGTCGAGCAGGGCAAAACCAAGTTCGTGCCCGAGAGCTGGGCCAAGACCTACTTCGCGTGGATGCGGAACATCCGCGATTGGTGCATCTCGCGCCAGCTCTGGTGGGGCCACCGCATTCCCGCGTGGTACTGCCGGTCGTGCGAGGAGACTCACGTGGCGCGCACGGCGCCTGTCGCGTGCAGCAAGTGCGGCGGCGCGGATCTCAAGCAGGACGACGATGTCCTCGACACGTGGTTCTCGTCGTGGCTCTGGCCTTTCGCCACCATGGGATGGCCGCAAGAGACGCGCGAGCTGAAGACGTTCTACCCGACCGCGCTGCTCGTCACCGGCTACGACATCATCTTCTTCTGGGTCGCGCGCATGATGATGGCGGGCCTGCACTTCATGGGGAAGGTGCCCTTCCGGACGGTGTATCTGCACACCATCGTCACGGACGAGAAGGGCGAAAAGATGTCGAAGGTGAAGGGCAACACCATCGACCCGCTCGATGTGATCGAAAAGCACGGCGCCGATGCGCTCCGCTTTGCGCTCGCGTGGTTGACGACGCACGCGTCGCAGGGAAAGAACATCAAGTTCTCGATGGGCAACGTCGAGGACGCGCGGCGCTTCGCCAACAAGATCTGGAACGCGGCCCGCTTTGCCCTCATGTACCTCGACGGCTACGACGCCGAGCGGTTCGCCGACCGCACGGCCGACGGCCCCGATGGCGCCGAGTTCGAGCTGCCGGAACGTTGGATCCTGTCGCGTGTGCAGCGAGCCGCCGAGGAGGTCAACGCCGCACTCGAAGATCATCGCATCGCTGACGCCGCCCAGGCTGCCTACCACTTCATCTGGGACGAGCTGTGCGACTGGTACATCGAACTCGCCAAGGGCCGCCTCGCCAACCGAGACGACCCGAATCGCTGGAAGGTGCAGGGCGCGCTGGTGACGGCGCTCGAGACGGCGATGCGCGTGCTGCATCCGTTCATGCCGTTCATCACGGAAGAGATCTGGCAGAAGCTGCCGAAGTCGGCGGGCGCCCCTCAGAGCATCATGATCACGCTCTATCCCATCCCGGATCGCCGCTGCCTCGACGATGCGTCCGAGGCGTCGATGGCGCTCGTGCAGAAGGTAGTCACGGCGGTCAGGCAGCTGCGGGTCGAGCATAACGTGCACAGCTCCGTCCGCTGTCAGCTCGTCCTCTCGGTCAGCGACGACTACAAGAAGACGATCCTGGAAGGATACCGGGGGCTCATCGCCGATCAGGCCAAGGCGGCCGATGTCCAGATCCGTCGCGGTGGCGAAGCCGCGCTGACCCAGCCAGCTGCCACGACGGTGGCGGGTGAGATCGAGGTCTCGATGTTGCTCGAGGGCAGCGCCGCCGACACCGGGGCGGAAAAGGCCAAGCTGGAAAAGGAACGCGCCAAGCTGGCCGCCGACCGTGACTTCTTTGCCAAGAAGCTCGGCAACCCCCAATTCGTCGCCCGCGCCAAACCCGAGGCGATCGAAAAGGACAAGGCCCGCCTCACCGAAGCCGAAGCCGCCCTCGCACGCCTCGAAGCCGCCCTGGCCCGCCTCGGCTAAGAAAGGACGACCCCGGGTTGCCCCCCGCTCCTCCCGTCCCCTCACCCGCGCGGGCTCCGTCTGCGCCACCCCCTCCGCTCTTCACCTCGCCCCGCGAAAGCGGGGAGAGGTCGGCCCCGTCTTCGGGGCCGGGTGAGGGGCTTTCGCAGAACCAGATCACGAGACTCATCACGGTGAAAGGCGGAAGCCCCTCACCCGCCGCGCAGACGCGGCGACCTCTCCCCGCTGGCGCGGGGCGAGGTGAAGAAAAAAAGCGCGGCTGCCCCTGGAACATTTCCTCCCTCCTGGCAGTGCAAGTCTTCGAAGGAGGCGCTATGCCACCCACCGCTCGGCTCGCCCTCACACTGCTCTTGCTGTC
>JANNNO010000105.1:0-5367 GCA_031398585.1 Myxococcales bacterium | reverse complement strand
TCGAACACGGTCACCAGCGACAACAGGCAGGTCGAGAGGCAGACGAGCGCGTGGGTGCGAAAGCCCGCGGGTCGCCCGTGGTAGCTGCGTTCGAGGCCGATGATCGCCCCGATCGCCAGGGCGAGGCTGAGGCGGTGGATGCTCTCGAGGTTGGCGTCAACGAACAGCTCGAGCATGGCGGGCCGCCCCGAATACCCGGCCCCCGGGCTCGACGCGCGCCGAGCCGCGAAAAAGCCGTGAGAGATCACTCAGCTTGGCCTGATTCCGTAGCGAGCTCTGGCCGCCGCCAGACGCGCAGGCCGTCCGCGTCCGTCGCGCGATGGACACGGCTTTGTGACCAGGGGTTGCCGCTAGCCTTGCGGTCCGTGCGGTAGGGATCTCGGGCCGTGGCCCCGCTTGCCACGTGCCTGCTCTCTCGCACGACGGAGGTCCTTTCATGTTCAGACTCGCTTTGCGTCCGGGAAAACTCGGCGCTCTGGCCGCCGCCTCGATGGCCACTGCCATGCTCGTCCCCCTTGCCGGTTGTAACGATCCACGCTGGATCGCGATCGCGAAGGAAGCCATCGACCAGCACGCGCCGCCGACTCAGTCCGGAGGAGGCGCTGCTGCCAAGCTCAACGTTCAGCTGGGACCGCGTCCCTACTATCTGGTCGATGACATGGAGCCGAGCCCGCTCAAGAAGAAGCTGGCGAGCTGTAGCGAGGGTCCATTCCGTCGCAGCGACTTTTCCATCGGGCATCGCGGGGCTTGCCTGCAGTTCCCCGAGCATACCAAGGAGTCCTACGTCGCGGCGGCGCGCATGGGCGCGGGCATCCTCGAGTGCGACGTGACCTTCACCAAGGATCGGCAACTCGTCTGCCGCCATTCGCAGTGTGATCTCCACACCACGACGAACATCCTCGCCATCCCCGAGCTGGCCGCCAAGTGCTCCGAGCCGTTCTCGCCGGCGGATCCGGCCACCGGCAAACCCGCCAGTGCGAAGTGCTGCACGAGCGACATCACCGTCGCCGAGTTCAAGCGCCTGTGCGGCAAGATGGACGCCAGCAACCCGAAGGCGACCACGGTGGCCGAGTACCTCGGTGGCACGGCCAACTTCCGCACCGATCTCTATTCCACCTGCGGCACCGTGCTCACGCACAAAGAGAGCATCGCTCTGTTCGACGGCCTGGGCGCCAAGTTCACGCCCGAGCTGAAAGAAGCAGGCGTGCCGATGCCCTACCAGGGCACGTATTCGCAGGAGGCCTATGCGCAGCAGATGATCGACGAGTACAAGACGGCGGGGATTTCGCCGCGACGGGTGTTCGCGCAATCGTTCAACGTGAACGACGTTCTTTACTGGATCGGCAAGGAGCCGGCGTTCGGGCAGCAGGCGGTCTTCCTCGACGCACGCGTCGACACGGTCGAGGGCTACGCCACCGCGGTCGCGAGCTTGCCTGAACTCGCCAAGCAGGGGATCAAGATCGTCGCGCCGCCGATGTTCGCGCTGGTGAAGCCGGGCGCCGGCGTGAAGTTCGTACCTTCCGAGTACGCGATCGCGGCGAAAGCAGCGGGTCTCGACATCATCACCTGGACCCTGGAGCGCTCGGGCCTGCTCAAGACCGGTGGCGGCTACTACTACCAGTACGTCAATCCGCTCATCGACAACGACGGCGACATGTTCGAGGTGCTCGACGTGCTCGCGCAGAAGGTCGGCATTCGCGGCATCTTCTCGGACTGGCCCGCGACCGTTACTTACTACGCCAATTGCTTCGGCCTGTGAGGGGCCCGGCGCGGGCGTCGTGGACCGGCGCCCGCGCCGCCCAGCGCCTCGATAACAGCGGCACCACGTGCCGTCGGCGCGCGGCTTTAGCCTTCGGAGCTGACCTGGGCGCGGTCGACGGCGACGGGCTGGAGGGCCCAGATCTCGGCGGCGTAGCGGCGGATGGTTTCGTCGCTGGAGAAGCGGCTGGCGCCGGCGATGTTGTGCAGGGACTTGCGGGCCCATTCCGTCTGGTCCCGGTACTGCTCGGCGGCGCGAGCCTCGGTGGCGACGTAGTCGTCGTAGTCTGCGCAGACCAAGAAGTGATCGTCGCCGCGGAGACTCTGAGTCACGGGCGCGAAGCGTTCCGGCTCGCCGAAGCTGAAGAAGCCCGATTCGATCAGCGCCAGCACCTCGCCTAGATCCGGGCTCTTGGCGATGTAGGACGTTGGGTCGTAGCCACGCCGTCGGACCGCCTCGACCTCGTCGGTCTTGAGGCCGAACAGGAAGAAGTTGTCGGGGCCGACCTCGTCCCGGATCTCGACGTTGGCGCCATCGAGCGTCCCGATGGTCAACGCTCCGTTCATCGCGAACTTCATGTTGCCGGTGCCTGACGCCTCGGTCCCCGCAGTCGAGATCTGCACCGACAGATCCGCCGCGGGAATGATCGACTGCGCCAGCGACACGCCGTAGTTCGGCAGGAACGCCATGGCCAGTTTGCCGTGCACGACAGGGTCCGAGTTGATGACGTCAGCGACGTCGTTGATCAGCTTGATGTGCAGTTTCGCCATCGCATAGCCGGCCGCCGCCTTGCCCGCGAAGAGATACGCGCGCGGCACCACGTCGGCCTCTGGATTGCGTTTGATCTTCAGGTACTGCGCGATCACCTGCAGGCACGCCAGCAGCTGCCGCTTGTACTCGTGGATGCGCTTGACGTGGACCACGTACATCGCCTCGTCAGGCAGCTCGACCCCGTTGGTGCGGCTGACCAGCGCACGCAGATCGCGTTTGTTGGCGCGCTTGACCCCGGTCAGCGCCTCGAGGAATGGCCGGTCCTGCTCCAACGTCCGGATCTGCTTCAACTCCCCCAGATCCTTGTCGATGAAGCCCGACCCGATACGCGACGCAATCAACTCGGTAAGCCGCGGATTGGAATACGCCAGCCACCGCCGCGGCGACACACCGTTGGTCTTGTTGTTGAACTTCTCCGGCCAGAGCTCGTAGAAGTCGGGGAAGAGATCCCGCTTCACGAGATCGGTATGCAGCTGCGCGACCCCGTTCACGCTGTGCGACCCCACCGTCGCCAGGTGAGCCATGCGAATTCGCTTGGGATACCCCTCTTGCACGATCGACATGCGCTCGAGGCGCTCGTGATCTCCTGGCCACTGCGTCGCCACCCGACGCAAGAACCGTTGATTCACCTCGAAGATGATCTGCAGGTGCCGCGGCAATAGCTGCTCGAGCAGCGGCACCGACCAGCGTTCCAGAGCCTCGGGCATCAGCGTGTGGTTGGTGTAGCCGAAGGTCTTCTCGACGATGCTCCACGCCGGATCCCAGTCCAGCGCCTCTTCGTCGACCAGGATGCGCATCAGCTCGGCCACACCGATCGTCGGGTGCGTGTCGTTCAGCTGAATCGCGACGCGCTTGGAGAACAGATCGAAGTTCCGGTTGCGACGCTTGTATTTGCGAACGATGTCGCCGATGGAGCAGGCCACGAAGAAGTATTGCTGCTTCAGTCGGAGCGCGCGCCCCTCCTCCGTCATGTCGTTCGGATAGAGGACCTTCGAGATGTTCTCCGAATCGATCTTCTCCTCGACCGCCTTGCGGTAGTCCCCGTCATTGAAGAACTTGAGGTCGAAGTCGCGCGTGGCGCGCGCCGCCCACAAGCGCAGCGTGTTCACCGTATCGCTCTTGTGCCCGACGATGAACGAATCGTGCGGCACACCCAGGATGGTCCGCCCCGGGATCCAGTCGACGCGCAGCCGACCGTCCGGGTCGTGGCGCATTTCCGTCCGCCCGCCCAGCCTGACGATCTGAGCGTCTTCCATACGCGGCAGCTCCCAGGGATTACCCGACGACAACCAGTCGTCGTGCATCTCGACCTGCCGCCCGTCTTCGATCCGTTGCTCGAAGATGCCGAAGTCGTAACGAATGCCGTAGCCGACCGCCGGCAGAGCGAGCGTCGCCAGCGAATCCATGAAGCACGCCGCCAGCCGCCCGAGGCCGCCGTTGCCGAGCCCGGGATCGCCTTCCTGATCCAGCACCTTTTCGAGATCGAAGTTTCGCTCTGCCGCGAGAGCTTCCGCCGTCTCGTAGAGGCCGAGGTTCAACAGGCACATTCCCAGGCTGCGCCCGATGAGAAACTCCGAAGACAGATAGTAGACCCGCTTGGCGTCGCGCTCATCGTAGGTCTTCTGCGTGGCCAGCCAGCGATGGACCAACCGATCACGCACGGTGTGCGCGAATGCTTGATAGAGATCCGGGGGCCCCGCTTCACGCAGCTCCTTGGCACACGTGTAGAGCAGGTGGTCCAGCACGGATCGCTTGAAGGCGGCCGCATCCATCCCGACCCGCGCAGTCGCCGAGCCTCGTTTGGCCGGAGTCGCCCCCCCGGAAGGCACCGCGGGATTGTTGGTCTGGCTCGCTTTCACGTCGTGCAACGGCATTCTCCTCCCCTGGAAATCGCGCGCCTGTCAGCGTGGCTCACGCGCCACGCCTGGCCGCGATCATTGTCCCTGAACTTGCTTCGGGCCACCAGTCGCCGCAGCAGCCGCCACCGCCACGGCTTCACCCGGTGGTGTGTGCGACGGCCCCAGCATCTCGGCCGCGGCCTCCGAACAGATCGCTGTGGTCTCGTCGACCACATGGGTCAAGACCGCGTGCAACGACGCCGGCGTGAACGAGGCTTCACGGCCGTCCAGCCAATCGGCAAGCGCCCCGATGCGTGCATAGGAGCGACCGCCGATCCCGCGCGCCGGCGCCTCCGGCCAGATGTCGCCGATGATGCGTTTCGCCGCGCGCAGGCAGTAGCGCAGCGACCGTGGGAACTGCCGCTCGAACAGCAGGAACGACGTCACCGCCTTGGCGGACGACCGCCCCTGGTTCTTCTTGGCGAACGCCTCGTACCCCGAGCAGGCCCGCAGCAGCGAAAGCCACAACGCCACCTCGACGATCTGATGCGCGTTCTCGATGGTCATCGTGTGGTGATGCATGTCGAGGATGCGCGCCGTCTGGCCCACCCTTTCCAGCATCACCCCCAGCCAGAGGAAGCTCATCGGCGTGTCGTGCAGCATCGTGCTGCGAACGAGTCCCAGCACCAGCTGCGTCGCCCTGCGCACGTGGCGATAGAACTGCTCACGATTCTCCTGGTAGAGGCGCGACGCCTCGTCCGAGCCCAGCCACAGATAAAGCTCGTTCACTTCTTCCCAGGCCTCGAGCGAAAGCACGTCGCGGATCACCCGGGCGTTCTCTCTGGCCCCGCGCACGCTCGCGATCAGGCTCACGAGGTTGTCGCCGTCCCAGGTCATGTAGGACTGCACGACTTCGCCGTCGCCGGCGGCGTCCGGACCGTGCAGCTTCACCAGGGCAGGCTCTTGTCCCGACACGATGACCAGCGGCTTCCAGCACTG
>JANNNO010000376.1:0-5287 GCA_031398585.1 Myxococcales bacterium | reverse complement strand
CCCACCATGGAGCCCGCGCTCGCCGGGTGGCACGCGTGGCAGCTGCGCGCCGCAGGCGATCGCGGCAAAGCCGGGCTCGCGCAGGCCCGGGCCCAGAGCGGGTTCGCGGAGGACTCCGCCGCGCTCGCCAAGGCGATCGGCGTGCGCGGAGCTGCCATCGACGCGGCTTCGGATCCGAACCGATTCGTGGCGACGCTGCCGCTGCCGCGGTTCAACGAGCCGAGCGCCGACGATCCCACCGAGATCGCTCGGGCTCTGGTTGCGCCCGATCAGGACGCCCGAGCGCTGGCCAGCCGGCTCATGGCTGCCGCGGCCGCTGGCGGCGGTGACTTCCGAACTTTCGAGGCGGCAGGTTGGTTGGTCCAGGCGGGAGCCTTCGCTGAGGCGCTGAGCCTGATCACCGACGAGTCGATCGCGGCAGCCCCCAGCGATACCGCTCAGCTGTGGCTGCGTCGGCTGGTCAGGGTCGGCGACGAACATCGCATCGGCTCGCCTCGGCTGCTGCAGGCGCTGGCGGAGGGAAGTGCCGATCCGGCGCGCGCGGCATTCTTCCTCGCGCTTGCCGCCGAAGCACACGAGCGGACGTTCGAACGCGAGCAGACCCGCGAGCGCACCCAGGTGGAGGCCGTCGTTCAGGTGGACGTCCCCGAGGGGGCCAAAGAGGACGGGATCTTGACGGCGGGCGCGACGGAGACGGCCGCAGTCGCTGACGAGGGTGTTCGTGACGAGCAGTCGGCTCGCGAGGATCTGGCGGGCGAGGGCGGCGCATCTTTGGAGAGCGCCGTCGATGAGCTCGGTGTCGGCAAGAGTCGGCCGACTTTTCGAGGCAACGAGCGCGCCGCCGCCGCCGCGGTCTACCGCGAGCTGCTGGCGAGCCCGCTGGCGCGTGATGCCGACCTCGGGCTGCGACGGGTGCTTCTCGGCATGCGCGACGCCGATGCCCTGCTGGATTTCTGGCGGGACGAATTCGATGCGCGCAAAGGGGCAGGCCGCGACAAAGCCGCCGCGGATGCCGCCATCCAGAAAGCCCGTGTGCTGCTCGATCTGAAAGGTCGAGGCGATTCGGCTGCCGCCGAGATTGAATCTGCGCTCGGCCTCGATCCGGAGGCAACGACCGCCCGCGCCCTCGCCCTGGTTCATCTGCGCGCCATGGGCCCCGCCGCCCTGCGCGTGGACCAGGTCGGCCGGCTCGCCGGCGATCTGCCGCGTGTGGCGGGAACCGCCGGTTGGTTCGCGGCGCTCGTCGCGGAAGGCGAGGGCGAGGGCGACGCCGCTTTCCGGCTGCTCGAAGGCGCGATGGAGGCCACCACCGGTCAGCCCTCGCTCTCCCTGGTGCGGCTCTACCTGGCCGAGCTCGAACGACGGGCGAGCTCACCGGTCGTGCTCATCGATGCGTTTCGACTGCTTGCGGAACGAATTGCGGTGATTCCCGACATCGATCAGCGCGCGAGCACGACCTTGCTCCTACGCGCGGCGGAGCTGGCGGAGCTGGTCGGCGATCGATCGCGGGCCGAGGCCCTCACCGATCGCGCGCGGGCGCTCAGCCCGACGGATCTGCCGGCGTTGCTGCGGCTCGCTCGGCTCGAGCTCGAACGCCGTGACATTCCAGCGGCGGTCCGACACCTCGAGACGATCGCGGTAGGACTCCGCGAGCCGGCTCGCAAGGCGGCCGCGCTCTATGCGGCGGCGGTTTTGCTGGCGGACCATGGGAGCAAAGGATCGCCCGGCGACAAGCCGATCGATCGGGATCGCAGTGCGCAGCTCCTGGCCCGCGTGCTCGAGCTCGACCCACGACACGAAGGTGCGTTCGTTCGTCACAAACGACTCGTGGAACAAGCGGGCGATGCCTCGGCGCTGATCGACCTGCTGGGCAAGCGGGCGGCATCTGCTTCGCCCGAGGCCGCGGTGCCGCTGCGCCTCGAACGTGCCGGGCTGCTCGTCACCAAACTGGCGGATCGGGCGGGTGGCAAAAGGGAGCTGCGCGAAGTTCTCGCGCTCGATTCCAACAACCTTCCCGCATTGGCGGCGCTGGCGCGACTCGAGCTCGATGATGGTCAGACGGTCGCGGCGGCGGAGCTCACCAAACGCCAGGCCGCCCTCGAGACCGATCCCGCTCGGCTCACCGAATGTCTGCTTCGTCTCGGGCGGATTCATCGCAGCAGCGGTGGCGACGACACCGAGGCGACGGCCGCGTACGAACGGGCCCTGGAGCTCGAAGCCGACAACCGCGAGGCCCTGCTGGCCCTTTCGGAGCTCTATGGCAAGCAGGGCGATCCGCATCGCGGAATCGTGGTCACCGAGAAGCTGCTGGAATTCGAGACAGACGCCATCCGGCGCCGCCCTCTGCTGCTGCATCTGGGGCTTCTCTGGGAAGCGGCCGGGGACAATCGCAGAGCCGGCGTGGCGCTTCGCCAGGCCGTCGACGGATCCCCGCGCGACCTCAACGTCATCGCAGAGCTCGGGCGGTTCCATGAACGTCACAACGACGTCGCGGCCCGCAATCTCTTGCTCGACGGCGCCATCGCCCTCCTGCGTGGCGACTTCCGTGCAGGACGGGATCCGATCGGGGCTTTGCGCACGTTGATTCCGCTCTTGCAGTGGCGAGCGCGACCGGCGGCAGCTGTCGCGGCGGCGCAGCTGCTGCACAAGTTGACCCCCGACGCAGCCCTACGCACCGAGGCGGCGGCGCTGATCGAAGCGGCGGTTGGGGCGCGAAGGCCCCCCTCGCTGGCGGCGCTCGCCACCTTGGAAGTCGGCTTGCCTGACGACTTGCCGGCCGGGCTTCTTCACGTCCTGCGGCTGCTGGGGCCCGCACTCACGCGAACCACGAAGCCCGATCTTCGCCGCTTCAACGTCGGTAGAGCCGATCGCCAGGGGCGATCCACACCGTTGCGAAGCGCCTTCGAATCGGTAGCGTTGGCGATGGGCCTCAAGGACTTCGATCTTTTCGCCACCACCAATTTGCCGCACGCCCTGGCTGTCGAACCGGGCGATCCGGCAACCTTCATCATCGGCGTCGGCATCGCGAACAAGGGCGCGCTGGCGGTTCGTTTCGCTGCGGCGTTCTCGGCGCGCCTGGTGCAAAGCCACATGGCGTTCCTGCTGCGCGAGGGGCCCATCGAAGCGGCGGCCTTGATCGCCGGATTGGTACGGCAGTTTCGCCCCGACCACCGTCCGCCCTATCTACCCGAAGCCGTGTTGCGAACCGCGGAGACCCGGGTGCAAAAGGCGCTCAGCCGATCCCTGCGAACCGAGCTTGCCCCCCTGGCCGCTCAGATGGCCGCGGGCTGCTCACCCGAGGAGCTCTACTCGGCAACGCACGGGGTGGGCGCGCGCGCCGGCCTCATCGCCTGCGGGGATCTCGCCGTGGCGCTCGACGTGCTGGCGGCTTACGCAGGACGCAGTGAGGCGCCGCTCACCAACCTGCTCGAGTTGCCCCTCATCGCCGATCTGGTGGATTTCGCGCTCTCCGAGGAGCACGACGAGCTGGTCCTGGCGCTGGAGAGCAGCGGCAAACGACCCGCATGATAGAGTCGAGCCATGTCCGGCGGAACGCCCGGCGGTAGCTCCGGCGGAGATCGCGACGACGCCGGCGGATCCGCCCGCACCCAAGACGGCCCCGGCGCCGGCTCGCATGATCCTTTCATCGGACGGCTGCTGTCCGAACGCTATCGCATCGATCGCAAGCTGGGCGAGGGCGGCATGGCCTCGGTCTACCTGGCCGAGCACGTCGAGCTGCAAAAACGGGTCGCGCTGAAGATCCTGGCGCCCGAGCTCGCGCGGCGCGAGGAGCTGGCCGCGCGGTTCGTCCAGGAGGCGCGTGCCGCCTCGCGCATCGATCAAGAGAACGTCATCGCGATCTCGGACTTCGGGCGCGCCGACGGTCTGGCTTTCTTCGTGATGGAGTATCTCGAGGGGGCGGACCTCGGTGAGCTCCTACGGGAGCAGGGTGTGATCAGTTTTGCCCGGGCGCGGAACATCGTGCTCCAGATCGGCAAGGCGCTGCGGGCGGCGCACGCGCTCGGCATCATTCACCGGGATCTCAAGCCCGAGAACATCTTCCTCATCGGCAAGGAAGGCCGACCCGACTTCGTCAAGCTGCTCGACTTCGGCATCGCCAAGGTCTCGGGGGGTGCGCTCGGCGGCGACGGCCCGCGCCTCACCCGCGCCGGCATGATCTTTGGAACGCCCGAGTACATGGCGCCCGAGCAGGCCGAGGGAAAACCTGCGGATCACCGCGCGGATCTCTATTCCGTCGGTTGCATCCTCTACCACTGCGTGACCGGGACGCCTCCGTTCTCGGCCGAGTCCCTGATGGCGCTGCTGACCAAGCACCTGCTCGAGGCCCCCGAGCCCCCATCGACCCGGCGCCCCGACCTTGCCATTGCGCCCGAGGTGGATGCCCTCGTGATGCGCGCGCTGGAAAAAGACCGTGAACGGCGGTTCGATTCGGCCGACGACATGATGGCCGCCCTCGCGGCGATCCCCGCCGATGCCAGGGCGGGCAGCGATCTTTACGGCTCTCGCGACGGCTCCCGCGCCACCGCCGCTGGTCGACCCACGATCCGATCCGGCTCCGGCGGCCACGGCCCCTACGACGATGCGATGGCGCCGCCCACGACCGGCGACGACGCCCGTTTGGATCCGGCCTCTTCTGCCGAGCTGCTGGGCCTGGTCTCGCCCCCCTCGCGCTGGCGGCGTTGGTCGGCACTGGCGATCCTCGGCCTCGCGCTCGGAGTCGTCGCCGCTGGCGCCTTCGCCTTGCTACGAGACCGCCCAGAACCGACGACACCGACCGCTACCATCAATGGCGGCTCGTCCCTTCCCACCGGGGCAGCGCCCAACACGACGCCACCCGAGCCGCCGAGCGGCCCCGAAGGCGCAGCCACGCGACCGGTCGAGCCCATCCCCCCAGCAGCCGCCCCCACGTCATCGGGCCGTGCCACGCAGGAACCGCAGCGCAGCGACAAAGAGATACGCCCGCGCCGCCCGCGAACGCGGCCCGCTCCGCCGCCCACCGATCCCGAAAGCCCCATGCCCCCTTCGACCCTCACCCCCCGCCGCCCCCCCATCCCCACCGAACTAAAACCCTTCCCCGAATAACCCCGCCCCGCGGCGCCACCCCTCCGCTCTTTACCTCTCCCCCGCGGGGAGAGCAACTGTGTTGTTTTCAGCCCTGGGCCGCAGCTGGTTGGGAGGCTGGCTGGTGCTTGCGGAGGTGGTCACGGGCAATGGCGTTGAGGATCGTCAAAAGCTTGCGCATGCAGGCTACCAGGGCGACCTTCTT
>JANNNO010000009.1:0-6700 GCA_031398585.1 Myxococcales bacterium | reverse complement strand
CTTGGCCTTGTCAGCGAGCGTGGTCAAAGTGGCGATCGCCTTGTCAGTCTCGCCAGCGGTCTCCTGAGCGTACGCGAGGCCCTCGGCGGCGAGGAAAGCGAAGCGCGCATCCACCTTGTCGATGAGTCCCGAATAGACCGTCGCAGCTTCGCCCGCGCGTCCGAGCGCGATGAGCAGCCGGCCGCGCTGTAGCTCGGCCTCGTCACGAAGGGATGAGCCGCCAAAGTTGGCGACGAAGGCGTCGACCTCTTTGAGGGCGGCTTCGTTGCGCTCCTTGTCGGTCTTGAAGGTGATGTCGCTGCCTTCGGGCGGCTTGCCCTCGGCGACCACAGGAGCGGCTGCCACCCTCTGAATCTTGGCGAACGCCTGCGAAGCCTTCTCGGCGCGCGAGTTCATGAAGGCTCTGGCGCCCACGATGATCAGCACCAGGGCGATCGTTGCGCCGAGGCCGAGGAGGAGAATTCGACCGTTCGCCTCGACCTGTTTGCCGACCTTCGCCCAGAATGAGACGAACTGATCGGGGGCCTTCAGTTCCTTTTCGATCTTTCCTGCCTTGGCTGCCACCGCCTGGGAATAACAAAGGGTTGTCGCGGGGTCAATTGCGCCTCCGTTATAGTTCGGGCATGGCGGCACGGCGCTCTCCCCGTTCCCCGGCCCGTGGCATCGGTTTTTCCGGGTTTGCAGGGGCCTTCGCGCTGATTGTGGCCACCTTTTCCTGGCGATCGGCGGTCCAGGCCCTGCCCGAAGGCGAGCGCTGGGCGGGGGCGGGGGTCGACCTCGGGTATTCGGCCTCGCGGGGCCCAATGCCCCGAGATTCGGCGACCACAGCGGGCTTGACCCTCGAGCTCCAACATGGTGTCACGGACGTGGTGGCCGGTCGCGCGGCCCTTTCGGCGGGGCGCTGGCTCGCCGAAGCCCGCCGAACCGACATGACCTTGACCCTGGGGGCGGCCTTCGCCTACGACGTGCTACGAATCGTCCCGTTTTTCGATATTGGCGTCACGGGGATCTACGCGCTCGCCGATGAAGACGGCTCGGCCCTCGGTCTCGAGACGGGCCTCGGCGCGGACTACCTGCTCGACCGGTGGTGGTCCGTGGGGCTCTCGGCGCGAGGACGCCTCTTGCCCGTTCGCTTCGGCGCAGAGGCTGCGACCGCCGGCGGCACGGTAACGCTCCGACTCGGTCGCCGCTTCTACTGATGACGCGATAACGCGAGCGTCGGACTAGCGCCGACGCGAAGTGCTCCGCGAGGTGCCCTTCTTGCGTCCCGCACGCTGGGCGCCGGAACGCGCCCCCGGCCCTCGTGGTGCCCTACCCTCTGCCGTCGGGCCAGAGTCCTTGCTTTGCCTGTGGGCGCGCAGAGCGACCCGCAACGGGCTACCAGCGAAGCCATAGACCAGGCGAAACTGATTGAGGAGGTAGCGTCGGTAGGGCTCGCCCACCGCGGTCGGCAGGTTCGACGAAATGTAGAACGTGGGGGGACAGACGTCGGCCTGGGTTGCGTAATAGAGCCGCACGTGTCGACCGCCCGGGCCCGAGGGCGGCGGCCGCTTGAGGACAATCTGTTCGAAGTGCTTGTTGAGGTCGGAGGTGCCGACCCGGCGGGACCACTCTCGGAAGACCCGTCGCGCTTCGGCCGGAATGTCGATCACGCCGCGGCCGGTCCGCGCCGACGTCATGATCGTGGGCGCGTAGCCGACGAACTTGAGTGTCTCGCGGGTCGCTTCGATGCGGGCATCGAGCTCGGCGCGGGGGACGAGATCGGCCTTGTTCAGCACGATCACGACGGCCCGGCCCGACTCCTCGATGAAGCTGGCAAGCTTGGCGTCATCGACGGTGGCGCCCTTCTGCACGTCGATGACCAGGACCGCCACGTCGGCGCGGGCCAGCTGGTCGCGCGACATCTTCGCGGCCACGGCTTCGGTCAGGCTTTCGATGGTGCGGCGGCGGCGCAGACCCGCGGTGTCGACCAGCACGAAATCCTGCTCGCCCAGGCGAAACGGCGTGTCGATCGGATCGCGAGTCGTGCCCGGCTGATCGTGTACGAGCACGCGTTCTTCGCCCAGGAGGCGGTTGACCAACGATGACTTGCCGACGTTGGGTTTGCCAACGAATGCGACCCGGATCGCCGTCGAGACGGCGGGCACAGCGGGAGCCGCGTCGGCTTCGTCAGCCCATTGCGGGTCTTCTTTGGCCGGCAGCTTTGCGCCCGAACCGAGCGCCTCCACCAGGGCATCACAGAGCTCACCGACGCCGCGGCCGTGCGAAGCCGAGAGCGGGTAGACCGCCTCGAAGCCGAGCGAGAAGGCCTCGGCGGCAGCCGCCTCACGGCCAGCTGAGTCCGTCTTGTTGGCCGCAACGAAGACCGGCTTGCCGGTTCGGCGCAGCACGCGGGCGACGTCTTCATCGATCGCCGTCACACCCTCGGCCGCGTCGGTCACCAGCACCAGCACGTCACCTTCGTCCACCGCGCGCAAGGTCTGCCCGCGCATCGCTCCCAGAATGCCCTCGGCCGACGGGTCGAGGCCGCCTGTGTCGACGACGCGAAAGGCAGCCCCGTTCCATTCGCACAGACCGTAGCGGCGATCGCGGGTCACCCCCGGAACGTCTTCCACCAGCGCCGGACGACCTCCGACGAGTCGGTTGAACAACGACGATTTGCCGACGTTCGGCCGACCGATCAACGCCACCAGGGGTAACGACGCCACGTCCTCGACGCCGGCATCGGCGATTTTTCCTCGACGGGCCATCGCTCACTCTCCTCGGCGGTACCCGAGACGCCCGATGCCCGCCTCGGAGCTGGACCAGTCGGGCGCGACTTTGACGTGCACACGTAGATGCACCGGCCGACCGATGAGTCGCGTGATCTCGGCGCGAGCTGCGGCGCCGATGTCTCGCACCATCGTGCCCCCCTTGCCGACCACGATTGCCTTTTGCGGCTCGCGTTCGACCATGATCGACACATCGATGACGACGTCGCCCTCGGCCTCGCGTTCGTTCCAGTTCTCGACCACCACGGCGATCGAGTAAGGAATCTCCTGATAGAGGCGCAAGAAGAGCTGCTCGCGCACCAACTCGCCCGCCAAGAATCGCTCGCTGCGATCGGTGAGCGTGTCGGGATCGAAGATGGGCGCGCCCTTGGGCATCACCTTGAGCAGCTCGCGCACGAGATCGATCACGCCGACGCCCGCAGTCGCCGAGATGGGGACAATGGCCGCGAACTCGGCGCGTTGTCCCCAGGCCTCGAGCACCGGCAAGAGCGCCCGCTTGTCCTTGATCTTGTCGACCTTGTTCACCGCGAGCACGACGGGAACCTTGGCCTTCTTCAGCGCCTCGAGCAGGCGTGCGTCGGTTGGATGGGTACGGCGCGCCGCTGGCGGCAAGGCGACCGCGGCAGCCCGATCCTGTCCGCGCTCCCCGCGGCCGGCTTTCGCTTCACCGGATTCAACGACCAGCAGGACGGCATCGACGTCGCCGAGCACGCCCAACGCTTCTTCGACCATGAAGCGATTGAGGGCCGAGCGCGCCTCGTGAACCCCGGGCGTGTCGACGAAGACGATCTGACCAGCCGTGCGCTCGTTGGTGGCTCGGCTGGTGGTGATGGCGCCCGACCAGACCCCGACGATGCGGTTCCGGGTGGTCTGCGGCAACGGACTCACGATGGCGAGCTTTTCGCCCCACGATGCGGTTGAGCAGAGTCGATTTGCCGGCGTTGGGTCGGCCCAGGATGGCGACCCGACCGGCCACCGCGATGTCGCCAGGTGGTGTCTCGTCGCCGACCGCGGCGCGACTGCCGGTCGGATCGATGATGTCGGCGTTGGACTCGTCGCCGCTGGGCGCGTCGTCGCCGTCGAAATCGTCGTCCTGTCGGTCCTCTGACATGGGGCCGGCTTCTATATCACCTTGCGCACGGCACGCCTGCCGATTGTGCGGAGAAACGGCGCGCCGAACCCGTTTTGTGCATAGGTGCGCTTCGAAAAGCGGCCGTCTCTCAATCAGGAAAAAAACACATGTCTGTTTCGAGTTGGCCGAATTAGTCTGCCGAAAAGGAGACGACCCATGATGAAGCCCGAGGAGCTCCGGGGCCGCTTTGGCGGCGTGATTTCATTCCCGGTGACCCCGTTCAAGAAGGACCTGTCGCTCGACCTCGACGGCCTGCGCAAGAACCTCAAGCACAACGCGAAGTTCCCTTTCTGCGCAGTGGTCGCCGCCGGCGGTACCGGGGAACTCTATTCGCTCGACGTGGGTGAGCAGCGTCAGGTGGTGGAAGAGACCGTGTCGGCCTTCGCGGGTAAGGCGCCGGTCATCGCAGGCGTCGGTGGCAGCCTACCCGTCGCGATCGAAATGACCCGCCAGGCAACGGCCGCGGGCGCCGACGGCATCCTCATCTTGCCGCCCTATTATCCCGAGGGACCCGACGACGGGACCGTCGACTACTACAAGGCCATCGCCCAGGCGACCTCGCTCGGCGTGCTCATCTACTCGCGCGACTGGTTCAAGCCCGGACCCGCGCTGGTGGCGAAGATCGCCGATGCAGTCCCCAACCTGATCGCCTGGAAGGACGGCACGGGGGATCTGCGCAAGTATCAGATGATCCGCCAGCGTGTCGGCGATCGGCTGTATTGGATCGGCGGGGCGGGCGACGACATGGTCCCCGGCTACTACTCGATTGGCATTCGCACCTATACCTCCAGCATCGCGACCATCTCGCCTTCCCTGTCGATCGCCCTCGACAAGGCTGCGGCTGCGGGCGACCAGTCGACGCTGCTGAAATTGATGAACGACTTCGTCACGCCGCTTTACGCGTTCCGGGCCCGCAAGAAGGGCTACGAAGTGACGGCGATGAAGGTGGCGATGGACGTGATCGGCCTCGCCGGTGGGGCCGTGCGGCCCCCGCTGCCGTCGATGACCGGGGCGGAGGTGGAGGAGATCAAGAAGCTGCTGTCGACCTGGACCGCATACCTCTAGGAGCCTGCCCTTGTCGTCACCGCCGCCGGCCAGCACAGTGATCCCTTCGAAGCTTGCAACCGCGCCTGCGGTCATGTCTGCAGGCATGGCGGGTATCGCTCCCATCACCGAGCGGCGGCGCTGGACCATCCTCGGCCTGCTCTGCCTTGCCTTCATCGCGGCTTACTTCGACCGTGTGAACCTCTCGGTGGTTGTGGCCGACAAGGGCTTCGTCGCCAACTTCGGTCTCACGCCGACCGAGATCGGCTTACTCGGCTCGGCGTTCTTTTGGACCTATGCCCCGCTGCAGTTCGTGGCGGGCTGGACCGTCGACCGCTTCGGGGCCAAGCGGAGCCTCGCCATCGGCTTTCTGGTCTGGAGCATCTTCTCGGCGTTCTCGGGGCTCAGCGTGGGCCTGGTGAGCCTCTTCATCTGCCGCCTCCTACTGGGCGCCGGTGAAGCGGTGGTCATGCCGGGCGGCATGCGCTGGATCCGGTTCAACTTCCCCGAAGAGAAGCGCGGCACCGCCATCGGCATCTACCAGGCAGCGGCGAAAGTCGGCCCCGCGCTCGGCTTTCCGCTCGCGAGCTGGCTGATGGTGACCGCCGGCTGGCGCCCGATGTTCATCATCATGGGCCTCGGCTGCTTGGTCTGGCTGATCCCATGGATGGCGCTCGTGCGCGACGACGATCGTCAGCTCGAAGCGGCGCAGGCGAAGGTGAGCGGCAGGACTGGCGGCATTCCATTCCGGCAGGTGATGCGCAGCCCGGTCATCTGGGGAACCTTCATTGGAACCTGGGCCTACCAGTACTTCATCTACTTCTGCATGACGTGGATGCCGACGTACCTCGCCGACCAGCGCGGGATCTCGCTCAAGAGCTCGAGCATCTACTCCGGGCTCACCTTCCTCGGCATGGCGGTGGTGGCGATCATCGCTGGCTTCGCTGCCGACCGGCTCATCGCGAGCGGACGCGATCCGGTGAAGGTCCGCAAGTCCTTTGCCATCGCGGGACTGCTTCTCGCCTCGACGGAGCTCATCGGCGCGTTCTCGTCATCGCTCACGGTGGCGCTCACGTTCGCCGTCATCTCACTCTCTGGTCTCGGTCTGATGACAGCGAACTACTGGGCGCTGACGCAGACGTTGATCCCGGGAGGATCGGTCGGCCGCATCGTCGGGCTGCAGAACTTCGTGGCGAATCTGCCCGGGATCGTGGCGCCCATTCTGACCGGCTGGTTGAAGCAGACGACAGGTAGCTACGAAGCGCCGATGATCCTGATCGGCGTCTTCCTGATCGCCGGCGTCTGCGCGTACCTCTTTCTCGTGCGCCGCGAGTACGCGCCCAAATGGACGACGACACCAGCCTAGGCTGGTCCTACTAGCCGCGGGGCCCTCGGACATGCGGGGAGGCGCTGCCGCCCGATGAGTGCCCCGAGTCAGGGCGACAGCGGTGGCTGCGCCCCGGCCGCCAGGGCGCGGATTTCGCTCACGTCGAGCGCGCGATCGTAGATGCCGATCTCGTCGAGCGTCCCTTCGAAGAGCTCCCGCACGTCGCCAGCGTCGGGCCCGTTGATGCCGCCGCCGATGATGATCGGATTGTTGCCGGCGCCCAGACTCGGCCGCCCCTCTTTCTGCTTCTTGCGGATGAGCTCGCCATCGACGAAGAGCTTGGCCGTGCCGGCTTCGTCCAGCGTGGCAGCAACGTGATGCCAACGCTCGCGTGCGCGTGGAAAGCCGACGAAAACCGGGCCCCCT
>JANNNO010000616.1:0-4896 GCA_031398585.1 Myxococcales bacterium | reverse complement strand
AACAGCACGTCGATCGAAGGGCGGGCGTAGCTCACCGGCGCATCGACCGATAGCCAGAGCACGCCCGGCTCGACCAGCAGGTGGTAGTTGGCCGGCGCGATGTAGACCCGGCCATCGAGCAGAGTCTCCTTGTCTTCGGGTTCCACGACCGGCAGAGAGCAGCTTTTCGACAAGAGCTCGGAGAGGCGACTGTCAGCGTCGGGGCGCCGATGCTGCGCGATCGCGATGGGCGGGGTGAAATCCGGCGGCAGGCAGCCGAGCAACGAGCGCAGCGCCGCCAGTCCCCCCAGCGAGGACCCGACGGCGATGAACCGGATCGGGCTCACCTTCGCCTCCGGTAGAGGCGGACGGCACTTGGCAGCTCCTGGTACAAGTCGTCGAAACTCGTGTAGCGCAGCGACTCCTTTTTGCCGAGTCCCAGCACGCCGAAGGGCACGAGGCTCCGGTAGATGAGATCGTGCATGCGCTCCCGAAGCGCCTCGTTGAAGTAGATGCCGACGTTTCGGCAGAGCACGAGGTGAAACTCGTTGAAGGCGCCGTCCGAAGCGAGATTGTGTTGGGCGAAAATGATGTTCTTGCGAAGGCCCTGGCGGAAGATCGCATTCTTCTGGTCAGCGATGTAATAGGACGAGAAGTCCTGTCGACCACCAGCGTTCTGGTAGTTCGTGGTGTAGTCGCGCATCGACGACAGCGGGAAGATGCCGCGTTTTGCCCGCTCCAGCGTCGTGTCACAGAGGTCGGTTGCGTAGAGCCGGCAGCGATCGAAGATGCCTTCCTCGGACAGCAAAATGGCGAGGGAATAGACCTCCTCGCCGGTGGCGCAGCCCGCGTGCCAGATCCGTACGAAGGGATAGGTGCGGAGCAACGGTACGACCTCATTGCGAAGCGCTTCGTAGAAGTCGGGGTCGCGGAACATGGCGGTGGTGTGAACACCGACCACCTCCACGAACTCGTTCATGAGCTCGGGCTCTCGCAGGAGCCGATCCTGCAGCGTCGAGACCGACGGAAGCTCGATCCGATCGAGCATTTTGCGCACTCGGCGCGACAGCGAGCTACGGGCGTAGTCGCGAAAGTCGTAGCCGTAGTGTCTCGAGACCGCCTCCAGCAGAAGGTCGATCTCGAGGGTCTCGATGGCGCGGCGGGCGGGCTCCGCCATGGGGGTTCCTCAGGTTAGCCGACGCTCACCGGTAGAGCCAGACCCGCAAGAGCGAGACGAGCTGTTCCGAGTCGACCGGCTTGGTGATGTAGTCGGACGCGCCCGCTTGAATGCACTTGTCGCGATCGCCCTTCATTGCCTTTGCAGTAAGCGCGATGACGGGAAGGTTCGCGTAGCGTGTCTGTGACCGGATGCGACGCGTGGCCTCGTAGCCATCCATCTCGGGCATCATGATGTCCATGAGCACGATGTCGATGTTCGGATCGGCCCCCAGCTTGTCGAGTGCCTGCTGGCCGTTCTCCGCGTAGAGAACCTTCATCGAGTGCTGCTCGAGCACGGTGGTGAGCGCAAACAGGTTGCGCGCATCGTCGTCGACCAGGAGGACCTTCTTGCCGGCGAGAGCGGGATCGCTCTCGGCGATCCGCCGCAGCATTTCGCGCTTCGGCGGGGGCAGTTTGGCTTCGACCCGGTGGAGGAACAGCGCGGTTTCATCGAGCAGGCGCTCGGGCGAACGGACGTCCTTCACGATGATGGTCTCGGCAAGCTGGCGCAGGCGCGTCTCCTCCTCGCGGGAGAGCTCCTTGCCGGTATAGACGATGATCGGAATGCGCCGGCCGCTCGGACGTTCCTTGATCGCCTGAATGAGGTCGAAACCGCTCATGCCGGGCAATCGCAGGTCGAGCACGACGCAATCGAAAGGCTCCTTGTCGAGAGTCTCGAGAGCCTCTTCACCGCTGGCGACCGGTGTCGACATGACGTCGCCATTGCCGATGAGCTCGACAATCGCGCGTCGCTGAACGTCGTCGTCCTCGACGATGAGAAGCTTGCGGACCTTCCGTTCGAGGAACTCCTGCAAGCGCCCGATGGCGTCACCCAGCGCATCCAGATCCGCGGTCTTCTGCAGGTACGCCATGGCGCCCTGCTCGAGCCCGCGTCGTTCATCGTCGACCGCGCTGATGACGTGCACGGGGATGTGCCGGGTGTGCGGATCGTGCTTGAGTTGATCCAGGACCACCCAGCCGTCCATGTCCGGCAGGCGGAGATCGAGCGTGACGGCGTCGGGATTGAGCGAGCGCGCCAGCTCGAGTCCCTGGGCACCGGTTGGCGCCACGACCCCACGGAACTCCCGGTCGCGGACCAGGCCGAGGAGCGTCCGACCAAAGGTCTCGTCATCCTCGATAATGAGGATGACTCTGTCGCCCGGTGCGAGTGAGTAGCGATCGTCCGATAGCGTATTGCCCGAGCTCTCGTACGACGCCGGAATGCCGGCAGACGCCCCGCTCCCGCCGGCCTCGAGCGCGGTCTGTTGCGCCCCTCCCGCGCCCGTACCGAGGACGGCCACCGGTTCCAGCGAGGGCCGGCTAGGCATGCGGGCCTGCCCCGGCAGCGCCCTCACCGGCCGCACCCGCGGTGCAAACTCGAGCGGTAGATAAAGCGTGAAGGTACTGCCCACGCCGGGCTCGGACACGAGGTGCAGCTCGCCGCCGAGCAGGCTGGCAATCTCGCGACTGATGGCGAGGCCGAGGCCGGTGCCGCCATACTTGCGGCTGGTGCCACCGTCCGCCTGCTGGAACGCTTCGAAGACGATCTTTTGTTTTTCCTTCGCGATGCCGATGCCCGTGTCGACCACCGAGAATCCGATGACGGTTCCGGCGTTGTTGAGCACCTCGTTCTCGACGCTCCAATCGGGCCGATCCGCAACGAAGATCTTGAGCCGGACGCTGCCCTTCTCGGTGAACTTGAGTGCGTTCGACAGCAGGTTACGCAGCACCTGCCGCAGGCGCATGTCGTCGGTCCGGATGTGTCGGGGTAGCCCCGGAACGAGATCGATGTCGAAGTTGACCTTCTTCTCTGTCGCGACCTGACGGAACGAGCGATCGACGTAGTCCTTGAGCTCCATGAAGGGGACCTCGCCAAGGTCGACCGACATAGTTCCCGATTCGATCTTGGCAAGATCGAGGATCTCGTTGATGAGGGCGAGCAGATCGGCGCCCGACTGGTGAATCGTGCGCGCGAACTCGACCTGCCGCGGGGTCAGGTTGCCATCGCGGTTGTCGCCGAGCTGGCGCGACAGGATGAGCAAGCTGTTGAGCGGCGTACGCAGCTCGTGCGACATATTCGCGAGGAACTGCGACTTGTAGCGCGAGGTGAGCGCCAGCTGTTCGGCCTTCTCTTCCAGCTCTTCCTTGGCGAGCTCGACCTCCTGGTTCTTGCGCTCGACCTCGGTCTTCTGCTCGGTGAGCTGACGGGCTTTTTCTTCCAGCTCCTCGTTGGTCTGCTGCAGCTCTTCCTGCTGCGTCTGCAGCTCTTCCGCCATGCTCTGCGACTGCCGCAGCAGCTCGTCCGTGCGCATGGTGGCTTCGATTGTCGTGACCACGATGCCGAGTGATTCGACCAGCTGCTCGAGGAAGGCCAGCTGAACATCGGTGAAGCGCTGGAACGACGCCAGCTCGAGCACGCCGCGAACCTCTCCTTCGAAAAGGATCGGCACCACGACGATGTTTCGCGGAACCGCTTCACCCAGGGACGAGCTGATCCGGATGTAATCGGTCGGCACGTCGGTGACCACGATGCGCTTCTTCTCGAGGGCGCTCTGGCCGACCAGGCTCTCGCCGAGGCTGTAGACGTTGGAGAGCTTCTTGCGCTCTTCGTAGGCGTAGGAAGCGAAGAGCTTGAGCCGCAGCTCCTCTTCTTCTTTGGCCACCATGAAGAACGACCCGTGCTGAGCACCGACGACCGGCGCTAGCTCCGAGAGCACCTGGTTGGCGACCGTGACGAGATCGCGCTGCCCCTGCAACATGCGGGTGAAGCGCGCCAGGTTGGTCTTGAGCCAGTCCTGCTCTTGGTTGACCTTCGTCGTGTCGGCGAGGGTCCGGATCATCTGGTTGATGTTGTCTTTGAGGATCGCGACCTCGCCGCGCGCTTCGACCGTGATCGACCGCGTGAGGTCGTCTTTGGTCACCGCGGTGGCGACGTCGCCGATGGCGCGCACCTGCCGGGTCAGGTTGGCGGCCAGCTCGTTGACGTTGTTGGTGAGGTCGCGCCAGACGCCGGCTGCCCCGGGCACGTCGGCCTGACCACCCAGCTTGCCTTCGACACCGACGTCGCGGGCCACGCCCGTGACCTGGTCGGCGAAACGCGACAGCGTGATGATCATGTTGTTGATCGTCTCGACCAGCGTCGCGATCTCACCGCGGGCTTCGAGGGTCAGCTTCTGATCCAGATCGCCGTTGGCGACCGCGGTCACGACGCGGGCGATACCGCGCACCTGCAGGGTCAGGTTGCGGGCCATCAGGTTGACGTTGTCGGTGAGGTCCTTCCAGACGCCCGAGACGCCGCGCACTTCGGCCTGGCCGCCGAGCTGGCCTTCGGTGCCGACTTCACGAGCGACGCGGGTCACCTCGGCGGCGAACGCGTTGAGCTGATCGACCATCGTGTTGATGGTCTCCTTCAGCTCGAGGATCTCGCCTTTCACGTCGACGGTGATCTTCCGCGTGAGATCGCCGTTGGCGATGGCGGTCGTCACGTTGGCGACGTCGCGCACCTGATAGGTCAGGTTGCGGGCCATCAGGTTGACGTTGTCGGTGAGCTCTTTCCAGACGCCCGAGACACCGCGCACGTCGGCCTGACCACCCAGCTTACCTTCGACGCCGACGTCGCGAGCGACGCGGGTTACCTCGGCGGCGAACGCAGAGAGTTGATCGACCATCGTGTTGATGGTGTTCTTGAGCTCGAGCAGC
>JANNNO010000573.1:0-4718 GCA_031398585.1 Myxococcales bacterium | reverse complement strand
ACGCGGGACATCCACAAGGTGGAAGTTCTGGGAACTAAAGTCCAAACGTTGTTACGTTCAAATTTGTTTAATTTCTCATGCATTGCATTTATCCAATCATTACCAAGGATAGGTTCTTTGATGTTCTTGGGTTCTATTTGAGAATAAAAGCCACGTTGGTGATGAGATCTTGTCTATTGGATCGGGTGCTTACGCCTTGTCTTGGATCACCTAAGATTTGGGTCATTGGATGATCATGGATGGTTTTCAAAGATGAGGGCACGTTTGAGATCACTCGAGGTCGAGCGACTGTCGGTCCTAGAGGGTCGCTCCGCGGGCTTTTCCGGCGGCGTCTCGGCGACCTTGGGTGGTGGTGTTGGTTCGGGGGGCGGCGCCGGGGCGGCATCCGCGCTCGCGACTTTGATGACGGCTTCGGGCGGCGGTGCCGGCGGTGGCGGCGTCACGATTCGCGGCAGCCAGAACTTCTCCCGGGGTTTGCCGATGGTGACCATCTTCGTGACCAGCAGGTCGCGCACCTGCACGGCCGGGGGCGGCGAATTCCGCTGCGCCTGATAGACGACGTAGCCGATCACGCCATGAACAATCAACGTCACCAGCAGACCCGCAGGACCGCCTCGCCCGTGGTGGCGATAGCCGAGCTGGGTTTCGGTCGTGCTGATGCTCATGCGCGGTCTCGTCTGGCGAGATCAGTTCGGGGGAATGGTCGCCTCACTCGAGCGGATCGGTGATGAGTCCCATCTTGTCGGCGCCGGCCATTTTCGCGGCGGACATGATCTTGATGACGTCGCGATAGAGCAGATTCTCGTCCGCGTGCAGGTAGATCTCGCGATCCGCCTGGAGCTTGGCGTTGGTCTTGAGCGTCGTTTCGACCTGTTCCCACGGGATGGGAAGCTTGTCGAGGAAGACTCGGCGGTCTTGCGTGATGGTGACGATCAGTTTGCCCGCATCATCGGGGATGGTCTGGGCCTTACCCGCCGGCAGGTTGACCTCGACGCCGGTCTGAAGCATCGGCGCCGTGACCATGAAGACCACCAGCAGCACCAGCATGACGTCGACCAGCGGGGTCACGTTGATCTCGGCGAGCGCGCCGCCGCCCCCTGCGTTGGTGTCGAGGGACACCTAGAAGAACCTCCGGCGAACGATGTTGAGAAAATCGTTCGCGAAGGTCTCCATGTCCGCCGACACCACCCGAATGCGCCGCACGAAGTAGTTGTACGCCATGACGGCGGGGAACGCAGCTATGAGTCCGATCGCGGTCGCGACCAACGCCTCGGCGATGCCGGGAGCCACCGTGGCCAGGTTCGCCGCCCCCTTGGCGCCGATGTTTCGGAAGGAGTTCATGATGCCCCACACGGTGCCGAAAAGGCCGATGAAGGGGCCGGCGCTGGCCGTGGTCGCCAGCAGCGGCACGCGGTTCTCCATCTCGGTGACGGCGGTGGTGCGGGCCCGCGCCAGCGCGC
Source organism: Myxococcales bacterium (assembly GCA_031398585.1). Classification (GTDB taxonomy): domain Bacteria; phylum Myxococcota_A; class Polyangia; order Fen-1088; family Fen-1088; genus JANNNO01. The sequence continues at coordinate 3,258 of JANNNO010000573.1, read as the reverse complement.
GTTCGATGCTCTCGAGATCGCCGATGTGGGTCTCGGCATCGACCGTCGTTCCCTGTTCCGAGCGGCGGCGGCGCAGCTTGGCCAGCTCCACGTAGCCGGCCCGGAAGACCTCGCTGACCGGGGAGGGCGACGTCTCCTCGGTCATCTTCCAGACGTCGTCGAGGCGCTGGGTCTTCCAGAACGCGTCGAGAAAATGACTGGAGCGGCCAAGCGCACGCGACAGGTAGAGCGCCTTGGACCCGATGACGTACCAGGAGGCCACCGACATGAAGGCAAGCAACAGCAGGACGCCCTTGACCACGGGCGACGCCGCCAGGATCAAGGGAAGGATGTCGAGCTTCTCGTCGGTGGCGCCAACCTCGAGCAGGATATGAATCATCTTCGGGATGGTCCTTTGGGTGAATGTTATAGATGCGATGGGGGGGCATTCCTAGCGTGCGGATCAGCCGGTCAGTGGAGCGCTCGGGCGCGGGCGGCGCCATGGACGCCCGACCGCGGAGGGCTCCACACCCCTGGCGGCTCGTCGCCCTTTGGCGGCTCGCCGCCCTGATGATTGGCTTGCTCGCTCACCCGGCCTGCGTGAAGATCGACGGAGGTGCGATCGAGGCAAGCTGGGTGCTGCGGACCTTCGACGGCCGTGCGGTCTCGGGCTGCGAATGTTCCGATCCCGAGATCACGCGGGTCCGCTTCGTGGCGGTGACGATCGATTCGGCCGGCAACGCCGGTGCGGATGCCTGCGCTGGTCAGGTCGGTTGTGAGTTCTCGTGCGCCAGCCAGCGCGGCGCGACGCCGTTTTTCCTTCCCGAGGCGCGCTACGCAGTTTCGGTGCAGGCGATCGACCGGATGGGAGCGCCGGTTCCGGCAACGGGAACGGCGGGAGGGGTCAGACTGCAGGCACCAATCTTGCGGGATGTAGCTTTCGGGCAGCCGGTGCAGCTGGAGGCTTTCGCCATCGAGGTCAGCTGCGCGGCCGTTTGTGGCGGCGTAGACGCCACGCGAGCCTGTCGGAGAGACTAAGGAGAATGACGATGATGATGTGTCGACGAAGCACACTGTGGCTTTTTGGCCTCACTCTGGCCGTGGGCGTCGGGGCAGGGTGCGTCAGCGGCGACGATCGAGATGCACGGATGTCGGTCTCGTGGCGCGTGGCCTACGTCGGGGGCGGTGGCGTCACGTGCAAGAACGCCGACACGCCGAAAGTGCGGCTGGACGCGCGCTCCCACGAAACCGGCGAGATTTTCGACTTCGAGTACGGCTGCGAAGGCGGCCGCGGCGTGACCGCCGAGATCCCTGGCGGCTGGTACGACGTGCAGCTCACCTTGCTCGATAGCAAGGATCGCGCGGTGGCAGGCACCACCGGAGAGTTCGAACTTCGCAACCACGGCACGACTCATCTCGATCGGGTTCAGTTCGAGGTCCAGAGCTGGGAAGTGAGCTGGGCGTTCTCCATCGAGGCCAACGGTTCGATGCGGCCCGGTCGCTGCGACGAGGTCGGCGTGAAGACGGTTGAGTTCATCGCCCAGCAGGCCAGTGAGGCGGCCGAGAGTTTCCCCTTCGACTGCGAGTTCGGCCTCGGCTTCACCACCGCCGTGCGCGCCGGCTCGTACGCCTACAAGACGCGTCTTCTCGACGGCACTGGGCGCACGGTCGCCGAATCACCCGTCAGGTCCCAGGTGCTGGGCAGCAAGATCCGCGGGGCGGTCAAAGAGATCTTCCCGTTCAAGTAAAAGAGAGACGGGAAATCCCCGGTTTTTCGCCCCCGCGCACCGCTCCGGACAGTCGTCCGGGGCCAGGGCCCTGCCCGGGCTGCGCACAGAGTGCAGCTCGGAGCGGGAGCGCGGATTTTTGGTGGTAATTTTAGGAGATGCGCGCGGCACCCTCCGGCCCCAACCCGCCCTGGTTGCGGCCCCTCACTGAGCGGCTCTCTCCCACCATCACCGCGCTCGTTATCGCCAGCGCTGTCATGTTCGCGTTCTACGCGGTCGTCAGTCCGGTGCGGGAATTCGTGCAGTGGCACCTCGCGCTGAGCCGCCAGGCGATCATCGGCATCGAGCCGTGGCAGATCGTGACCTCGCTGTTCGTGCACCTCGAGCCGATCGGCTTTCTCTTCAACATGATCGGCCTGTGGTTCATCGGCGCGGCGATGGAACGCGAATACGGCCGCAAACGGTTCCTCTTGATCCTATTCGTGCCGGCGCTGATCGCCAACGCGATCATGGCGGTGGCCATGTGGCGAGGGTTGGCCAGGTTCGAACCGATCGCTGGATCGAGCCTGCCCGTGCTGGCGCTGTTCGTCGCCTTCGGCCGGCTCTACTGGCGCACGCAAGTTCGTGTCTGGGGCGGGCTCGTGCTCGAGGCGCGCACCCTGACGCTCATCCTCGTCGGTTTTTCCTTGGTGGCCGATCTCACCCGCTTCGACCTCGTCGCCTTCGGCTGTGACCTGGTCGTGGTGGCTGTCGCGTTCGGCTTGGCGGGCGGTCGCGGGCCGGGCATCGACGATCTGTTTCGCGGGTTTCCCGGTGGCAAACCGCGCCGCAAGTTCCAGGTCGTCGAGGGTGGGCAGCGCTCCTCGGAGAAGCCGAGCGGGGGCAACCGAGATCGGCGCCCCGGCTACCTCAACTGAGCACCGGTTCTGGGCAGCGTGGCGGTATCCGCGTCGCTCCTGGCGCCGTGACCGAGGGTTTGCAATGCAGGCCCGCTGCGGCTAGAAACTCGCCTTTCCAACCCCGGGGGAGCCCACCACGGCTGAGAGGCGTCGGCCCTCGCACGACGAGGACGCGGCGCGACCCCAACCACCTGATCCGGGTAATGCCGGCGAAGGGAAAAGACCCATGAGCGACAACAGCAGCGGCAGTAACGGAAACGGCCGCAAATCAGCCGGTTTGGCGGTCCTTGGCGGCGAGACGACAGGTCGGAAGAAGTTCGACAACGCGCCGCCTTCGGCGAGCTTGCGCCCGGTGGACGAGGATCTGCCGTCGTCGACCAAGGTCTTTCTGCAAGACGGCGAGCTGCGCGTGCCGATGCGGGAGATCGCTGTTTCGGGCGGCGAGCCGCCGGTGCGGGTCTACGACACGACTGGCCCCCAGGGGCACGACGTTCTGGCCGGGCTGCCCCGCCTGCGCGCTCCCTGGATTGCCCGTCGTGAGGCCCGCGGCGACGCCAACTATTCCCAGATGCACTATGCCCGCAAGGGCGAGATCACCGAAGAGATGCGCTTCGTGGCGCTGCGCGAGAACGTCACGCCGGAGTTCGTGCGTG
>JANNNO010000563.1:0-23194 GCA_031398585.1 Myxococcales bacterium | reverse complement strand
TACGCCGCTCGGCATGCGCTCGACAAACACGCGCAGATGCTCGAGCCGGATCACCTCGCCTGGTTGAAGGAGCTGCCCTACGAGGTGCGTGAGCACGACGTTCTTTTCTGTCACGGCTCGCCGCTGAACGTGCAGGAGTTCGACTACATCTTCGCGCGTGACCAGGCCGCGCGTTGCATGGCGATCTGGGACACCATCCCGCGCCTTACGCTCATTGGCCATTCGCACCTCTGCAAGTCGTTCGCGCTCAATCCCGAGCACGCCGGCGCGCAAGAAGTCGTCGCGCAGAGCTTCGAGCTGCGGCCGGGCTGGAAGTACATCGTCAGCGTCGGCTCCGTGGGGCAGCCGCGCGATTTCGACCCGCGCGCCAGCTACACCGTCTTCGACACCGAGACCAACGTCTTCGAGTTCAAGCGCGCCGAGTACGACGTCAAGACGTCGGCCAGCAAGATCCTGGCGTCGGATCTCGAGCCGAACTTCGGCACGCGTCTCTTTCTCGGTATCTGAGTCGCGTCGCCGCCGTGTCGCGGCCGTCGACTCAGTCGGCAGATTTGGCGGGCGTGGCGACGCTTTCGCCGGTGGTGATGTCGATCCCGGTCGTGCGGGAGAGTGTGGCGGCGGCCACGTTGAGGTCGAAGGCGGCTTGCAGCGCGCGGACCCGGAACTGGAAGAACTGCACCAAGGCGTCCGAGAAGTCCTTGGTCTCGGCAAGGCCGGCGGCGAGGTTCTGCGAGATCGCCGTGATCCAGGCCTTGGCGGCACGTTCACCGGTCCGGACGGCGGCGAGACGTTTTTTCACTTCGACCACCGCTCCGTAGGCGCGCTGGACCTCGAAGCGGATGCCGGTGAGAGCTTCGCGTCGCTTGAGATCGGTCTCTTCGGCGTCGGCGGCGACCTGGGAAGCCCGGGCGTTGCGCACGCCGAGATCGAGAGGCAGGCGGACCGCGGCGGCGAGGCCGACGGAGGCCGCGTTGAAGGGATCACTGAGAAACGCATGCCGGGGATCGTCCACGGAAGGTGCCTTGGCGTAGGTCGCCGAGCCGAGCAGCACGAGGTCCGGGTACTGCTTGCGGCGTTCGAGGTCGGCCAGCGACCGCTTGGCGCGGACCAGGTTCTCGAGGGCGTGGACCTCCGGGCGGTACTGCCGCGCCTGCTCTTCGTAGTGAGTCAGGGGGCGGTCCGGCACCTCGATCGGCTTTAGCGGCTCGTCGTCGAGGATCAAGTTGGCGGGGGCACCATCGCCGAGCAGGGCGCGCAGACCGGCCTGCGCCTCGTTGCCCAACTTCTCGGTTTCGAGGCGGCGGACGTCGAGCTCGGCTCTCACGGTCCGCAGGCGCAAGCGGTCGGTCTGGGTGACGTTCCCTGTCCCCTCGGCGAGATCCTTCTCGATCTGCTTTTCAGCGTCTTCGAGGTAGCTGGTCCCTTCGTCGAAGGTCTCGAGCACGCCTTTGGCGAGCTTGATCCCGTAGTAGGCTTTGCGCACGTTGAGCGCGAGCTCGGCGGCGATGCCGGCGGCTTGACTCTTCGAAGCGGCGACCCCGCTGGTGGCGGCTGCCCGCCCGGCGGAGATCTTTCCGAAAGTGAAGACCGGCTGGACCAGGCGAAGCTCGGTGCGGGTGAAGAGGCCCGAGAAGTTGGTCGAGACCTCTTTCACGTTCGTGCTGAGGCAGTACTCTCGGGGATCGCCCTTCACGCCTTCAGGCACGCTACAGCGGATGTCGGGCACCGGGGCCAACAAGCTCAAGACTTCGCCCGAAGGCAGCCAGCTCCGGTTCGCCTCGCTGAGCTGGGCTTCGACCTTCTTGGTGGCGAGCGCGCTGGCGGCAACGCCTGCGTTGCCCTTGTGCGCGAGCTCGAGCAGCTCGGGCAGCGTGTACGAACGGGGCGGTGTCTGCGCCATCGCCGGGCTGAAAGTGGCGAAGCTTGTCATCGCGAGCGGCAACATCCATGAGACGAACGTCCTCGCACGCCCGTGAAGGCGGGAGGCGCGAGGCGCTGGGAGGGGGGGCTCGACTGTCGGAAAGGGGCGATTCTGCGTGAGGCGGGAGCGGGGCCGCATGTTGAAGCCCGGCAGCATACACCGTCGTTGGCGTCGGTCTGGCGCGGTTTCGCGCTGGTTTGACCGGATCTTTGGGCCATGCTACGGGGCACGGACATGGATCTGACAGCCCCGCTTCGAACCCCGCGCGCGTCGCGTGTGGAGACCGCTCAGGTGGTCCTGCCGGGGCTGACGAATGCCCACGGCACGATCTTCGGCGGCATGCTCATGCAGTGGATCGACATTGCGGGGGCCATCGCTGCCGCCCGGCACGCGGCGGGGCCGGTCGTCACGGCGTCGATGGATCGACTGCACTTTCTCGAGCCGGTTCGTCAGGGAGCCATCGTGATCGTCGAGGCGCAGGTGAACTTCGCGGCGCGGACGTCGATGGAAGTCGGGGTTCGGGTGCTGGTCGAGGAGATGAGCAACCGCACCCGTCGCCAGGCGACGCGGGCGTACCTCACCTTCGTGGCGGTCGATGAACGGGGCAATCCTCGACCGGTACCGCCGCTCGAGCTCGAGACGGATGATGATCGAAGGCGTTTTGCGGCCGCCACACGGCGGCGAGAGGAACGATTGAAGGAGCGACGAACGATCGAAGAGCGTCATGGTTGAGTCGGCAAGTCATCGCTGGCTGCTCGAGGATGCGGCGCTGGTCGACGTCGGCGCCTGGGAGGTGCTGACCGCCACGGGCGCGGACCGCCTCAGCTTCCTGCATCGGCTGCTCACGGCCCGCATCGAAGGTGTGATGCCCGGGAACGGGCGTCGGGCGCTGCTGCTGACCGTGAAGGGGCACGTCGTCGTCGAGCTACGGATTTGCGTGCGCACGGACGACGTCGTCATCCTGGTGCCGCAAGGGCAGGGCGAGTCGACCACGGCGGCGCTCTCTCGCTACGCAATCATGGATGACGTCACTCTCGTTCGAAAAGAGGGCGAACGGGTGCTCGCGGTGTACGGCCCCCGTGCGGCCGCACGCCTCGGCGAGGTTGGGCTCGCCGTCCCGCCGGCGATCGCCACCGGCCCTGCGCTCGCTCACGCCGAGATCGGCCTTTCGGGCGCACCGGGGCTCATCGTGCGAACGCCGGGGTTCGGCAGCGCGGGCTTCTGGATCGTGGCCGATGCCGCTGCGGTGGCCGAGACCGAGCGGGCCCTGCGGGCGCAAGGGGTGGGGACCCTGTCGCCGGAGATCGCCGAGGGGCTGCGTATTTTGGCTGGTGAGCCGAAATTCGGGAGCGAGATCACGAGCGACGCCTTTCCCATGGAGGTCGGGCTCGATAGCCTCATCGACTACGGCAAGGGCTGCTACTTGGGGCAAGAGCCGATCGTGCGCATCCGCGACCGCGGCCACGTCAATTGGCGCCTCTGCGGGTTGCGCCTGCTCGAAGAGGGATCCCTCAGCCCGGGCGACAGGCTCGAGACCGATGCGCGACCCAAGGCGGGGCGTGTCACCAGCGCATCGCGCCTGCCTGGGCAGCCCCCGGTCGCCCTGGCCCTGGTCCACGTGAGCGTGCCGGTGGGCGCGTCGGTGAGGGTGCGCCACGAGGAACGGTCGATAGAGGCGGAAATCGTGCCGGCGGCCGGGGCAGCTTCGGTCGAAGCTTGACACCGCGGGTGCGCTTCTCAATAGTTCGCGCCATGGGTAAACACGACAACCGTCGATCGATGAAGATGCGCCGCCGTAAGGGGCAGAAGAAGCTGAAGGCGCGGATCAAGCGTCGCAAGACCGAGCGCGCCGCCACCGTGAAGGCCGCTGCGAAGCCTGCGCGCAAGAAGGCCGCTCCCAAGTCTGCCGAGTAGCCGGGGCGATCACTTTCGCGGACCACTTTCGACGTTTTCCCTGGGCCCGCCTCCGGTCGTGAGGACGCGGCGTCGCTGTGCGACCCGCCGACCCCGCCCGGATGCAGGCCCGACGTCACCCGGAAACCGTGGCGGAGGTCAAGGAAGCGGGGGCCACCACCGCCCTCATGCGCCAGTACCTGGACGTGAAGGCGCAGGTCCCCGACGCGATCCTCTTTTTTCGCCTGGGTGACTTTTACGAGATGTTCTACGAGGACGCGGTCCTCGTGGCGGGCCTGCTCTCGCTGACGTTGACGTCGCGGGATAAGGGCAAAGAGGATCCCGTGCCCATGTGCGGGATCCCTCACCACGCTGCGCGCGCTTACCTGCAGCGGCTCACCGAGCTCGGGCATCGGGTTGCGATTTGCGAGCAGCTCGAAGATCCCAAGCTCACCAAGGGGATCGTCAAGCGCGGGGTGGTTCGCATCGTCACGCCGGGCGTGATCCTCGACGAGGAGTCGCTCGACGCGCGAACGCCAAACTATCTCGTCGCTATCGAGGGTGAGCGGAGCCGTGGCTTCGGCGTGGCGTTCCTCGACGTGACGACGGGCGATCTGCGCGCCACGGTGGCGGCCAGCACCGAATCCATGCTGGACGAGCTGGCGCGCATCGACCCACGCGAGGTGGTCTTCGCCAAGGGCGACGAGACGTTGGCGCCACTGCTCCGGCGGGCGTACCCGCGGTTGACGCAGACGCCGGTGGCGGCGGCGGCGGAGCCCCCCGAATCGGTGCTGCGGGAGATCCTCGGCGACGCCATCGCGGGGCCGCGGCAAGCGCTGGCCTTGGCGGCTGCGGCGCGCGTGCTGACTTATGCGCGATCCACGCAGTTAGCGGCTCCTCTGCCGGTGGCCAAACTCGAGATCTTCGATCGCGCCGACCACCTGGTGCTCGACGAGCAGGCGCGCGCGCATCTGGAGTTGACCGAGACGATGCTCGAGCGGCGCCGCGAGGGATCGCTGTTAGGCGCGATCGACCTGACTCGATCGGCGATCGGGGCCCGTCTCTTGCGGCGCTGGCTGCTGTTTCCGCTGCGGGCGGTGGCGCCGATTCGGCGGCGTCAGGATGCCGTGGAACGACTGGTGCTGCGGCCGTCGGGTCGCGGGGCCGTGCGCAAGGTGCTGGGGGAGATCGGCGATATCGAACGGTTGGCGAGCCGCGCGCGATTGGGCGTCGCGACGCCGCGGGATCTGGCGGCGCTCGGGCGGTCGTTGGCGCGGCTGCCGGCGCTCCACGAAGCGCTCGGTCTCGTCACCGAAGATCTACCGGTGACCGAGGCGAAGGAAGATCTCTTGCGGCTCGGCGAGGATCGCGCGAGCGAGCTTGCGAAAAAGCTCTCGGAGACTCTCATCGACGAGGCGCCGGCGAACACCAAGGAGGGTGGCTTCATCAGGTCGGGCCTCTCGCCCGAGCTGGATCGCCTGCGCCAGGTGGCCGCCGGTGGTCGCGAGCTCGTCGCCGAGATCGAAACGCGTGAGCGCGAACGGACCGGCATCCCTTCGCTGAAGGTCAAATACAACAACGTCTTTGGCTACTACATCGAGATCACGCGCGCCAAGATGGGGCAGGTGCCGGCGGACTATCAGCGCAAGCAGACCGTCGCCAACGCCGAGCGCTTCGTGACGAGCGAGCTCAGCGATCTGGAAGGCGACATCAGCCGTGCCGAAGAGCAGAGGATCGCGCTCGAGCTCCGTCTATTCGAGGCTCTGCGCACGGAGGTGGGTGCGGCGGCCGCGCGCCTGCAGGCCATCGCGGCGCAGGTGGCGGCGATCGACGGGTTGGCGGCGCTGGCCGAGGTGGCGCATCACCACGGTTACGTGCGACCGGTGGTCGACGAAAGCGTGACCATCGAGCTCGAGGCGGCACGGCACCCGGTGATCGAGCGCCTCGTGGGCGATGGCGGCTTCGTTCCCAACGATCTGAAGCTGGATGGCGACGATGCGCAGTTGCTGCTGGTGACGGGGCCCAACATGGCGGGCAAGTCCACCGTGATGAGGCAGACCGCGCTGGCGGTGATCCTGGCGCAGATGGGGGGCTTCGTGCCGGCGCGATCTGCGCGCATCGGCCTTTGCGACAGGGTCTTTACCCGCGTCGGTGCGGGCGACAATCTCTCTCGCGGCGAATCGACCTTCCTGGTCGAGATGCGAGAGACCGCGCACATTCTTCGCCACGCGACCGCGCGCAGTCTCGTGGTGCTCGACGAGATCGGTCGAGGCACGTCGACCTACGACGGCGTCTCGATCGCATGGGCGGTGGCCGAGCACCTGCACGACAAGATCGGCGCGCGCACGCTGTTCGCGACCCACTATCACGAGCTGTGCGCGCTTGCCGACACGCACCGACGGGTGCGCAACGTGAGCGTGGCCGCGCGCGAATGGAAGGGCGAGATCGTCTTTCTGCGCCAGCTCACGCCGGGTGGCGCGAACCGATCCTTCGGGGTCGACGTCGCGAAGCTGGCTGGGCTGCCCCCCGACGTCGTGGCGCGAGCCCGTGGCATTCTGGCGACGCTCGAGGCGGGAGGCGCCGATCGAGGGCCTCAGACCGTGAGCCCCGAGCGCGGGACCTCGCCGCAGCTTGGCCTCTGGGAGGCGACGCAGGCGACGCCGGCGGTGGCATCACCAAGCGGGGACGATGGGCTCAGCGAGATCGCGGAGGCGCTTCGACGCGTGGATCCGGATGATCTGTCGCCCCGGGCCGCCCACGAGCTGCTGGTCCGGCTGCGAGAAAAGTTGACCGACCCGCGCGCGCGCGGTCCATCATAAAGGATGCAGTTGTCGGGCGCCCCGATCGGGAGGCGCAAAGCAGATGCGAGCGGAGCGCCCGCCGGCACCGGGAAGCGCCGGGCAGGCTTTCGCGGCGGACTGGCAATTGGTCTTTTCGCGATCGCCTTCGGCTGGTCGTCGGTCGAGGCGGCCAGCTTGCCCTCCGGCGCCCCGACTTCGCGATCGGCCACCACCAAGAAGATCAGATCGCGCGGCAAGGTGCGCGCTCCGGTGGCGCCTGTGGTTCTGTTCCACGTCAACCACCGCGAAACCATCCGTCTGCGCATGGCCGACGAGAAGGGGCGGCCGCCGCGCGGGGTGCAGGGGCAGGTCAATCGCTTCCTGCGCTGCCACTACACCAAGCGGCAGTACGCGATGAACCCGCGGCTTACCCGGCTCATCTACGAGACCGGGCGCCACTTCGCCGGTCGTCGCATCGAGGTCGTCTCTGGGTACCGCCATCCGCGCGTGGCCAAGAACCCGCGTAGCCCGCACATGAAGGGTCTCGCCTGCGACATGCGCGTCGTCGGCGTGAAGAACACGGAGCTGCGCGACTTCTTTCGCCAGAAGTTCAAGAACGTTGGCGTCGGTTATTACCCGAACTCTTCCTTCGTCCACCTCGACGTGCGCAGGGGCGCCTCTGCCTTCTGGATCGACTATTCGGGGCCAGGCGAAACGGCGCTTTACGCAAGGGACGCGACCCAGGATCTGTTGACCGGGCGAGCCGACCGCTGGCGCCGCACGACCATTCATCCCTCGTGGCCCGACTGGGCTGACGACACCGGCGAGGGAAGTCCGAACGAGGCGCCCCCGACCGAAGGCGACGAGGCTGACGTCGAAGGCGAAGGCGAGCCCGACGAGGGCCTGCGGGGCGGCGTTTCACTCGCGACGCCCTGACCGGGGCGGGCTCGGCTTGCCGAATTAGCCTGGGGCCGATGGGAGCGTGGCCGGCTCGCTCGCGTGCGCGTCACCGGCTATGCGCGGGAAATGCGCGGCGAGGTGTTCGATCGCGAGGTCGTCGGCAAGGTAGCGTGGGGCAAACGGGGTACCGCCCACGAAGGCGACGTGACCGCCACCTTGCGTGACGACGAGAGAGAGCGCCGGGTTGGCGGCGATGGTCTCGCGGGGGATCACCGCTACCGGTACGAACGGATCGTCGGCCGAGGCGACGAGCCGTGTGGGGCGTCGGATGCCGGCCAGGAATCCCTGTGCCGAGCAGCGACTCCAGTAGTCCTGGGCGCCGGTGAAGCCGAACAGGCGAGCCACCACGGCGCCGTCGTAGGCGGCGAACGTCCGGCAAGCCCGGATCGAAGCGGCATCGAGCTCCTTGGGAAAGCGGCCGACGGCGGCGAGCGCCTTTTTTCGCAGCGATCGCAAGAAGCGCTCGCGATAGATGAACGAGAAGAACGAGGTGCCGTCGAGCGCCTCCGCACACGCCGCCAGATCGAACGGCACCGATATCGCGACGGCGGCGGTGAGGGGATTGTGCGAACCGGTCTCGCCGAGCCACTTGAGCAGCATGTTGCCGCCCAAGGAAAAGCCGACGGCACCCAGCGGTGCCGCGGGCCAGCGGGTCCGTAGGCGTTCGACCACGAAGGAGAGGTCGTCGGTCTTGCCGGCATGATAGAGGCCGCGCGCGGGTGCCTGGGGACGGCCGCAGCCACGAAAGTCGAACGCACAGCCGTTCCAGCCGGCGGCATTGACCCGCGCCAGCAGGCCCCGCAGGTAGGGTGCGGCTACCGATCCTTCGAGGCCATGCAGGAGAACCACGCCGGGTTGACCGGGTCGGTGCTCGGTGAAGGAGACGGCCAGCTCGTCGCCGTCGGGCAGGATCCACAGCTCGCGTGTGAGGGTGATTGGAGGCGGTCGACGCAGCAGCGCGCCCCAGATGGTCTGGGCGTGGCGGTTGCCGAGCCAGCGGGCATGGCGGGGGACGGTCACGAGCGGTCCGTCATAACAGGCGGCCGCGACAACGCAACGAGCACCGCCCGGCGCAGCGCACGAGCCGCTCCAGAGTCTCGCCAGAGATCCTCGAGAGCCTCTTCAGAGACGCGAATGAACCGAGCAGGAGCCACGTCCTCGCAGAGCACCCGTCGCTCGGGTGTGTTACAAAGAAGCGCTTTCGCCCCCCCGTTCCATGCCGGTAGGAGGCTTTCGCCGATGACTCGCTTCGCTATCTGTCTGGCCCTCTCTCTGTCGATCCCCGTCGTCGTCACCTCGCCAGCGCGGGCCGCGCGCGCAGCCGAGAAAAAGGCGAGCGGCAAGCCGGCGCCGAGCGCGTCGGTAAAGGAGCTCGAGAAGCTCAAGGGAGACTTCAAGTGGGGCATGTCCCCGGCTGACGTCATCGCCAAGGTCGAGGACAACGTCCGCTCCACCTACGACGAGCGGCTGAAGAAGACCGCCAATGATCCGACCAAGCAGGACCGGGTCCGCAAGGAGATGGCGGTCGAGGTCGAGAAGGTCAAGGACAAGGTCATCAAGTTCGATGGCCAGAAGACTGGCTACGACGTCTCGATCGTGGACCAGGAGTTCCTGCACAACAACGGCGAGTCGATGCTCATCACCAAGGAGCCGACCGCGACCCGCTATTTTTTCTTCACGGCTGATCGCCTGTCGAAGATGTTTCTCGCCTTCGACAAGGAGATCCTGCAAGGGAAGTCCTTTCGCGAGTTCGGCCAGTTGATGCAGTCCCGCTTCGGCAAGGCGCGCGAGGTGACCGTCGAGGAGAAGTCCAAAGCGGGCGTGAAGGTGAAGCTCGACCACTTCGTCTGGGCGGCCAAAGGCGGCGACATGTTGCGCTTGGTGGATCGCTCGGAGTTCTACGATGTCTACTGCCTCGTCATCTTCGACGGCGCCGTGGCCGAGAAGCAGGCGCAGCTCCGCAAGGCGCTGGCCGGTGGTGTGCGCAGGGACAACCTGGTCGAGGCGGTCACCACGCAGCCTTCCAACGATCGCGATCCGCACGACAACGTGCTCGACCAGATCACGGGCAAGGAGGTCCTCAAGCCCGGTGAGAGCCGCGCCAAGGACATCGTGGTGCCCTCGCAGACCCCGGGGGTCAAGGCGCCCACGCCCGCCGACGTGAACCGCAAGGATTCGGGCGGCAACAAGACCGCGGAAAAGCCCGAGCCCAAGGGCACCGAGGGGGATCGCCAGGACAAGGAGAAGTCCAAGCTTGCCCCGCCCAAGGTCGACGAGACCAAGGGACTCAACCTCTAGCCCCGAACGCCCCGAAAACGGCGCGTTTCTGTCGCGACGCGCCCTTCCCAAGGGGCGATGCCCGGGAGGCTTGACAGAGTCGGTCGAGCCCCGCAATATTCACGGCCTTTTCACAGGGATCCCGAAAGGACACCGGCTTTGGCGAACATCAAGTCATCGGAGAAGAAGAACCGTCAGCGCATCAAGCGTGAGGCGCGCAACCGCGCCGGCAAGTCTGCGGTTCGTACCGCCGTGAAGAAGCTCCGCGCGGCGCTCTCCACGAAGGACGCGGGCCAGGCGAAGGAAGCCCTCCTGCCGGCAGTTCGCCTCCTGGATCGCGCGGGCCGTTCGGGTCTCTTCGAGCGCAACGCTTCGAACCGTTCGATCTCGCGGCTCACCCGCGCGGTCAACGCTCTCAAGTAGGCCTTCGCCCCGCGAGGGGCGACCGCTGCGACCTCACTGGCCACTCGGCGACCTCACTTGCCACTCGACGCCGGCTCTCCCCGAGGAGACGCCGGCGTTCTGTATTTCTGGCGACAGAGCCGCTGGCGTCAGCGGGCTCGGGCGCCCGCGGCTTGTTCGGTGAGAGCGAGCACGAGCCGTGAGATCTGGAGATCGGGATCGACGCGCGACGATTTGAGCCGGCGGTCGGCCTCGTAGAGCAGAGCGAAGCTGCGTTCGAGGGCATCGGTCGACATCCGGCGGGCCGGGACCAGCACGTCGTCGAGAAAATGCGGCGACATGCCGATCTGCGATGCGATCTCGCCCCGGGGAGCCCCGGCGGCTTCGAGCTCCTTGGCGCGCCAGATCTGGCGAAGCTGGCGCAGCAGCATGAACTGGATGCGCAGGGCGGGCTCGCGGTGGCGCAAGAGGTTGGCCAGGAGCGCGAGTGACTGTCGTCGCTGACCCGCGCCGATCGCCTTGGTCAGCTCGAAGATGCCGCGCTCACGGCTTTCGGGAATCACCTCTTCCACGTCCTCGACCGTGATCTTTCGGTCCCCGGCATAAAGGGCGACCTGTTCCAGGGCGAGACTGACCCGGCCGAGCTCGGGGCCGGCGGAGTCGGCGAGGGCCCGGGCGGCCTCGGGGGCCAGAGCCAGCGTGCGACGCTTGGCCTCGGCGGCGATCCATTCACCGAGTTGCCAGTCGCGCAGGCGGGCGAAGTCGTGAAGGTAGCCGGCCTTTTTCAGTGCGGCGAAGAGCTTGATGCGGCCATCGACCTTGCCCGCGGCGACGAGTACCAGGCAGGTCGAGGGATTGGGATCGAGCACGTAGTCGCATAGAGGGGTGAGCGTGTCGGCCTTGGCCTCGTCGAGCCCGCGCGCAATGATGAGCCGACGTTTGGCGAACATCGGCAGGGTGCGCGCGCCGTCGATCACGGGCGCTGAGCCGGTCGTCTTGAGGTCGTAGCTGTCGAGGTTGAAGCTGGCCGCCGTGTCGTCGCCGATCACGGCGCGCCGGATGGCGCCCACGCAGCGCTCGATGAGGTAGGTTTCTTCGCCCACGAGGGCGTAGATCGGTGAGACATCGCCGCGTTCGATGCGGGCGAAGACGTCGTTGCTGGGGATCGCGGCCGGCACACTTTCGTTGTACTACACTCGGCTCAGCCGTCGTGCCGAAAGCCTTTGCCCGCGCGCTGCTTGCGTTCTTCGATGCTCATCAACGGGATCTACCCTGGCGTCGCCGCAAGGGTGCGTATTACACGCTGGTCTCCGAGCTCATGTTGCAGCAGACGGTCGTCGCCACCGTCATCCCGTATTTCCATCGCTTCGTGGCTCGCTTTCCCGATCTGCGCACGCTGGCGGCCGCGGATGAGGCCGATGTGCTCGCGCTCTGGTCGGGGCTCGGGTACTACTCGCGCGCCCGCAACTTGCACCGCACCGCCCGCGCCGTCGTCGAGCGGCACGGAGGTGAGCTGCCGGCCGACGAAGCGGCGCTGCGGGCGCTGCCCGGCGTGGGCCCCTATACCGCAGCGGCCATCGCCGCCATCGCGTACGGGATACACACGTTTCCGCTCGACGGAAATGGGGCGCGGGTCTTCGCTCGGATTTTCGCCGAACGCGGTGCCATCGACCGGACAGGCCTGAAGGAGGCGCTTGCCGCGGCAGCTCTGCCGTTGGTGCCGAAAGATCGGCCCGGCGACTTCGCGCAAGCCGTGATGGATCTGGGCGCGACAGTCTGTCGTCCGGCTGCTCCCGACTGTGGGGGCTGCCCAGTCGCTCCGCATTGTCAGGCGCGCCGGCTGGGGATCGAGGCCGAGTTGCCCGTGCGTCTGGTGAAGGCAAAACGGCGGCTCGTCGAGCTGGCCTGCGTTGCCATCGAGCGGGAGGGCCGCGTCCTGCTGCGCAGGCGCGCTCCGGGCGAGCTGCTGGCGGGCACTTTCACATTGCCGGCGGTCGAGGGTGATGGCACTGCCGTACGCGGGCTCGTAACGGGACTCGGATTGCGTCTCGTGGGCGAGCCCGAGCGCATCGGCGCCATCCGCCATGTCTTCACCCACCGGGACGTCACCGCAACCGTCTATCGGGTGGCGACGCGCGGTGAGCTGCCCCCCTCGGCCGAACAGGGCTGGATCGGTGAGGCTGACCTCGGGTCGCTGGCGATCTCGAGCTTTGCCCGCAAGACCTTGGCGTTGCTGAACACAACGGTTGCCACCTCGGCCGCAGCGCCGTCGGTCAGGGTCGCAAGCAAGCCGCGACGTCAGCGCAGCGCCCGGATGGTCTCGCCGGTAATCACGTAGATCGGCGGTGGATCGACGCGGGTGTGATCGGCGCCGAATTTGATCGTCCCGGTGACGCCTTCGTGACTGTCGGTGCCGAGCGCGGCGAGTAGATCGGCGCGGCTCTTGCCCCCCTTGACCACGGCATTGCAGAGCAGGCGGAAGGCGTCGAAGCCGTAGGCGTCGGTCGCCCCGGGGTCCTGGCCGTAGAGAGTACGGAACTGGCTGATGAAGTTGCTGGCGCGCGGATCTTCGGCGTCGGCGAAAAAGCCCGGTGCCAGCAACGCACCTTGCACGTAGCGACCGGCGTTGCGGATGAGCTGAGGGCCGGCGCCGACTCCCGGTGACAGGAGCAAGATCGCGCGGCGGGGTGGGGCTCCCGGGATCGCGGGCACGGGGGCGCCGTAGGGTTGTGGCCAGAGATCAGCAGCCGCGAGCGCGGGCGCGATCAGCTCGAGGCGAAAGGCATCGTCGGCGACGAAAACCGCATCGAAGGCTGCTTTCTTGATCTTGGCGATCTGGGGGGCAAAAGCGTTGCTGCCGGGGGGGTAGCTCGCCTGCACGGTCACGCGTCCCCCTGCTGTGGTGACGGCCCTTACGAAGGCATCGCTCATGCGCTTGCCCGCGGGGCTTTCCGGCGCCAGCAGGGCGAACTTGCGCACCCCGAGACCGATCGCTCGTCGCGCCAGCTCGGTCGCTCGCGATTCGGGAGCGTGAAGGATCTGAAAGGCGGTGCTAGCGGCTCCGGGCGCTGCCTCGTCGAGGAGCAAGACCGGCACGCCCTCACGAGCGGCGGCCAGAGCGGCGCCGCGATCGCCGACGCCCACCACGGCCACGGCGGCTTCCTCTCGCACCACCTCGGCGGCAGCCCGTTCGGCGCCAGCGGCGCGTTCGACGGCGGCATCGCGTGCGACGATCTGGAAGGGAGGCCCATCCCCGGCGCGATCGCCAATCGCCATCATCGCGCCACGCAGGATGATCTCACCGAGCACCGCGGTTGGCCCCGAGAAGGGCGCGAGCAGGCCGAGACGAAAGGGATCGCCCGGGCCGGCTCCGCGGGGCGTGTTGACCCAGTCGAGCGATCGTCGCAACGAGATCGACTCCTCGTCGAGTCGTCGGGCCGCGCCAAGATCGCCCTGCACACGGCGAGCGGCGGCAGCGTGGGTGGCGAGGGCGGCGCGGGCAAAGTCGCTGCGGCTGGCATCGTAAAGACTGACCGCTTCGGGGTCGGCGAGGCGGGCGGCGAGCTCGTCGGCACGTTCCTGAGCGAAGGCGCGTTCGGGGTCGCGGCCGCGGCGCGCGTAGGCCTCCCAGGCGGCCAATGCCCCCGCGGCATCCCCCGTGCCGAGGCGTGCTTCGGCCAACGCCGCTAACACCGACAGCTCGGCGTCGTCGCGATCGGGCAGGCCAGCAGGCGGACCCTCGGTTGCAAAGGGCGTCAGAAATTGCAGCGCGCGCGCCGGTTGACCCTGGCGAGCCTCGATGAGCCCCTGCACGAAGGAGACGATCCCGCGACCCCCATCGCTCGCGGTCGGCGCCAGCAGCGCACGAGCACGGCGAGGATCGCCTTCGGCAAGAGCAAAGCGCGCCAGGTGAGCCGCCGCGATCGGTCGCTGCGGCGATCGCGGGTGCTTGGCGATGAACGCCTCCAGCGCGGCTCGTCCCGGGGCGGGATTGGCGAGGTCGACGGTCGCCACCGCCGCGTCGAGGGCGGCGGCTTCGTCGGCCCTGACTCCCGGTGGTCGTTCCGGCTCGCCGGGTACGGGTACGGGCACCGGCGCGGTCGTCGTGGGACGACGAACCGTCACGCAGGCCCCCAGCGAGACGAGGGTGAAGCTCAGCGCGATCCACCGCAGGAGCGCCTTGCGGGGGGCGGTCGCCCCGCGGTGCGCGACGGGGCAGGGGGACGGGTGGGTTGGCTGACGAGGACCGCGCATCCGGCGAGTTTGCATCAGCGACGGCGCGATGTCTCGGCCGGGGCACCCGGTGTGCGGCCGTTGTGTTATGACCCCGCCCACGATCATGCGGCTCACCAAGACACTGGTTCCCACCCTGAAAGAGGCGCCTGCCGAGGCCGAGGTCCCCTCGCACATCTTGATGGTGCGGGGCGGGTACCTGCGCAAGGTCGCCGCGGGCGTCTATTCGTTCCTGCCGCTCGGCTGGCGCGTGGTGCAGAAGATTTCGCGCATCATCCGCGAAGAGATGAGCCGCGCCGGGGCCGAAGAGGTCTTTTTACCAGCGGTCGTACCGGCGGAGCTCTGGCAGGAATCAGGTCGCTGGGATCAGTACGGCGCGCAGCTCCTGCGGTTCAAGGATCGCAAGGGCGGCGACTTCGTCATCGGCCCGACGCACGAAGAGGTGATCGTCGATCTCGTGCGTGGCGACGTGCGCAGCTACCGACAGTTGCCGCTCAACCTCTACCAGATCCAGACCAAGTTCCGCGACGAGCTGCGGCCCCGCGCGGGGCTGATGCGCGGGCGCGAGTTCATCATGAAGGACGCTTACTCGTTTCACGCCTCCGATGAGGATGCCAAGCGCGAGTACCAGAATATGTACGACACCTACCACCGCATCTTCGATCGATGCGGGCTCGCGTTCCGCGCCGTCGAGGCCGACACGGGAAACATCGGTGGGTCGCTCTCGCATGAGTTCCAGGTGCTGGCCGACAACGGTGAGGACGCCCTTGTCGCTTGCGATAGCTGCCAGTACGCGGCGAACGTCGAGCAGGCCGAATCGCGGCCGGACGCCGGGCCCGCGGCAACCGGCGGTGCCGGGCCGATGACCAAGGTCGCAACGCCCGGCAAACGCACGATCGAGGAAGTGACGGGGTTCTTGGGCGTGGCGCCGGTGGCCGTGGCCAAGACCCTGATCTATCTTGCCGACGGCAAGCCAGTGGCTGTCCTGGTGCGAGGTGATCGGGTGGTGAACGAGATCAAGCTGCGGGCGGCGCTCGCGGCCAAGGAGATCGTGATGGCCGGTGATCGTGCGGTCGAGGAGGTCACGGGCGCACCTGTCGGTTTCGCCGGTCCGGTGGGCCTCAAGATCCCGGTCTACGTCGACAACGAAGTGCGTGCGCTGGCGAGCTTCGTCTGCGGCGCCAACCAGGCTGACCAGCACTACAAGGACGTCGTGCTCGGCAGGGATGTCACGGCGACCGCGCATGGTGACTATCGGCAATCGGCGCCCGGGGATCGCTGCCCACGTTGCGAGACCGGCACGTTCCGCGGTTACCGCGGCATCGAGGTCGGCCACGTCTTTTTCCTTGGCACCAAATACTCGACGGCGATGAAGGCGAACTTCCTCGATGCCGGCGGCAAGGAGCAGCCGATGATCATGGGCTGCTACGGCATCGGGGTGACCCGCATCGCGGCTGCCGCGATCGAGCAGCACCACGACGCCGATGGCATCACGTGGCCGGTGCCGATCGCGCCGTTCGAGGTGAGCCTGCTGTCGCTGCAGGCGAGCGATCCTCAGGTGGTTGGGGTCTGCGAGGAGTTGGAGAAAGGCCTGCTCGCGGCCGGCATCGACGTGCTCTACGACGATCGCGACGAACGCCCCGGCGTGAAGTTCAAGGACGCGGATCTGGTCGGCATTCCCTACCGCATCGCCGTCGGCAAGAAGGGCGTTGCCGAGGGCCTCATCGAGATCAAGGCGCGCAAGTCGCCCGATGTGGTCAAGATCAAGGTCGCCGACGCGGTCGAGTACCTGCGCGAGCGGATCGTGCGCGAGCGGCTCGGCACCGGGGGCGCCGCGTGACGAGGGGCGCTCCCTCCGCCCGCGACCGGGTGATCGTCGCGCTCGACGTCCCCGGCCTCGAGGCGCTGCGTACACTGCTGGATCGGCTGGAGGGGCAGCCGTCGTTCTACAAGGTCGGTCTCGAGCTGTTCGTCGCCGAGGGCGCCCGCGCGGTCGAGCTGTGCAAAGCGCGCGGTGGACGCCTCTTTCTCGATCTCAAGCTGCATGACATTCCCGAGACGGTGGCCCGCGCGGTGGCGACCGCCGCTTCGCTCGGCGTCGATCTGTTGACGGTGCATGCCTGCGGCGGGCGCGAGATGTTGCGACGGGCGGCCGACGCCGCGGGCGGCAAGCTCGACCTGCTGGCGGTCACGGTCTTGACCAGCCTAGGGCCCGAGGATCTCGCGGCCGATGGCATCGCAGGCGACGTCGCCAGCGCGGCGGCCCGTCGGGCGCGGGTGGCGGCCGACGCCGGGATCACGGGCCTCGTCTGCTCGCCTCACGAAGTCGGGGCATTGCGCGGGTTGGGACAGGACCTATTGCTGGTGGTCCCGGGGGTCCGCCCTGCGGGCGCGGCGGTCGGCGATCAAAAGCGCGTCGCCACGCCGGCGGCAACGATAGAGGCCGGTGCTGATTTTCTGGTGGTGGGACGGCCGATCCGCGATGCGGCCAATCCTGCTGAAGCGTTCACGGCCATCGTCAAGGAGATCGAGACAACGACATGAGCGACGAGCGAAAGACCGAGGAGGGCGAGGGGCAGCCAGCGGAGGGGTTTGCGGGCAGCGAAGACGTTCCCGCGGCCGCGGCCGGAGTCGAGGTCGACGCGATCGCCGATTCGCTCGATGATTTCGAAGGGTACGACGCCCTCATCACGCTCGAAGAGCGTGCCGCTGACACGATCCCGGCGGGCGAAGGTCCCGCCGGCGCCGTGACGCCCGGGGCGTCCGCGCAGTCGGTGGCTCCCGCGGGCGAACAGCGGGTCGTCTTCGGGGTGCGGCCGGTCGAGGAGATCTGCCGGGCCCGCCCCCGTGACGTGGCTGTCGTCTACGTGGCCGATGGGAACCGGGGCGGCGAGATCGACAAAGCGATCACGGCGGCTCGGGATCGAGCAATCGCCGTCGAGCTGCGCCCGCGCGCTTTCGTCGCCGGCATGGTGGGACGCAACGACACGCACCAGGGCATCGTCGCCATCGTAGGTGGTTATCGTTACGCCAGCATCGACACCATGCTTGCGCGGGCGGCGGCGGCCCAGGAGGCGCCTTTGCTCATGTTGCTCGACGGGGTGACGGATCCTCACAACCTCGGCGCCGTCATTCGCAGCGCCGAGGTGCTGGGTGGGCACGGCGTGATCATTCCGGAACGAGGCGCCGCTCCGGTGACGGGTGCCGCCGTGAAGGCGTCGGCAGGCGCAACCGAACGGCTGCCCGTGGCGCGGGTGGGGCACCTGCTGGGCGTGGTGGACTTCTTGCGGGGCAAGGGCATTCGCGTGCTTGCGGCGGCGGCAGGAAGTGGCGAGGCGCTCGATGCCCTCGATCTACGAATCCCCACCGCATTCGTGCTCGGCAGCGAAGGCCGCGGGGCTCGCGAGGCGGTCCTGCGTCGTTGCGACGGCATCGTGCAGATCCCGCAGCGCGGAGCGGTGGCCTCGCTCAACGTTTCGGTTGCCGGCAGTCTGCTGCTCTACGAGGCCATGCGGCAGCGGCGTCTGCCTTCGGCCTGATCAACGAGGCGATCAACGAGGCGATCAACGAGGATCAAATCGTTCGAGCCGACGTACCAGCTTGCCGAGCACGTCGGCCAGCCGATCGAACTCGGTCCCGCGCTGGGTGTAGCGGACCTCGTCCATGTAGAGATCCCGGCGCATCTCGATCTGGATGGCGTGGATCCCGGCAGCGGGATTGCCGTGATGGGTGGTGATGTAACCGCCCTGATAAGGTTCGTTGAACGCGACCGAAAGCCCTTCGGCGCGAAAGTGATCGCCGACCAGTGTCGAGAGGGCCTGCGCACAGCTGGTGCCCTTGCGATCGCCTGGGACGATAGCAGCGCGCGTGCGCCCGGTGTCGCTGTGGCCGGTTCGCCCGATGCTCGGCATGGAATGGCCATCGAGCAATATGGCGAAACCGAAGCGAGAGCGGGCGCGTTCGAGGGCCGTGCTCAGCGTCGCGTGATAGGCCTCGTGGATCGATTGGCGCTCTTGCCACTCGGCGAGAGCCAGGGGGCGGCTCAGGGCCGGGGCGCCGGTCGTAGTCACCTCCCAGAGAAATCCGCGACCGTCGGCGTTGCGCGGGGCGGGGTGGGCGGGGACCGCGCGCGGTGAGACGTCGTCCGGGTGGCGATTGAGGTCGCAGATGAAACGCGACAGACGCGCGCGCACGAAGACCGAAGGTGCGTGGCGCCCATAGAGCTCATCGACGAAGAGATCGGCATCGCAGCGGACATCGAGCGAAGGTGTTAGCGGCCCGCCGAGATCGGCCGTGCCGACGCCCGCGTGGGGCACGCTGAGCACGAGCGGCGACGGCGGCGGATCGGGCACGTCCGCGAGGAATCCCGGGTGATCGATGCGCCCGTCTTTCGCCCGCGGCAGCATGGGATCGATCGGCATCCTCAAAAGCGTACGCGGTAGCCGGCGTCGAAGACCAGCGCGGTTTCGCCGCCTTTGACATCGGCGGCTTCGGTGCGCCGCAAAGGAATGTGCAGGATGCGCCCCGACATGGTGAGCGCTCCCGGGCCGACCTGACGCAACGACGCCTCGGCGGCAAGCTCGCCCGCCAGACCCGCCTGGTGCACGACCAGCGCGAGGCCGTAAAGTTGGCTGGCAAGGCGTGTGTAGGCGAGGCCCGCACCCGCCGCTGCCGCGACATCGATCCGGGGCGTGAGCTCATGTCGCCAGCGGCCGCGGGCCAGGAACCATCCGCGATCGAGCGCGATGCGCGCGCGTCCCAGCTCGTCGTTCGTGGGAAGGCGCGTTCCCAGGTAGCCCGCGGCCAGACCGAGCCGGAGCGACGGCGGCAGCATCAGCGAGCTGGCATCGATCTCGGCGCGTGCGCTGGCGCCGAAGCCGGGACCAGCGACCCAGCCGAGCCCGACCGCGGCGACCAGTGTTGTCTCGGGGCGTGGCGGCCGCGCGGGACGACGCGGGCGGGGAAGTCGGTGGTGGGCGTAGACGCCGTCCTTGACGGCTTCGATGGCGTTGCTGGCGCGATCTTCGGGAATCGCCGGCGCGACCAACACGGTCGGCCCGGCTCCCTGTCGGTCGACCTGCGCGGCCTTGCCGTCCACGAAGATCTCGACGTCGTCGACGGGGAGAGCATGGCCGAACAGATCGTCGCCACGCACGGTGAGCCTCCCCGCTTGCTCCACGAACTCGAGCCGCGCCAGCGGGCCTGGGCGCAGCGGCAAACTCACCTCGAGCTTGTCGACGTCGTCGCGATCGTCGTCTTCGGTATCGCCAGTCGGCGGCGGGCGTAGGCGCGCGGTCAGACGAACGGGGCCGTGTTCGATTCGCGCCGGCGCGCGCACGAGATAGCGGCCAAAGCCTTGCCGGCGGCCCAGCGGGTGGGGCCGGAGGTAAGAGCTGCGCAAGATCACCCGCGCTTCGTCAGCTGGTGATCCGTCGTCGTCGAGCACCACCAGGGCGACCTCGGTCGGTGTGCCGGCGGGCAGCGCTGCGGGGGCGATGAGCAAGAAGCGGCCGAAGGGAGGCGGGCGCAGATCGACGTTGCGTTCGGTCACCTTGCCGCGTCGGTCGGTGGCGCGCACACGCACGGTCGCTACGCCAGGAGGCAGGACGAGCGGGACACGCACCTCGCCGGTGGGCGATGCCTGGGCAGGCCCGAAGCGCCGGGTTCCCACGTCGACGGTGACTTCGTCGCCAGGACCCGTGCGAAATGCCGGCGAGACAGCGGCCGCCAGCTTCACGACGGCATAGTTGCGCGCCACGGGTTCGTCCCAGGCCGCGGCGATGATCGCGTATTGGGGAAACCGCGTGTCCGGCGCCGTCCAGGTCAGCTCGAAGCTGCGCTCTCCGGTGCGGCGTGGCGGCGAGACCCGACCGACGTTGGTGGAGAGCCGCGGCGCCTCGATGCGGCCCTCGGCTCCGCTGCGGGTTACGCTCACGCGCACCTCGCTGGTTTCGCCGAGCACCAAGGAGGTAATCTCCGGTGTCACCATCACCTCGGGGCTCTCCGTCGCGTCAGCGGCCTGCGCGAGGCAGACCATTACGGCGATCAAGGCCGCCACAGATCCTCCTCGATGAGCTCGATGGACGGGGATGAGGCTCGGCCGCGCGAGGGAAGCACGCCTGCGTCGGGCTCGGCCGTCCGGCGGGGCAGGCCGCCTTTGGGGCTCGGCGGGGGCGGGACGGCAGCGGTCTTGTCGCGGGGGCCTGTCGTGCGACTCTGTCCGAGCGCCAGGAGGAGGTCGGGCGGAATCGACTGCGGTTCGTGGATCTCTCGTTGCCGTGATGGTGGCCCCGCATCGGCAACGGCGGGCGCAACCGGCGGGGTGTGCAACAAGACGACGGGCCGCAACAGCGGTGAGAATCGCCGCGGCTCCGGGCCTTCGATGAACCGGCGCGAGACGAAGGTGGCCCCCAGCAACACGAGACCGACGCCGAGCGCGACCAAGAGTCGAGGCCGCCACCCGCGCGACAGGGCGAGCGTCAAGTGCGCCTCCGATTCACGACAGGTGGGCTCCGGCGCCCGCGATGGGCAAGGTGATCGAGAAGGTGCTGCCGACGCCCGGCTCGCTGTCGACCTTGATGGATCCGCCGTGGTCTTCGATGATCTTGTGCACCACCGACAGGCCCATGCCGGTGTCGGCGTGTTGTGCCTTGGTCGTGAAGAAGGGGTCGAATATGCGCGGCAGGTGCTCGGCATCGATGCCGCGGCCGGTGTCGGCCACCTTCAGTCGCAAGAGACCGGCTTCGGGCAAGGAGGTCTCGAGCAACAAAGTGCCGCCCGTCTTCATCGCGCGTCGCGCGTTCTGCATGAGGTGAATGAGGGCGGCCTGCAGCTGGGCGGCGTTGCCGCGCACGGGAGGTCCCGGGGTCGGGATGCGACGATCGATGGTGATGCCGGCGTCCCGAAAAGAGCGCTCGCCGCACAGCTCGAGCGCGTCGTCGACAATCGCGCCGAGATCGATCGAACGTTGGTCCTCCCCCGCCTGCCGCTGTGCCAGCCGCAAGAGGTTGTGCACGATGCTTTCGATGCGCAAGGCTTCGCTGTGCACGTCCTGCACCAGCGGGCGACTGGGATGCTGGACTGGCAGGTCAGCGAGCAGCAACTGCGAGGCGCCGAGGATCCCGGTGAGCGGGTTGTTGATCTCGTGGGCGACCCCGGCGCCTAGCGAGCCGATCGCGGCCAGCGACCGCGAGCGCAACAGCAGATCGTGGGCCTCGCGCAGCTCCAGTGACTTGTCGGCGACCCGCCGCTCGAGGGTTTCGTTCCAGGCGGTGATCTCTTCGGTCTGGCGCAGGATCTCGTCGCGCGCGGCTCCGAGTGACGTCGTCATGGCGTTGAAGGCCTTGCCGAGCTCGCCGAGCTCGTCATCCGAATCGACCTCGAATTTGGTCTCGAGTTTGCCTTGCGCGATCTGGCGGGCACCTGCCGCCAGCACCCCCACGCGGGCCGAGAGGCTGCGGGCGAGCGCGGCGCCGATGATCGCGGCCACGCAGCCCGAGACACCGATCCAAAAGAGTGTCGAAAGCCCGAGCCTCCGGATGGGCGAAAGGACCGCGCCGATCGGGCGTTCGACGAGCACGCCAAAGCCGAGGGCCGGGACACCGGCGACCGCACCGAAGACCAGTTGCCCCGCGTCGGTCGTGATCATTTGCGGCCGCGGTGACAACTCCGCGCCAGCGGGGATTGGATTCTTGACGAAGCTCGGCTTGGCCGCCTCGTTGCCCGATGCGACCACGCGTCCCGAGGCATCCACGAGGAAAATCTCGCGGCCCTCGGCGGTCAAGCGGGCCATGTGGGCCGCTATTCGTCGCAGGCTAACCAGCGCGGCGAAGACCAGCGGCGGCTGCCCCGGTCGTGGCTGATAGCGCGTGGCGAGTAACAGGTGAGCCCCGGCTTGCGACGTGGTGAAGAGCGGGCCGGCCGCCGATCCTCTCGTCAGTACGTCTGTGATCGGAACCAAGCTTACTGCGCGCGGCGCTTCGCTGGCGGTGAGGAGGGCGTGACCGGCGAGATCGCTCGTCATCGCAGCTTGGGACTGAAAGACAGATCCCAGCTCCTTGCCGGCGGCGTCGAGTGCGAAGACCGCCGTGAAGTCGTCGCTCTGGTGATAGATCAGCGAGAGAAAACCCGGGAGCAGCTGTGGCGACGGCACTTCCCCGCCCAGAATCCGAGTCTGCGCTCCGAGCGTCTCCATGAGATGACCGATGCGCATGGCAACGAAGTTGCTGACGTCGGCCGCGACCAGCGCCTCTTGGTCTTTGATTGCGACCTGCAACTCCTGCTGACTGATGCGAGCCGAGGAGAGGCCGGCGATCGCGAGTGGCACGGCAGCGACGCCAAGAGAGAGAAGCGCGAATTTCGGCAGGAGTTTCATCGCGGCTCCCACCCGAACGCGGCGGGCAACCGAGCCACGCCCGTGATCGGATCCACGGCAAAGACGCTCACCAGACCCCGCCCCGCGGGCACGATGCCGCGGATGAGCGTGGTATCGACGAAGACCGGCGCCAACAGCGGCACAGCTGTGGCCAAGGCATCGCCAAGGAAGATTTGCGTCTCCGGACTGAAGTGCTGCCCGCGAACCTGAATCGGCTGTCCACCGATCTCGCTGCCGCGGTTGGGCTCGACTTCGAGGATGCGTGGCCCCTCGAGTGATTCGAAGATGGGGCCGGGGGGCGTCTCGCCGAGGCTGGTGACCACGCGGATGGGATGGCTGCCGGGCGCGCGCGGG
>JANNNO010000434.1:0-3205 GCA_031398585.1 Myxococcales bacterium | reverse complement strand
CGACATCGGTCTCGTGGAAGGCGAGACCGAACATTCAGCGCTCGACGTCCTGCCCTGGCGCGACGATGAGCTCGTCGTCTTCTGCCCGCCTCGGCACCGATTCGCACGCCGCCGTCGCCTCGACGACGAGGATCTACGTTCAACGCCCTGGATCGTCCGCGAGCATGGCTCGGGCACCCGCCAGGCGTTCGACCGCGCCATGCAGGGCATCCTCGGCGAGCTCACCATCGCCTTCGAGCTGCAGCATTACGAAGCGATCAAGGCCGCCGTCAACGAAGGCCTGGGCGTCGGTTGCCTCTCGCGCCTGGCCATCGCCGATGAACTGCAGCGCGGCCTGTTCGTCGCTTGCCGCGTTCCCGGCCGCCAGTTCACCCGCAAGTTCTACTTCCTTCTTCACCGCGACAAGTTCCGCGGCGCCGCCATCGAACGCTGGCTGCGCCTGTGCCGCGAGGTCGCCCCGACGACGACCTCGCGCCCGCGAGCGGCTACTTGATCAACGTCAACATGGCCGCGCGGTAAGCCGCGTACATGTCGCCCGTGCCAGGGAAGCTGTTCATCTTCAAGTACTGGTCGACGTAGCGCGGATGCGCGATCTCGGCCGGCGCGCCCTCATAGATGTTGCTCAGCACGGTGCCGGTCGGTCCCTTTTGCGCGAGCGTGATCCCCGCGCCGGTGTGTCCTTTCAAGGTCAGCCCGAGGAATTTGGCAGCCGTGACCCCGACGTCGGGCAGCTCGGCGTAGGGGATCTTGGCCCCCTTTTTCACGCCAGCGCCGTAAAAGCCCATGAAGATGTCCCACGAGGACCGCGTCGAGGCCGGATGTCCGCTGTCGCTCGACTGCCCCATGCCGTGATCCGCTGTCACGATTAGAAGGGTGTCATCCCAGACTCCCTCCGCCTTCAACGCTGCGATCAGCTGCCCCAGCAGCGCGTCCGACGCGACGATGTGTTTCACGTAGGCCGACATCGCGTTGGTCTTGTCGGCGGGCCCACTCCAGTCGTCGCGGATCCGTTGCAGATGCAACCGAAGCACACGGACCTTGTCGTTCTTGATGTGGTTGATCGCCTGGGTCACCACGATGGCGTCCGCGACCGAAGCCGCATAAGCGAAGTCCGCGGTGTTGAGGCCCATATAGTTGCGATCGCCGCCGGAAAAGACGGTCTTCATGCCGGCCGCCTTGGCCGATTGGAAGATGTCGTCGAGCCCGCTCGGCCCGGCTTCGTAGACGTGAGTGCCGGTGTGCACGGCAATGTTGCCCGAGGTGGCGTTGCCCCACGGTAGCGAGCCATTGGGCAGGGTCGTGCGCGCTGCAGGGCTGGTCGAGTGCGCGGTCTCGACCGTGACGCCGTTGTCGATGACCATCTTGAGGTTGGTGGCGCCGGCCGCCGCCGCGGTTCGGGCCGCATCCGGCGACAGACCATCGATGAGGAAGATGACCGCCGTCCGGCGAGCCGACACCGGTGCATCGGTGCCGCCGTCGTTGCCCGAACTGCCGCCCCCGGGTCCGCCGGGAACTCCGATCGAGCCGCCGCTGGCCGGGGCCGCACCGCCGGTGCCTGCTGCGCCGCCACTGGCACCACCGCCGCTGCCCCCGGTGGCGGTGCCGCCGCCCGGACTTCCGCCCTTTGCCGATTCGCCGCCGCTGCCGCCTGTCGCGGTTGCGCCGCCGCTGCCGCCCGCGCCTCCGCTGCGACTTGCACCCGTGTTGGTGACTCCACCCGCGCCGGTCTGTCCGCCGCCCGCAGCCTTGTCTCCGCAGCCACCTGCGGTCAGCGCGACCAGCAGCAGCGACAGACATGTTCGCGTACTACAGGCCGCCACCTGACGGACGCCGCTGCCTACCTGGCGCGTCGGGCTCTCACTCGTCTCGTTCCTCATCGTCTCGCCTTTCTCGCTTCACGCTCGCGGGCGCCATTCAGGCTCGTCACGGCTTCCTGCAGCGCCCCTTGTCGGGCACGTTCCAGACCTCACCGCGGGGCCGTTCCCAGACCGCACGCCCGCCGCGTTCGACGAGCTCGCTCTTGTAATAGACGTGGGCTCGCAAGGTCTCGCTGCGGCCGGCAGCGCCGTCGCCGGGATCGCCCCAGGGTTTGCCCACCAGATCGAGATCTCCGTCGCAGTCGACGTCTGCCGCGCGCGGTTCATGCGCCGGCCCCGTCGCCACCGTGTGCTCGGCGAACATGCCTTTGCCATCGAGGTTCTCGTAGATCCAGAGGCTGCCCTGGTTCTCACCCGACAGCAGATCGAGATCGCCGTCGTTGTCGAAGTCGAGCACGAGCAGCCCGTGCAGAATGCCTCGCTGCTTGGCCGCAAACGGCGCACCCGGTCCCGCCACCATGTGCGTCGCCCACATCGTGCCCTTGCCGTCGCGATTCTCGAACCAGGCGACCTTCGACCCCCAGTGCTGCTGCACCGTTAAATCCTGATCGCCGTCGCCATCGATGTCGCCCGGGACCACCAGCGGCGCTGACCCGTTGGCCGGCGCACCCGGTGCGAACGTGCTCTCGGGCAGCGGCACCGGCGTGAACTCGGGCAGGCCCTCGGCGCCGGCCGCTCCCGCGCGGTACCACCAGCGATCCCCGACGATTATGTCGTTCTTGCCGTCGCCGTCGAGATCCGCGATCGCGCCGCCTTGCTGCTGCGAATACGGCAGCTGGCCACCACGCACCCAGGTCTTGGTCGCATCCGGCCCCGGCATCCACCACTGCGGCCGGATGCTCGAGACGACGTAGAGCACGTCGAGCCGTCCATCGCCGCTGAGATCGCCCATCGTGATCTCCTCGGTGGTCCCCGGCGCTCCGGTCAAAAAGCGCATCCACTGCGCAGCCGTGCGAACGCCCGCGCCGGGATTCTTGAACCAGGAATCGCCGACCACGACGTCGACGAAGCCGTCGTTGTCGAAGTCGGCTGCGCCGCCCGCGGCTGCGGATTTGTAGCCGGTGCCGATGCGATGTTTGATCCATTTGTCCGGGCCGCAATACTCCCACCAGATCATGGGAGCGCCCGGCGGACTCGCACCGCTGCAGGCGACGTCGCGCTGGCCCGAGGCAAAATCCTGATCGCCGTCGTTGTCGAGGTCCGACAGCGAGGTCATCGAGACGCAGCGAGGGTTCTCGTTGAAGAGCCCCATCCAGTGCGTGCTGTAGGGGAACTTCATGTTCATCGGCGCGGTCGCGGCGAACCCTGCGATCGGCATCGGCGCGGGG
>JANNNO010000396.1:0-32747 GCA_031398585.1 Myxococcales bacterium | reverse complement strand
CTCGGGTGCCGTCGGGCAGGCGCACCGGGGCCGGCTTGGCGCGCAGGTCGGCCAAGAGCTTCGTGAGCGTGGCTTCCAGCCTGGGATAGGCCCGGTTGCACGCGGGTTCAGCGGCGCAGCGATCGAGTGCCAGGTCGAGCGCGCGATAGACCGACGGTCCGGTCTCGGCCAGCAAGTCCACCTCGGGCGGCAGTACCGAGTCCACCACCGCGGCGTGCACACCGGCCGGGTGTCGCCGCAACAACTCGAGCACCACCCGCGTGCCGTAAGAGGCCCCAAGCACGTCCCACTGCTGGTACCCGAGGGCCTTTCGTAGATCGTCGATGTCGTCGGCACTGTCGATGGTGCCATAGCGGGTGGGGTCGACGCCGGCGCTGGCCAGCCGGGCCAGGCAGGCTTTCTCGGTGGCCCCGCGCTCGTCGGAGCGAGCCGGTTCACAATGCAGCGCCGGCGTCGAGGTGCCCGTGCCACGCGGATCGAAGAAGACCAGATCACGTTGCTCCGCGAGCGGGAGAAAGTCGCCCCGGGGCGCATCCGGAAATTCACGCGAGACCGTACGCAGGCCCGCCTCGCCCGGTCCGCCGTCGACATACAGCAGCGGCAAGACTCCCGCCTTGGGCGTCTTCGCGTGGAGCACCGCCACGGCGACCTTTACCTGCTTGCCGGTGGGCGCGGCGCGGTTCTCGGGGACCGTCACCATGCCGCACGTCACCCTTCGAGCGATCGGGGGCGCGAATGGACACGGCATGGCGCTATACGCCGGCGCCCCAGGTGATGAGCCGTCAGGTTTGCCGCCGCCGGCGTCGCCAGGGTTGCCAGCGTCAGCCAGGACCGCGCCCGCGTCGCTGCTGCCCACGTCGGCGGCGGCGCTTGCGTCGGACGTCACGGTCCCCATGGGATTCGGCGTTCCGCCGCTGCCGCCCGTCCCGCGTGGTGCCGAGCCGGCGCGTCCACCGCTGGCGGTACCCGAATGCCCCCCCTGGGCGACGTGCACCGCGTGGGATGGCTGCATCTCGGCCGTGCAGCCGAGGAACGCCACCGCAAGCATCGCAGCCACCAGTCGTTGCCGCATTTGGCCTTTGAGGGCGGCCGCTGGGCGCTGAACGGTGAACAGAGGACATGGTTGCTTCATCTGATCGACTCTCCGTGAAAGCGCAGCGCTGCCGGTGAGCAGCGGCTGCCGCGAAGGTTGTGGGGCAATCTCCGCGAGAGTGTTAGGGCCAGCGATAGGTAAGACAATTTACATATTCATTGTTCGATCATATAGATCTCGTGACCAATCGAGGCTTGGGCCCCGTCCGCTCCCATGCGAACAGCGCGGCCGCGGAAAAAGCTCGAGGGTGACGTTCGCGATGGCCGCACTGGGAGCGCCGATTGCGCACACGCATCTTCGGTGGCTCGGGCTAGGTTCGCGGTGTGAGCGGTGTTCCCGAACTGCGGCCGTATCAGCGCGAGGCCATCGATGCGGTCCTCGCCGCGCGGCGTTCCGGCACCAAGCGCATGGTCGTGTGCCTGCCGACGGGCGCTGGCAAGACCGTGATCTTCTCGCGCCTCGCGCGGTTGGCGCGAAAGCAGGTGCTCGTCCTAGCCCATCGCGAGGAGCTGCTCGGGCAGGCGAAGGAGAAGCTCGAGCGCGCGCTGGGTGGCAGCAGTGTGGTGGCGCTCGAGCGCGGCAGCGAGCGCGCCGCCAGCGATGCGAAGGTGGTGGTCGCATCGTTGCGCTCGCTGCACGAGGAGCGGCTCACGCGGGTGCTGCGAGGGCGCGATCTCGGCCTGGTGATCTACGACGAGTGTCACCACGCCGCGGCCGACGACAACCTGCGGATCCTGCGGCAGCTAGGCGCGTTCGAGCGCGACTGGGAGGGCACGCTGCTCGGGTTCACCGCCACCACCGCGCGCGGCGACGGTAAGGGCCTCGATGAAGTGTTCGAGCGCATCGTCTACAGCAAGACGCTCCCCGATCTGGTCGAGGCCGGCTATCTCGCGCGGCTCAAGGGGTTTCGGATCAACACCGCCGCTGACCTCAGTCGGATCACCTCTAGCGGCGCCGACTTTCCTGACGACGAACTCGCCGAGGCGGTCGATATCGAGGAGCGCAATGCGCTGGTTGCCCGCTCGATTCAGGAGCTGGCGCGCGACCGGCGCACCATCGCGTTCTGTGTCACCGTCAACCATGCGCGGAATCTGTCGCGCGCGCTGAACGCGGTCGGCGTGCCCGCTGGCATCGTCCACGGCGGCATGTCGGCCGCCCTACGCGCGAACGCGCTTTCCGAGTTTCGCACCGGCCGCATCCAGGTCATCGCGAACGTGGCGGTGCTGACCGAGGGCTTCGACGATCCGGGCGTGTCGTGCATCGCGATGGCGCGGCCGACCCGCTCGGAGGGGCTCTACGCTCAGTGCGTGGGGCGCGGCACGCGGCTCGCCGAGGGCAAGCAGGACTGCCTGATTCTCGATTTCGTCGACGTTTCCAACCTGAGCTTGTGCTCACTGCCGTCGCTGTTCGGCTGCCCTCGCGATCTCGATCTGCGCGGAGGCGATGTCGGTGAAGCGCGCCGTGCGTGGTTGCAGCTGATGCTCGATCACGCCGACTTCCAGCTCGAGGCAGGGGCCGTGACCCTGCGCGAGATTCAAGACCGCGCCGCAAGCTTCGACCCGCTCACACTCGAGCCAAACCTCGAGGTCCGCGCGATCTCGGGCAATGCCTGGTTCTCGCTCGGCCGCTTCGGGGTGGGGCTGCACTTCGAGGCGCGCGCCGGCCGTCCCAGCGCTGTCACCGTGCTCAAGCGCGGCGCGCGCGGCAAGTTGTGGGAGGTCGCGCGCGACGGCGAGGCGGTCGATCGGTTCTCGACGCTCGAGCAGGCCGTCGAAGCCGTCGACTACGAGATCGATCGCATGGGGCGCGCTGCAAGTGCCTCCGCCCGCGACGTTGCGCCGTGGCGCGTCCGTCCCGCGCCCCCCGACCTGGTCGCGCGTCTGCGTTCGCGCTACACCGCCGCAACCCACGCCGATGCTCTGCGACTGCTCGTGTGGGAATCCGTCACCCGCTCGGGTTAGTCTTTCGGGCTCGCCCGAATTGAGTCGTTGCGATCACGAGAGAGGCGCGCCGGTTTCGCCGGTCGGCGGTTTTCGCGCCCGTTTCGCCGGTCGGTGGCTTTCGCGCCCGTCGGGCGCTTCTAGTGGCACCTCACGCACCAGATGGGTGCGCAGTTGTCGAGGGCGTCCTGCTCAGTGGCGTAGCACTTCTGACTGTCGGCACACTGATACTGGCCCGGCACGCACGCTGGAATGTTTGGATTCGACGGCGGCGTGCAGTTGACGTAGGGGCTCCCGGCTCCGCAGGGCAGGGTACCGCCGTCGCTGCCACCGCTGAACGTCACTTTCGTGCCTCGCGACGTGAGCTTGGCGTTGGCGCATGCCAAGTTGAAGTCCTTGACGGAGGTCTCGTTCAGGTTCGCGATGCTCACGTCATCGCTGAACAGCGAGTAGTCCACCTGCAAGGCAGGATCGTTCTTCACCACGGTTGCAACCATTGTCGAATCGGCGGCGCCTCCCGCCGAGGCCGTGAGCGTGTCGACGGTACCCGCCGCACCGCCAGGGATGGCGTCGAAGGTCACGAGGCCGCTCGCATCCGTGGTTTTGGTCCCGCCGTAGCGGCGTCCGTCGGTGCGAGAGACCACGAGGCTGATGTCGATACCGCCTTGCGCGGGCGCGATCGTCACTGTCGGCAGATACGACTGGCCCGCGGCCTGGCTACTCGGCGCTGACAGTGTGAGCGAGTCGATGTTGCTGACCTTCGGCGCGAGCTTTTCGAAGATCCCTTGCGCTGCGGCCGAAGCGATAGACTCCGGCACCGCCTTCGACCAGCCGAGGAATGACCCAGCCCCGTTCTGCGTGAACGCCTCCCGAAGCTGATCGCCTCCGGGCGGGGTTGGAATGGGCGCGTCGCTGTGACAGGCATCCACATAGACCAGGGCGTTGCTGTAGCTGACGTCGGCGAAGAACTCGGGAGCGAGGGTCAGGTACGTCTGGGTCGTCCCGTCCTTCGAGGTATGTGGTGACGACCCGAAGCTTCTGACGAGCCGCCCGAGTTTCGTCTTGAGCGCCTGGAGGGTTGGCAAGGCAGTGCCCTTGGTCAACGCGATCTGGGTCATCAGGTGATTGCCACAGTGGTTCTTGGTCGGAGTGGCGGGGTCGCAGCCCGCACCGGCCTCGGCGCCCGAGAATTCGTACGCAAAGTCCTCGTTCATGACCCCATGAGTTCGAACGTAGACGACCCCGCAATCCTTGAGTCCATTGTGCAAGGCAACGACCTCATCCACCGAGGTCAAGCCGTAGTTCCGGATGGTAAAGCCGGCGCGGGACAGCGGATCCGCGACCGTCTTTGTGTCTTGTGACATTTCTTCGGCGAACGCCCTCACGATGCATGCGGTTTTCGTCGTCGGGTAGTTTTTGGGATCACACAAGATGTTGGCCAGCACGGAGCTCGGCACGACCGATGCGGCTTCGCTCCGCCCGGGGCTGTTGTGAACAGCGGGGTGACTCGGCTTCACCTCCGCCGGAGTCGCAGATGGACGCGTCTGCCACCTGTTGCTCGTCATCTCCGCCAGTGACACGCCCACCCCGATTCCATTCTTGAACACGATGACGATCGAGCTCTTGCCGATCCGGCCAACCCCCGCGACGGCCGGCTCGACCTGCAGGCTCTTTACGAGCGCTCCGACCGGGTCCGGGGTCGTTCGCGGCTACGAGAGTGGCGAACTTCTGCAGAGCGGCCGGGCCCACCGCCATGGAGGGCTGCAACAGGTCCGCAAGAATCTTCGCCTCCGGATCCGGCGTCTTGGGCCCGCTCGAGCTGCATCCCCATACCAAGGCGAGCAGTCCGACGCGAGCGAGCATGAACGTGGGCCTTGATAAGTGTCGCAAGCGCGGTTGCATGAGGGCCTTTCAATCAACGGCGCCGGTGGCCTTTTCATGCCGCTCGAACGCCCGCCTGACCCGAGCGTATGCGTGAGTCGATCCCACCGCCAGCCCGTCGCGCGGCTGCGGGTGTCGGACGGGTTGGCTATCTCCTGCCACCCGCCTTGACCCCGGGGCCGGTAGGGCCAACGATGGCGCATGCTTCGCCCGTCGCCTCTTCGTGATTGCAGCGCCGCGCTGGCGCTCGTCCTGACCGCCGCGCTGCCCGGCCTTGCGCTGGCCCAGGCGCAGCCCACCTCCGCGCCGGCCGCCGCCGCTTACGTGCCGGCGCCAGAGAACCTGGCCAACCGGCGCTGGTTCGAGGACGCCCGCTTCGGGCTGTTCGTTCACTGGGGCGTGTACGCCGTCCCGGGCGGCGAGCACAAAGGCAAGACAGTGTCGGGAGGGTCAGAGTGGATCATGGAAAAGGGCGCGATCCCCATCCCTGAGTACGAACGGTTCGCCCCGCAATTCAACCCCACCGAGTTCGATCCGGTGCAGTGGGTACGCTTGGTGAAGCGCGCCGGGATGAAGTACATCACCATCACCAGCAAACACCACGACGGGTTCGCCATGTGGGACTCGAAGGTGAGCGACTGGGACATCGTCGATCGCACACCCTACAAGAAGGACGTGCTGAAGCTGCTGGCCGACGAGTGCCGCAAGCAGGGCGTGAAGCTGTTCTTCTACCACTCGCACCTCGACTGGCATCACCCCGACTACTTCCCCCGCGGTCGCACCGGCCAACACGCCGGCCGGCCTGACTCGGGCAGCTTCGACAGGTACCTCGACTACATGGACGCCCAGCTCGGCGAGCTGCTGGGGGGCAGATACGGCAAGGTGGCCGGCATCTGGTTCGACGGCTGGTGGGATCAGCAGATCAAGAAACTGGGCAAGAATCCAGCGGCCGATCCGACGGCCGATCCCTCTCGCACCCAGATCGACTGGCGCCTGCGGCGGACGTACGACCTCATCCACAAGCTGCAGCCGGCGGCGTTGATCGGCAACAACCACCACTTGGCGCCGTTCGAGGGCGAGGACTTCCAGATGTTCGAGAAGGACTTGCCCGGGCAGAACCACGCCGGCTTCAACACCGACTCCAAGATCGGGGCCCTGCCGCTGGAGATGTGCCAGACCACCAACGTCTCCTGGGGCTACAAGAAGTCGGACACGCAGTGGAAGAGCAGCAAGACGCTGGTGCACATGCTCGTGGCGTCAGCCGGGCGCAACGCCAACCTGCTGCTGAACGTGGGCCCCCTGGCCACGGGCAAGTTCCCTCCCGAGGTGGTCGAGCAGCTCGGCGAGATGGGCGCCTGGACCCGGCAATTCGGCGAATCCATCTACGGTACCCGGGGCGGTCCGGTGCCACCTCAGCCCTGGGGCGTGACCACCCAGAAGGGCAACAAGGTGTTCGTGCACGTGCTGGACGGCGCGGCGGCCCCGGGCGACGAGATCACGCTGCCGGGGCTCACCGGAACGGTCAAACGGGCCCGCCTCATGAAGGGAGGCAAGACGGTGACGTTCGACGCTGCCAAACGGGTGCTGATTCTCCCGGCGGCGATGCGCGACGAGATCGACACGGTGGTGGTCCTCGAGCTCCGGCGATAGCCGACGGGCTCGGCCACCGCGCATTGCCGACCGTGGGGTCAAAGCGCCCCCAGTCGTGACTCCAAGATCGTCGGTGGTGCGGGGGGCGTGTTGTCCTGCCCACCTGCCGCCGCGCTGATCCGATCCGCTGTCGGGATCGGCTGGCGCTTCGTCGACCATCGACGCTCGATGCTCGTGCGCCACGCGCGGTCAGCTTCGGCGAACGAGTCGATGCGGTGGATGCCGCAATACGCCCGGCTGGATGGCCAGCTGTCTTTCCGGTCGGCAAGAGTTGCAAACGCAACGATCTGCCGGCTCATGCCGTCGGCGAGTGCCGATTGGTCATGTGGCTAGGTCTGGAGGCCGAAGAAAAAAGTATACGTTGAACGCTCTCGACCCAATCGACCTTGGGGTTGCGGGCATGGTGACGGACGCGAGTCCAAGGGCGGCGTTGGGACCCCGGCAGTATCGAAGGCGATCCCTCGAAGGCGGTCCTACATGAAGAAGTCCGTTTGGCCCTTTTGTGTCCTGCTGTCGGCGGGAGCGTGTGTGGGCACGGTCGAACCCGGTGCCGGCGGCGCTTCTGCAACGCCCGGAATGCGCGGCGCCACCACGTCGCCGGCAGGCGGCACCACACCCGCAGGCGGCACGACGCCCACAGGCGGCACGTCACCGACGAGTGGCCCCGGCCCCGGTGCGCCGATGACCAATCCGCCGCCGCCGCAAGAACGCCCGGTCGCGGCCGCGGTAACCACCACACGGCTAGCGCGCCTCAGCCATCGCCAGTACGAGAGCACCGTGCGCGATCTGCTTCGCCTGCCTGCCACGATGAGCGTGACGGCAAAGTTCCCCACCGACGCCGCGGGGACGTTTGCCAACAACGGCGAAGTGTTGTCGGTATCGGACAACCTGCGCGCGGACTATCAGACTGCGGCGGAAGATCTCGCGCAAAAGGTCGCTCGCGATCCGATGGCTCTGGCGCGGATCATTCCCGCCAATGCGCCCAGCAGCGGAAAAGAGCGGGCCCTGGTCTTCATCCGTGACTTCGGCTTGCGCGCTTACCGTCGACCGCTCGACGCCGAGGAGATCGCCAGCTACACAGCCTTGTTCGACCAGGGCGCTGGCGTGGTGACCGGTGTCGACCCTTTCGTTGCCGGAGCACAGCTGACCATCGAGGCGATGCTGCAATCGCCACACTTCCTCTATCGCACCGAGCTTGGCACCGGGCAGGGCCGCCAACGACTGGGCGCCTACGAGATCGCTGCCAAGCTGTCCTACGCGTTGACCGGCAGCATGCCCGACGACGGGCTGTTTGCGGCGGCCGCGGGCGATTCTCTCGGCAGCCACGAGCAGCTCAAGGGCCAAGCCGAGCGCCTGCTGGGCAAGACCGGCGGGCCCGGCCTCGACTTCCACGAAGATCTGCTCCACCTTCGCAGTCTCGGTACCGAGATCGAGAAGGACGCCCAGAAGTTTCCCGAGTGGAAGCCGGCGTGGCGGGACTCGATCATCAAGGAGGGTCAGCTCTTTCTCGGCGAGATCTTCACCAGCGGCAAGGGGCTGGCCGATCTGCTCACGGCGCCCTTTACCTTCGTCGACGCGACCTTGGCTCCGCTCTACGGCGTGAAACTGCCGGCGACCAGCAGCGACTTCGTGCGCGTGGACCTCGACCCAAAACAGCGAGCCGGGTTCCTCACGCAGGTCGGTTTTCTCGCCCGCCACGGCGAGATCGAATCCGACATCATCCTGCGCGGCGCCTTCATCAATCATCACTTGCTGTGTCTCGACCTGGCGCCGCCCCCCGGCGTCACCGAGAACATCACCCAGCCACCGGCGTCGGCGCGGACCAACCGTCAGCGGGTCGACGTGATCACCAGCCCCGACACCTGCGCGGGCTGCCACAAGGGGTTCATCAACCCAGCCGGCTTCGCCTTCGAGAACTTCGATGCGCTCGGCCGGTATCGCGCCACTGAAGGCGGAGAGCCGGTCAACGCGGCCGATAGCTACTCCTTTGCCTCGGGCGCCAAGCGTTTCGCCAATGCCGTCGAATTCAGCCGTCTTCTGGCCGAGAGTCCCGAGGTTCACGAGTGCTACACGCGCGGATGGTTCAGCTACCTGCACGGGCGCTCGGCCCGTCGTGAGGACGAGCCGTTCGTGAAGTGGTTGGCCGCACGATCGCTGAGCCAACGCGCATCGCTGCAGGCGCTGGCCGTGACGGTCGTGACCGACGACAGCTTTGTCACCCGTCTGCCTTGAGGAAACACCATGAAGCAGCCATCTCGTTCGCGACGCGCGATTCTCAAAGGCCTCGGCGGAACCACGCTCGGGTTGCCCCTGCTCGATGCCTTCTCCCCGCGCCGGGCGACAGCCGCTCCGGCAAGCGGTGACTTTGCCCTCATCATCGTAGGCTCCAATGGCGTGGCGCAGGCCTACAACAGCCTCGAGCCCGACAAGTTCTGGCCGCGCACGCCCGGTCCCCTCACCCGGGCAGGCCTGGCCGCGGACCTGGCGGCCAACCGTGCGCTGGGTGAGCTGGCCGATCACGCTGACCGCTTGCTCATTCTCAAAGGCATCAAGCTGCCCTTTCGCAGCAGCGGCGACAGTCACAACAGCGCCGACTGTCAGATCCTGACTGCGCAGCAGAACATCAGCGAGCCCATTCCCACCGCGTTTGGGGAATCACTCGACAATCGCATAGCGCGCGAGAAGAACCCGCCCGGGCGTGAGCCGCTGGTCGTGAAGATCACCCGCGGGCCGCGCACCATCGGCGCCGTCTCGTACCGCGGACGCAATGGCCAGCGCTTCGGCGACGACAATCCCATGACCGCCTATCAGAGAATGGTGGGCGTCACGCCCCAGGGAGACCCGGCGGCGGCGGGCCTCATCCAGAAGCGCCGTCTCAGCGTCAACGATCTGGTGCGTGCCGAGATGAAGCGGTTGCTCGGTCGGCCGGACCTCAGCATGGACGACCGTCGGCGCCTCGACGGACACTTCACCGCGATTCGTGAAATCGAGGTGACCCTGACCGGCAAGCTGGCGCCCGACACGGACACCAGCCTGAAAGACGTCGCTGGTGCCGGCGCCGGCGGGCCCAAGTACTACAGCGGTGACTTCACCGAAGCCACGATGAACGTGTTCCTGGACTTGATGGCCTTCGCCGCGGCCTCGGGCTACACGCGTGTCGGCGTCTTCAAGATCGGCGACCGCTCGGACAACAACAACTGGGCGCTGCCGGGCCATCCCCGGATGCCGTTTCACAAGATCGCTCACCGGAGTGAATCGGGGCTGGGCGACAACGCCACGCGAATCGCTAACGCCCATGAGATGCACCACCAGATCGATCGCATCTACATGCGCATGTTCAAACGCATGATGGATCGCATGGCGGCGATGACGACGCCGGGCGGGCCGTTGCTGGATCAGGGCTTCGTTGCTTACACCAACCAGAACGCCGTGGGCTGGCACAACTTCTCGCCCATCCCGTGGGTCATCGCTGGTCGCGCTCGCGGCTACTTCTCCACGGGCCGGTACGTCTCGCTGGCCAACCAGGGGACCAACCTCAACCTGCTGCTCAATACTCTGTTGGGCGCGGTCGGCGTCACCAAACCCGATGGCTCTCCCGTCGACGACTTCGGTGCGGCCGAGCTGCCGAAGGGGCGGGTGCCCGAGATCCTCGCCGTCGGCTAGATTCAGTCGCCGCGCGCGGCCAGGCCGGCGATCTCGGCTTCGCTGAGCGCGCGGTCGTAGACCACGGCCTCGTCGATCAGGCCGTCGAAGTGGTGGCGCACGAGCTCAGGCTCGGGGCGGAAGCGCGTTCCACCGATGGTCAGCGCGCTTTGTACCAGCCCTTCGCCCCGCGGCAGCTGCTTGTTCTTGTGCCGGACCAAGGCGCCGTTCACGTAGAGGCGCGTCTCTTGCTGCGCGTGCACGAAGGCGACGTGGGTCCAGTCACCGGGTCTGGGCAGGGTCGCGGTGGTCCACCCGTCCCACGCCCCGCTCCAGACCGCGAGGAAATTTTCACGCACGCCGAACCAGAAGAGATGGCTGGCGTCGGCATCACCGAGCTGCCGCGTGAGCAGCACGGAGTCGCGCTTCTTCCTGGTGGGAACCTGCTTCATCCAGATCGCCATCGACAGCTCGAAGGCAACGCCCGCTCGTGCCTCGGGCAAGGGGCATTCCAGCCACCCCGTGCGACCCAGGTCGAGCCCCCGCCCGACCGCGCCCTCCACCCAGGCTGCCGCGAGGTCGAGGTCGTGAACCAGGCAAGGCCGGCCGTTACCGGAGGAGTCTTGCGCCACCAGACTGTTGGGCCCGTCCTCGAACCGCCACCGGGCAATCAGGCCGTGCTCGAGACTCTCCGCGGGGTCGGAGGGGCTGGCGAGGGCGGAGGGAAGTGTTACCGCCGACGTCGGGGAAAGGGGGCCCAACAGCCGCGGCGGCGCTGGCGCCACCGACTTGCCCACGTCCACCACCGCCTTCGCATCCGCAATGCCGACACGAAGAGATCGCTGTCGGTGGGCAAACCCAAACAGGAGGCCAACTACGGTGACCGCCAACGCAGCCAGTGCCGGGAGTGTCCGAGCGATGCACGCCTGCGGAATGCCCCCGTTTTCGCGTCGGGAGAGCGGGGGGGGAGGCAGATGGGAAAGACGAGGAACGATCCGTGCCCAGCGTTCTGGTTCAATTTCGCGTGCCGGCAGCAGCATCACCGCCAACTGCCCTCTGCCCAGCTGCAGTTGCTTCACCACTTTGGCGAAACGCACACGCGCGCGTCGCAGCCGAGCGGCCACCGTGAAGAAGGGGATAGACCATTCTTTGGCTATGGCGCGAATCGAGATTCCGTCGAGCTCGTGCCTGACCAAGACTGCGCGGTCGCGCTCGGGGAGCCTCGCCAGCGCGCGCAGCGCCAGCTTTCGATCGCGCGCCGAAGCCAGCCGATCGTCGGGCCGCGAGCTCTCGTCCTCCTGATCGAGCTCGGCGGTGGGGACGTCTTTGTGCTTACGAGCGTGATCAAGGGCCACGCGGTGGGCGATGCCTGTCAACCAAGGCCGCAGGGGCAGTTCGTCGTGGAAGTCACTCCATCTCCGGCACAGGATGACGAAGACTTCCTGCGTGAGATCCTCTGCTTGCGCCGGCTGCAGCCCAAGTCGGCGAAACGTTCGGTAGACGTAGTCGAACTCTTCGGCGAACGCACGCGCGACCCTGGCGCGGCGGGTTGCGACCGACGAATTTGCGGCAGCGGGAACCATCGACGTCGAGCCAGGCGACGCGGTTGGGGCCAGTGCGGGAGCGTTCTTCACGGTTGACCCCAGATATCGTTGTGAGGAACAGCCGGCGGTGCGACGCACGAGGTACCCACGCGATTCGCTTAGAAGAGACCGCGAAGGCGGCGAAGTCTGAGCGGCACGGGTTGCACAGCGCGCTGGAATGAAGCGGGAAAGAAAGCCTGCCGATTTGGAGGCGGCGGGCGAGCCAGAACTTCCCGTGTGCTGCCGGGTGGTAAATTCTTCGCAGACGACTGGCAAGCCAGCGGTTACGTTGAAGAACCCGTGATTCCCCCATCGTCGATAATCCAGCTCGAGAGAATCGAATCGTCACAGGCGCCCATGCTCGCCAACCTGCTCGAGCTCTATTGTCACGACCTCAGCCCCGTGTTTGGTCTCGCGATCGGCGCTGACGGACGGTTCGGATACCCCGACCTCATGTCCTACTGTGATCGCTCGGATGGGCGCTTCGCGTCTTTCATCCGGTTGGGGCATGAGATTGCTGGGTTCGTACTTGCTCGCGTCGGATCGCCGGCGACCTCCCGTCCTGAGGACCTCGACATCGCCGAGTTCTTCGTCTTGCGCCGCCATCGACGGTCGCAGGTCGGGACGCAGGCGGCGCACGCGCTGTGGACCGAGGTTCCAGGGCATTGGGTCGTGAGAGTTGCCACGCAGAATTTGGCTGCCCAGAAATTCTGGACCGCAGTCATCACCGACTACACGAGCGGCGAATTCCTGCGTCGCGAGGCGAACGCCTCCGGTAGGTCATGGACCGTGTTCGAGCTCGATTCGATCGACGCCCCTTCGTCGACACCGCGGTCGGGTTTTCGTGGTCGCGGGTAGCGCGCTTTCTCACGCCAGAGATTCCGCAGGTCGTCGCGTTTCGATGATTCATTTGATTGAAACGGGGCGGAGTCGTGCGACGGTTCCGGCAAAGAGAGGGTCATATGTTGGCTTATCGATTGTGTCGTGAGGAGCGGGTTGGGTATGCACGGACTTTGGGACCGCTGCTGCTGGCCCTGGTGGCGCTGGTTTCGTGCGCCAAGCCGAACCGCGCACCCGGCGGGCGCGACGGCTCCGTCAACCCCGAGCGCATGGCAGGCAACGACGGCAGCAGCGACAGCCCTGCGAGCGGAGGCGCGGGTGGTGCCGTTGGCCCGAGTGAGGCCGATGGGCCGGTTGCGCCCGACGTCGGCGCCGACGTGATGTCGTTGCCTCAGGATCCCGCCTGCCAGCCCGGCTTCCACACCTGCGGCGCCACCTGTGTGGACGATCGTTCGCCCGCCAATTGCGGTCGCGCCTGCGCTCCCTGTCCTCCGGTGGCCGGTGGCACACCCAGTTGCGATGGCACCCGCTGCGGCGCCACCTGTCCGGCGGGCAAGAAGGTCTGCCTCGACGGCTGCATCGATGAGAAAGCTCCTTGCGACAACACTTGTCCCAAGGGCCAACGCGCTTGCAACTCTCTGTGCGTCGACGTCAAGAGCGTCGCGGCCTGCGGCGAAGCGTGTCTGACCTGCCCGAGCGATCCCAACGGCGTCACCACCTGCGACGGCGAGAAATGCGAGCTCGTCTGCAATGCCGGCTTTCATCGCTGTGGCGATCGTTGCTTGGCCAATACTTCACCCGCCTCGTGTGGCACGGCTTGCACGGCCTGCTCGGCGCCGACCGGTGGCACGGCGACGTGCGACGGAAGCAAGTGCGGCAGCTCCTGCCCCAGCGGCAGCAAGCTCTGTGCTGGTTCGTGCATCGCCGCCGATCGCCCCTGCAACGAGATGTGTCCGACCGGTACCCACGACTGCGGCGGCAACTGCGTGCGGGATGACGACGTGAACAACTGCGGCACGTCGTGCTCGCCATGCGCGCCTCCGGCCAACGCCGACGCCACCTGCCAGGCCAAGGCGTGCGGGTTCGCCTGTCGCGCCGGCTTCCATCTTTGTGACAACCGCTGTGTCAGCAACAACAGCGTCGATTCGTGCGGCGGGAGCTCGTGTACGCGCTGTCCGGCGCCCGCGGCTGCCACTGCC
This sequence comes from Myxococcales bacterium, assembly GCA_031398585.1. Classification (GTDB taxonomy): domain Bacteria; phylum Myxococcota_A; class Polyangia; order Fen-1088; family Fen-1088; genus JANNNO01. Next base: position 18,919 of record JANNNO010000396.1, on the reverse strand, counting down.
ATCTGCAACGGCACCGCCTGTGACTTCCGCTGCGACTCCGGTCGCAAATGCGGTGATCGCTGCATCCCGGATGAGCAACCGTGCGCCGACCTTTGCGGTAACGGTCGTAAGCTGTGCGGGGCTGTCTGCATCCCCAATAACCAATGCTGCGTCGACACCGACTGCCCACGCTGTCAGCAATGTGTTGCCGGCGGCTGCGCCAACCAAGGCAACGGCGACGATCGAAAGAACGAATGCGGCGGGCGCGGCTGTCGCGGGGGCGACTGCGCGCCTGCTTGCGTGCCCCAGACAGAGGTCTGCGACAACAAGGACAACGACTGCGACGGCAAGATCGACGAAGAGCTTGCGCAGGACTGCTCGACGACGTGTGGAAGCGGCCAACGCACGTGCGTGGCCGGGGTCTGGAACTCGGCTGCCTGTCCCAAGACGCCCAACAACAGCGACGCCAGCGCCTGCGGAACCAGCTGCGACAAGTGCGCAAGCACGGCGCTCGCCAATGGCGTCTGCCAGGGCGGAAGCTGTCGCCTGGTCTGCAAGGAGACGTGCAGCGGGCAGGCCGAAGGGTGTGGCGATTGTGGCGGCACGCGGACCTGCAATCCCAACACCTGTACCTACTCTGCGTGCGGCCCCAGTTGTTGCCCCAATGCGATCTCCGATCGCTGGGCGCAGCTGAGCTACAGCAGCGATCCCTGGCGCATCATCTGGCCACCGGCTGACTCGATTGCCGCCAAGCCGGCCCTCGCGAGCAGCCCTGCGGGCGTGATCCTTCCGCGCGACAGCTTGCTTCAGCGCGAGCCGATGCCGAGCGACGGTTTCATCGTGTCGTTCGAGCTGGCGGTCGACAGCGACTTCGCGTTCCATCTCGGCCTCGGTGAAGACGGCCCCTATCCAGCGGTGCGCCGCTTCGGCAATGGCCCACTTACGTTGGGCGGTCTGACCTATGGCCGTCGCGAGGAGGCGGATTGGCAAGCCTTTGGTAGCTGGAACAACCAGACCCTCGGCGGCGCTTCCGTGAAAATCACGCTCTTCGTGAAGGCCGGTGCCAAGCAAATGGCGGTGAGCGCAGTGGCCGCCGGGGCGACCGTCAAGAGCGGCTTCGTCGGCCGGCAACTCGCCTTCCTCAGGCTGATCGGCAGCCACCTTCAGATCTACAACCAGAGCACGAAGACCGCGCGGGTCTCGAGTCTCACTGGCTGCTCCGGTCTCACCGACACGCAGGTCCAGGCGCTCTACGATCGCAGCAAATCCTATCCGTGACCTCGCGCTTCTGCGAGGTCCTCGGCGCCACCGGTGGACCCAACATCGGCACGCACGGGGACGGCAAGGACGATCCGGCTGTCGAGGTGCGGGTGGCGCGCTGAAACGGGCAGGGAGAACCGTTCGTGGCAGCCGTGAGTCTCCCGGTCGGGGCAGGGCCCGCCGTGCGTGCGCTGATCTTTCGTCCGTCACGACGAAAAAGCGATCTCCGCGGGTGGGACAACGACACTAAGAGGTATCTTACGTCGCCCTCTCAACCCGCTTTTCAGGTGGCACATGGCAGCACTCGCTCGGTTCGGAAGAGTCCTTGGAATGACGGCGTTGGGCCTCTTCGTGGGCTGCGCGCCCGCGGGGGACGGTTCTGAACCGAACGCGCCTGCGGGAACTGGCGGCAAGATGGCGTCGGGCGGAGCGTCGGCTGGGGGCTCGGGCGGCAGCGGCGGCGGGGGAGGTTCGACTTCGACCGGCGGCAGCAGCGGAGGCGGCGGTACCGGCGGTAGCGCGACGGTCACGGGCGGCAGCAGCGGCACCGGCACCGGTGGATCGCCGGCGACGGGAGGCGCGGGCGGCGGCAACGGTGAGGCCGACGCGAGTGCACCGGGCACGGGTGGCGCTGGACCGACCACCGACGCCGGCTCGCCGACGAACCCGGAGGTGAGCACACCGACGCCGGGCGGTCCTGTCGATTACGGCGGCGTGGGCCAGCAGCCGCTCATCCCGCTTTACTACAGCGATCAGCCGGTCCCTCCCATCGTCACGATGGAGTGCCCCGAGGATCCGACCGTCGGGTGGACCGAATACAAGGATTCCTTCGTCGTGCAGCGGCCGCGCAACCTGGCCGCCAAGGACCGCTTCAAGTTCGAGAACGGGATCTATACGACCTGGATCCAATCGAACGATCAGCCGCACAAGGCGAACAACACCACCAAGCCGCGCACCGAGACGCGCTTTTCGGACATCGGTACGGGCGAGCACCTCATGTCGCTCGACGTGATGGTCGAGAACGGCAGCAACGGCACCGTCATCCATCAGTTCAAGTCGGCGGGCACCCGCGGCGGCAACATCGGCACGTACATCGAACACAACGGCGGCAACATGCGTGACCGCGCTGGTTCCGTCGCATCCGGTGTTGCGGGCAAGTGGGTCAACCTGAAGATCGCCTTCAACATCCCGACCGGCCAGGGTCGCATCTGGCTGAACAACTGCTTGAAGGTCACCACGCAGAAAGAGCGAAATGCGCTCTGGTACTTCAAGTTCGGCAACTACCACTGCGACGGCGCGCAAATGTGCCGGGCCAACTTCAAGAACATCCGCCTTTATCACAAGGGCTCGACCGACAAGTTCAACGTCAAGAGCCCGATCCCCTGATCGCAACGTCAGCCCGGCCCGCGGCCCAGCGTGTCGCGAGTTGGCCCGGGGTGAGCTTCGCGGTATAGCAACCGCTGGCATGTCCCTCTTCCAGCGCATCTCGGGGCTTCTCGGCGGGACCCGCCAGGGGTTGGTCGGTGTCGGCGATGAAGCGCCGCCGTTTTCACTCATGAGCAGCGAAGGCTCGATGGTCAGCCTGGCCGTGCTGCTGGCGCACGGACCGGTGATCCTGGCGTTCTACCCGCGCGCCTTCACGTCGGGCTGCACGCAAGAGCTCCGCACATACACCAGGCGCCACGACGAGATCGTCACCCGCCAGGCCAAACTCGTTGCGATCTCGGTCGACGATCCCGCGACTCTGGCGAAGTTCAAGGCAAGCCTCGGCGCTCCCTTTCCGTTCCTCTCGGATCCGGACGGGCAGGTGGCCGCGCGGTACGCGGGGTTGGTGAACGGCACCTCCCGGCGCGCGACGGTCACGATCGCGCGCGACGGTCGCGTGCTTCGCATCACCAGCGGTGTGCCCGCCATCTTCCCCAGCGGCGACATCGCGGCTTGCAACCAAGCGGGCTGAAGACGACACGGATCGTCCGTCGATTCGATTGGCGAGACCGGGATCGAGTGGGGCGCGGGCCTCAGCGTCGGCCGTAGTTCTGCGTCCAGTAGCCGGCGGCGATGTTCTCGGAGGTGGCGACGCCGGTGTAGCTCGCCATGTGCATCCAGGGCGTGCGGCCTTCGGGGGCGACGCTGCCTGGCTCACGTGCGACGGCGAATGCGGGACTGCGAACACCGCAGCGCCGCGAGCCCGACGTCCGCAACGGCCGCGATGTCAGCGTGGTGAGACGCAGATCGGGCGCGCCAGCGCGGCTGTGCGAACCTGCGCCAACGCGGCCTGGAGGCTGATGGCGAAACCCTCGGCCCTGCGGGAAACCGTCAAAGGGGGGGCTGTGCCGCCAGCCTGCGCGAACTGTTCCAGCGTCGGCATGGTCAACGTGTTGACGTAGCTCGTGAGCCCCACGACGTGCGTGAAGATCGGGGGCGACTGGGTTCGCGCCGCTGTGATCGCGGCAACGTCGGCGGCGACGACGGCCGGGCGAGGCTGCGAGCCGAGGCAGAACGATTCATCGTAGGGGTCCGTCACCAGGACCAGCGCCACCCGTCGTTGGGGATGCTGCTGAGCGTGCTGGCGCAGCCGATCCAGCGTGCCACGCAACGCAAAGAGGGTGGGCTTGCTCCGTTCGAGAGCGCGGTAAGTTACATCGATTGTTCTCGACAACGAGCGGGCGCCCGCGGGTAGCAGCTGCAGGTCTGCCGCCAAGCCGGTGTAAGGCGGGGCCACGCAGGCACCCGCGTAACTCAGGTAGCGGTGACACGCCTTGCCCGTGGGGACGCAGGTCTGACCACCGGGGCAGGCGGGGCCTCCCAGGGCACAGGGCTGCAGGCTGTCGGCGCAATGGCCCAGCCGCCGACAGCGTTGCGGGCTGGGGCATCCGCGTGCTTCGTCGCGGCTGTCGCACCCCGAGAAGAGGGCCGACGGCCTGCCGTTGGCTTCGAAGCAGACCTCGGTCGGGCGACAATCGAGGTTGCGGTCCTCGATCCCGGGGCGCTGCGGCTGGCCGCAGTCGAGATCGCTGTTGCAGCTCAAGGCGGGAAAGAACTGCAGCCCGACGCTGATCCCGGCCGACGCTGGGTCTCCTATGAACTGCTTCAAGGCCGCGGTGATGATCGGCCAGTCCGACCTCATGCCGGTCCAGCGATCGACGAGCAACACGAGATCGAGGGGGGCCGGCTCGCCCGCGTGGGTCTGGTCGCAGACGCGAGTCACCACGTCGTTCGTGACGACGTCGTTGGTAGCATCGAGTGGCGGCAAGTCGATGGCGTTGGGTGGGCCGTCGGCCGAGCCTTCGCTCCCGTCCAGGGAGACGGGCAGATCCGAAGCCGAGGGGCCCGCGACGTCTACGCCAGCTCCCGCCGTTCCGCCTGTTCCGGTCGTCACTCCTGCGGCCCCACCGCTGGCGGTACTCGCCGCTGCCCCCCCCGTCGCACCCATGATCAACCCAGCGGGTCGCGTGCCTTCGGGGCCGCGGCTTTGACAAGCCGACACCGCCACCAGAAGGAGGGCGGCGCGCAGGCCCAACGTCGAGGAAGTCATGGATCTCTAAGACACTCCAGCGGTGGCCGAGTGCGCATGATTCTTTCATTGTCTGCGTCTACGAATCGATTCTCGCCTTCTCGGCTTCCGCCCTTCCTCGACACTCCGTGACATGCCGGGCAACCGGTTTCGGACCAAACCTCAAGGCGCCGCTCAGCCCGTCGATCTTCTTGTTGATGCGCGTCGAGACACGGGCGTTCCCCGGGGGTTTGGTGGGCGAGGATCTCAGTGCTCTGGTCGCGGCTGCGCCGCAGCTGGTCTGGGTCTTTGGCGCTGTCGAGCCGATGACAGCTCCCACCACCTGGCAGCGGCTGCGCGAGGCCTTCCCGGGGGCCGAGATCGTGGGGTGTTCGACCGCGGGCGAGATCTCGGCATCGGTGGTCAGTGATGGGGGGCTCGTGGTGACTGCGGCTCACTTCGACGATCCCGCGTTCCGGGTCGTGACCACCCGCCTGCACGACATGTCGGATTCAGCGTCGGCGGGACGCCGGCTTGGCGAGTTGCTGGTCGGCGAGGGGCTGCACGACGTCGTGGTCTACGGCCAGGGCGTCGACATCAACGGCAGCGCTCTCATCGAGGGCTTTCGTTCTGTGCTGCCGGCCCACGTGAACCTCGCCGGCGGGCTGGCGGGTGACGGTGGGGCGTTCAAGGAGACCTGGACCATCTCGCGCGAGGGCGTTTCGTCACGACAGATCGTGGCGATCGGATTCCATGGCCCGCGCATCGAGCTGCGCCACGGAAGCTTTCACGGCTGGCGGCCCTTCGGTCCCGCGCGGCGGGTGACCAGAGCCGTCGCCAACGTTCTTTACGAGCTCGATGGTCAACCCGCGCTCGATGTCTACAAACGGTACCTCGGCGAGTATGCCGCCGGGCTGCCGGCATCGGGCCTGCTCTTTCCCTTCGAGATGCTGGGCGACGATCTGACGGCCGTCGGGCTGATTCGAACCATCCTCGGGATCGACGAAGCGGTCGGCTCGCTGATCCTCGCGGGAGACGTGGTCGAGCATGGCTACTTGCGGCTCATGCACGCCAACACCGATTCGCTGGTGGAGGGAGCCGAGGTGGCGGCGGGCCGCGCGCTGGGCACGCTCGACGACGTGCAGGAGGGCCTGGCGTTGCTGGTGTCGTGCGTGGGGCGCAAGCTCGTGATGGGTGCGCGAGTCGACGAGGAGGTCGAGGCGGTGGCGGGCGTCTTCGGCCGGCGCGCAAAGATCGCCGGCTTTTACTCGTACGGCGAGATCAGCCCGATGCTCTCCGGGCTGGAGTGCCGGCTGCACAACCAGACCATGACGATCACCCACATCACCGAAAGACCCGCTCTGCCGGCAAGTTGATGGCCGCAAGTAAGACTCTCGCTCGGCAGCTGCGCCGACACTTCGGCGTCGCCGATCCCGACGGCGCATCGAAGATTGCGTCGGTACTGGCCGCGCCGCAATCCGACCCGGAGCTGCACGCGCGCATCGTGGCCGCATTTCCTCGCTTCCTCGAGGCCCTCGGCGACAGCTACGCACAGCTCGAACGGGACGTCACCCTCGGCACGAGAAGCCTCGAGCTCTCCTCGGCCGAGCTCACTGCAGCCAACCAGAAGCTGCACGCCGAAGCGATGGCCCAGGCCGGCGTCCTGCGCGAGCTGCGAGAGACCGCGAACCGTCTGCTCGCCGATTCGAGCCGTCCGCCGTTGACCGACGAGGTCACGGATCTGTTGACCATGAGCTCGCTGATGAGCGATCTCGTGCGTCAGCGCGCCGTCGCCGAGACCGAAGTGTCGCGTACCCGGAGCCAGCTGGTCTCGGCCATCGAGAATCTCGAGGCTGCCATCGTCATGTACGACGAGGACCGCCGCCTCATCATCTGCAACAGCCGGCACCGCGAGATGTTCGCTTCGGTTGCGCACCTCTTGGTGCCTGGCACCCCTCACGACGTCATCCTGCGTGAGCTCTACCGTCGCGGTGCGGCCGGGGTTCTCGCGTCGGACGACGAGGCCACCTGGGTAGAGGCGATGCTCGAGCGTGACCACATGACCGCCGGCGTCTGTGAGCGCCAGCTGGACGATCGCTGGATCCGGATCGAGAACGCACAGACGCCGGATCGCCTCACCGTTAGCCTGCGGACCGACATCACACAGTTCCGTCAGATGACGGTCGAGTTGATCAACGCCAAGGAATCAGCCGAACGAGCCAATGTTGCCAAGAGCTACTTCCTGGCGAACATGAGCCACGAGATCCGCACGCCGATGAACGGCATCCTCGGCATGGCCGAGCTTGCGCGTGGCCTCGCCGTTCAGCCCGAGCAGCGGGAGTATCTCGATCTGGTCCTCAGCTCGGCCGACGCGCTGCTTGTAATTATCAACGACATTCTCGATTTCTCGAAGATCGAAGCGGGCAAGCTGACGCTCGAGTCGATCCCGTTCTCGCTGCGTGCGACGCTCGACCGATCGCTGATGGCCCTGGTGCAGAAGGCAAAAGACAAGGGGGTGTCGCTGCGAACCGAGAGCGATCCCCGTTTGCTCGAGCAGGAGCTGCTGGGCGATCCCGTGCGGCTGTCGCAGGTGATCATCAACCTGGTCGGAAATGCGGTGAAGTTCACCGAGAGCGGCGAAGTGGTCCTGCGTCTCGGCGGGCGCTTCCGCCCCGATAGGACGTTCACCCTGGAGGTGTCGGTGGACGACACCGGCATCGGCATCCCGGCGGACAAGCTCGGCCTCATCTTCGAAGCGTTCTCGCAAGCTGACGCCAGCACGACCCGTCGCTTTGGGGGCACCGGCCTCGGTCTTGCAATCTCGGCTCGTCTCGTTGCCCTGATGGGCGGCCAGATCGACGTGGAGAGCCGCGAAGGCAGCGGCAGCCGGTTCCGCTTCACCGCAAAGATGGGCCTGGCACCCGTGCAGGCGTCGGCGTCAGTAGATGTCGGCGGCGCAGTCGCTGCCAGGAGGGGGGGCGCCGGCGCAACCACCGCGATCGCGGCCGCACCGATGCGCATACTGCTTGCCGAGGACAACGTCGTGAACCAGCGGCTGGCGCTCAGCCTCCTCGACCGGCTCGGTCACCGCGCGATCGTGGCACCGACCGGTCAGGCGGCGCTCGAGCGGCTCGACGACGGCGAGTTCGATCTCGTTTTGATGGATGTGCAGATGCCGGTGATGGGCGGGCTCGAGGCGGCTCGCCGCATCCGCGAGCGTGAGCGGGGGAGCGGCCGGCGGATCCCCATCATCGCCATGACCGCCAATGCCATGCAGGGCGATCGAGAGGCCTGTCTGGCCGCCGGCATGGACGGCTACGTCTCGAAGCCGATCACCCCCGTCGGTCTCGCCGCGGAGCTGGCCCGCGTGATCGATCGCGTCCCACGGTGATCGGCCGCCCGGCCCGCAGCCCGGCTACACTAGGAGCCCCAGACGCCAGGACCGGTACAGCGATGAGCAAGCGATTGGCAAGTCGACCCCCGCGGAAAGATCCCCCAAGAACCGAAGCGCTCGGCACCACGCGCAAGCCGGGCCCAGCCAGGGCGCCTCGTCCTGCACTGGCAGCGAGCGAGAAGGTCGAAGGCGAAGTCGACGCCTTCCTGTCGGCTCTGGACCATCCCGCCAAGGCGACGCTGAAGGCCGTGCGTTCCGTCGTGCTCGGCGCACACGCAAGCATCACCGAGGGGATCAAATGGAACGCGCCCAGCTTTCGCACCACCGAGTGGTTTGCGACGTTTCACCTGCGGAGCAAGCTGGGCGTGCAGCTGATTCTTCACCGCGGTGCCAAGGTCCGTGATGACCAGATCGACAGAGTTCCCGACCCGGAATGCCTCTTGACCTGGCTGGGAAAAGATCGCGCTTCCGTAACCGTCAGCGACCTGCAGCAAGTGACTCGACAAAAGCCTGCGCTCGCTGCGCTCGTGCGTCGCTGGATCAAGGACGTCTGAGCGCCTGGCCAGGCCGAGGGCCGGTCAGTCGGTGCCGGCGTCGGGCGTCGCGTCGGAGCCCGTGCCCGCGTCGGAGCCCGCGCCCGCGTCTGCGCCCGCGTCGGGGGCGGCTTCCTTGATCTTTCGCGCGTCCTTCTCGGCGATCGGGATCGGCATGGCCGCGTGCACGAAGTGTTCGTTGGGGCGGTCGATGGGTAGCATCTGCAGGCGACCAAAGCGGCGAGCGTCGATCCAGCGGTGCCCGCCTTCGAAGAGCAGCGAGTAGACCCGTTGTTTGAGCAACTCGTCGACGAAGTTGCTCATGGTGAGGTCGGTGCGCGGGGCCAGCCCTCCCGAATGCACGCGGACGAAGTTCAGATCGGCGATGGCGCCGGGCAGATCGCCGGTGGACATACGAACTTCCGCCCGCAACAAGATGAGCTCCTCGTTGCGAATGATCGGGACCGGGGAGGAGGGGGTGGAGTAGAGCGTGAACTGCTGGTCTGAGGTCAGCATGCGGACGGTGCGCGGCATGGCCGGCTTCACCTTGCGGACGACCCGAGCGTCGAGCGCTCCGCTGGCCTGCTTTTCAGCCCCGAGGGAGATCGACGGATGGACGAAGTGCAGCGGCTCGACCAATCGGTTCACGCGATCGCCCGTGCCGGTCCCGTACGCATGGAAAACGCCGAGGTCGAGCTGCGGTGACATCGGATCGCTGACGATGAACGAAGCGGCGATGGAAGCCGCGGCGGCCGCGTAGTCCTTGCGATAGCAATCGACGCGCGCCTTGAGCGCCTGGCTCGCCTTGAGGAACGTCATCGGCTTGTCGAAGCCCTTGAAGCCACCGCCGAGGCTGAAGGGAAAGTTTGCGCCGCCGGCGGTCAGGTGGGCCCGGGCCTCGGTCAGGAGCGTGTCGATGTGGGCAAAGACTTGCGCCTTGCTGACGATGGGATCGAGCACACGCGGATCGGCGCTCACTTGGATGACCGCGCCGAGCTCGTCTCGGGTGTTGATGATGCGCAGGTACTCCATGGCCGCGATGGTCTTGGTGAAGCCGCGAACGGCCTCCTTCTCCTCGGCCGTCATGTCGGCGACGCGGTCGACGGCCGCCAGCACGATGTTGGCGTTGCGTAGGTTGCGGTAGGGCGGAACCCAGAGCGCCCCACCGTAGGAGCTGCCGTGGCTCAGTACCTTGGACTCGAGCAACTCGATGATTCCCCGAGGCTCCGACGGCTCGAAGAGATAGGACTCACGTCCAAGAACGCCGAGCACCGCGACGTACCCGGTCGCGATTGCGATGTCCTCGCGCGAGGCGATGAGCAGCCCCGTTGAAGCGGCCGACACCTTTGCCTTGGTCGGCTTGTCGATTAGCTCGTCGATCGACTCGTCGTTGAGGTCGGGGATGTCGAGATCGCAGGCCGAAACGGCGGCTACGGCAACGGCGGCGAGGGCAATGATGGGTGCACGCATGTTCGACCTCGTCATCAGAAGCCAGCGGACAGCGTCAACCAGAAGCTGCGGCTAGGCGGGTAGGGGGCTACGTCGATGTTGCGAGCGATCGGCTCGTTGCCGAAGTTACTCACCTCGGGGTCGAGGCCGCTGTACGACGTCAAGGTGAAGACGTTGCGAGCCGACAGGCCGATGCGGCCACTCTTCATCGGCGAGACGTACGAGATGAAACCCTCGGGCAGCTCGTAGTGTAGCTCGATCTCACGCATCTTGAGGAAGCTGGCGTCCTCGATGTAGACCCCCGCGTTCTCTTCCCATTCGGCCAACCGCTTCTCGCCGGCCGTCGCGAAATCTGCGGTGTTGCCGCTGAAGTCGTAGAGCAGCTTGGTGAGGTTGATGACGTCGCTGCCCTTCTGCCAGTCGAAGAGCGCGGAGAGACCGAAGGGACCGAAGCTGAACCCCTGCACGAAGCTCATGCGGAAGGTCGGCTCCTGATCGCCCAGCTTGCGCTCCTCGCAGCAGGTGCCGTCGGGCCTGCGGGCCTTGCCGACGATCTGAGTCGCCGATTGCCCGTCTTCGATGCGGAAGGAACCGAGATCCGATCCGAAGCCGCCGGTTTGAAAGCCGGGGATCGGCAGGTTGCTGATTTTGCTGCGGTTCATCGAGAAGATGGTCCGGGTGAACCATTCGAAGCCGCCGGCTCTCACCGGTGTCAGCTGCAGCATCGCTTCGAGACCGCGGTTGCGGAGCTGGCCGCCGTTGAAGAACTCGCGCACGAAACCCGTTGAGGGGGCAGGGACCCGTTCCAGCAGCAGATCGCTGATGGTCTTTTGATATACCGACAGCTCGAGCACCGCGCGATCGTCCCAGGCGATGACGTCGAGGCCGAGATCGACCTCGCGCTGGCGTTCCGGCCGGATGTTCGGGTTGCCGAGATCGCCCCGCACGGCAAAGCCCGGCGCCCCGCCGAGGTTCATCTGACCCGTGAGCGGGGTGAACTTCTGACCATAGCGGGGCTGGTTCCCCGCTTCGCCATAGGCGAGGCGCACGCGCAGGAGGTTGATCGCCGCGGGCAACGTCGGCACGGAGAAGGCAGCCTGCGCCTTGGGATAGAACCAGAACTTGTTGGGGTCGCCGGCGGTGCTGCTCTGCTCGGCGCGCACGGCGCCGAGGAGCGAGAGGCTGCGTTCGAAGAGGAGCAGCTCCTCTTGCAGAAAGACGCCACGGTCCGCCACCTCGGTTCGCAGCTCCGCGAGATTGACCAGCGTGCCGAAGTCGACGTTGGCGCGGGCCGCTCCCTTGCTGGTGATGTAGACGCTGTCGAGCGAGCGGCTCTCGAGCTGCAGACCGAGCGTGCTGGCCAGCGCCCAGCCGCCGCCTGGATCGAAGCGGTGGACCATGCTCGACGACAGGTTGAGATTGCGGTTGTTCGACGTCGTGTCGATCGACGTGCCGGCGAAGCCGTCCTTGGGCTCGAAGAAGAGCTCGGGGGGGAAAAAGAGTTTGTTCTTCTGCTGGAACTGATCGACGCCGACCGTGGTGAAGAACATCAGCAAATTGGGCGCCGTGTTCATCAGAGTCAGGCTGAGGTTGGCCGAACCGATGATGCGCCAGACCTCCTCGTCGCTGTTGGCCAGCGCCGCGGTCTGCAGCGGGTTGGTGCCGCTCGGCAAGAACGGGTTCTCGGGGAAGGTTCCGTCGGCGCGGCGGCGGGGATCCCAGAAGCTGGGCGTGGACGCGAGGACCGCGTAGTTCGACACGCCCGCGTTGTCGTTGTTGTTCACGCCCCGGCGCGAAAGGGATCGGATGACGTTGGTGGAAAAACCGATCTTCAATCGATCGCCGAGTTTTTGGTCGAGCGAGAGGCGGCCGCCTTGCTTCTCGTAGCCAGTACCGAGCACGATGCCCGGATCCTTTCGTTGCGTGATCGAGGCGTAGTAGGTCGAGGTCTGGCTCCCGCCGACGATGGTCCCGGTGGTCTCATGGGCCAGATCGCGCTGACTGGTGAGGAGATCTTCGTGGTCGTAGGTCTCGCCGGGTTTGAAGGCGGCTCGCGCGGGCTCGCCAAAGGTCGCCACCGCCTCGTCCACCGTGGCGAACTTGCGTGAGCCGAGCTTGTTGCTGGGGCGATAGGTTCCGAAGCGCTGGGTGATGTTGACCTTGGGTTGGCCGGGAACGCCGCGTTTCGTCGTGATGATGACGACGCCGTTCGACGCGCGCGAGCCGTAAAGCGCCGAGGCCGAGGCGCCCTTGAGAACCTCGATGCTCTCGATGTCGCTCGGCACGAGATCGGCGATCCTGTTGACCTGATCGTCCTGGTCCGACTTGCCTGGGTTCGACTGACGTTCTGACGCCGTCACCGACGAGATGCCGTTGGGGATGGCGACGTTGCTGAGGACGACGCCGTCGAGGATGAAGAGCGGTTCGGCCTGGCCGATGATCGTGGAGACGCCACGCAATCGGATGTGCAGGCCGCCGCCGGGTGCGCCCGAGTTCGACTGGATGTTGGCCCCTGCGAGCTTGCCCTGCAGAGCGCTTTCAACGGTCTGCGATGTGACGCGGTTGAGGTCGTCGGCGCGCACGACGGACGCGCCGTTGGCGAGGTTGGCCTTGGCGATGACGGGTGCGCGCTGCACGACTGAGATCTCGGCGACCACGGCCTTCAGGAAGACGTCGACGGTCGTCTGATCGGCGGCGACGTCGATGGTGACGGGGTCATGAGTCGGCCCCGCGATGTCGAGCTTCGCCTCGCCCGCTGGGACTCCCCGGAGGGTGAAGCGACCGTTGCCGGTCGTAACGATCACCTTGTCAGAGCCCTGCAGAATCACGACCGCACCTTCGACTGGATCGCGAGTGCCCACCTCCCGCAGGGTGCCGGTCACGGTGCGCTCGGCAGCGGGCGCGGGTTCCGATACCGCGGGCGCGGGCGCTGAGGGAGATGCCGGCGGAAGTTCCGACGGCTGCGGGGATTCGGCGGGCGGGGGAGACGGCGGCGCACCTTCGGGGGGCTGTGGCGGCTGCGCTGTCTGTGCGCGCGCGGCCGAGACAGGATCCATCGCAAAGGCGACCAGGACGACCAAAGGAACCAAGCGAAGAGCAGAGCCAGATAGCCGTCCCATGCGTTCACCTACTCAGGGCAGGGGTGGAGAGATCGCGCAGCAACGCGCGCACGCAGCAGGCCTTTTCAGTAAGACCTCGCGGCGTCACCGGCAAGCGCAATCGCCGCGCCTATTGAATTATATTCAGTAGGGGCGCGCGAGCGGCCGAGCCACCTCGTGGCGAATCTCTCCGCTGGCCGACGAAGTGCCCGGGTGCCGACTTGGAGGGGAGAGCCATCGGGACATTTGCGTACCGGCGGCTCGCTCCGAGCGGCGACCGGCGCGCCACCTCCGGCCTGCAACCCACCCGGGGAAAACAGAAAGAGCCGCGACCCTCATCGCGGCTCTTTCGTTCGCTACGTTCCCGATCCTTTAGGTGTGCAGCGTCGGAATGTTGCCAGGCTTGCCGAGATCGCCGACCTGGTTGACGTCGGTCACGCCCATCACGTGTGCGGCCGTCACCAGCAGCTGCGAGAAGTCGACATTGGGCCCCAGATCGAGGTTGCGGCCGGTCTTGAGCTTGCCGCCGCCGCCGCCTGCGACCAGCGTGATGGGTGGTGACACGCTGTGGGCGGCCCCCTGGGTCAGCTCGTTGGCGTAGACGAGCATCGTGTTGTCCAGCAGGGTGCCGTTACCTTCCGGCACCGAATCGAGCTGCTTCAACAGCTCGGCCATGCGTTGCATGTTCCAACGTTCGATGGCGGCCTTCTGGCGGGTGGCGTTGGCCGACGTGTCGTGTGACAGCGTGTGATGGCCGGCGTTCACGTCGACCCAGGTGTGGCGGACCATGCTGAAGGAACGCGACCACTGCAAGCTGGCGACCTGCGTCCGGTTGCAGGCGAAGGCGGCGACCGCCATCGAGTTCTGCAGCGCCAGCAGCTCGGGATAGCTCTCGTTCGCCTTGAGGTCGATGCCCGTCTTCATGTTGGCTGGCGCCCCGCAGCCCGAAGCCACGGGTCCCGTCGGGGCATCGATCGGTCGCAACAGACGCTTCTCGATCGCCGTGATGCCTTCGATGTGTTGTTCGAGCTTGGCTCGGTCGTCCCGGTCGATCTTGCGCGTGAGCGCTTCGATCTCGCGGCGAACCAGATCCACCGCGCTCTTCTTGCGCAGTCGGATCTTCTCGAGCTCCTCGGGACGGATGCCGGTCGGCGCGGTGGCGCTGCCGAGCATCAGGCGATCGAGCATCTTGTAGGGGCTCGATTCGGGCGCGATCGGCTGATCGGATCCCGCGTAGCACATGACCGTGAGCAGGCGCGAGTTGGCCCCCGGGCCATCGTGCTGCACCCCGAACTCGAGACTCGGGAATGCGGTGCCGCCCGCCGGCAGCTTCTTGGCGACGATCTGATCGATCGACGCGGTCTTGGAGTATCCGCCAAAAGGCGATCCCGGGTTGCGGCTCGACGCCGTCCAGAGGCAGACCATGGCGGATTCGTGACCGCCGGGGCCGTTGCGCACGCGGCGCATGTTGCGCGGGAAGATCAGCTTCTGTCGGAAGGGCGCCAGCGGCTCGCTGATGCCGCCTGGCTTGAAGGCGAAGTCGGTCTCGCCGCCGGTCGGCCAGTAGTCGTCCGGTACCGATCCGTTGCCGCTGAAGACCAGCAACAGGCGGCGGGGAAAGCCGGTGTTCTGCGCTTCGGCCTGACGGTTGAACACGGGCATGAAGGGGGCCAGAACGGCGCTGACGCCCACGCCCAGGGTGCCCAGGAAGTCTCGACGGGTGCTTCTCATCGTCTCTCTCCTTGGGTACTTACGGCAGGTTGACTGCGCGACGAAAGCGGAAGGCATTGGTGGTCGATAGCGCAACCAGCAGATCCGGGACCTTCTGGTTCGAAGCAGTGAATGCCGCCAGAGCCGCGTCGATGGCGCCCTTGTCGCCTTCGCCGTCCATGCGGCCGACGAGGTAGCGGAACCACTGCTGGGTCACGCAGCGCCGAACCTGGCTGGTGCGGGCGAGGCGCTCCATCAAGTCGACGGCGTTGGTGACGGGGCCGTCGTTGTCGGTGCCAGACAGCGTGCTCGTGGCGTCGACGCGTTGGCCGCCGTCCATCGTGCGGAACTTGCCCATGCCGTCGTAGATCTCGAAGGGGATGCCGAGCGGGTCCATCAGCGTGTGGCAGCTGGCGCACTTGGGATCGGCCCTGTGCTCTTCGAAGCGCTTGCGGGTGGGAATGTTGGGGTCGGGCTTGGGTACGACCGCATCGACGTCATCGGGTGGCGACGGTGGGTGGATGCAGAGCAGGCGATCCGAGATGAGCGCGCCTCGGCCGACCAGCGAGCTCTGATCCGCGTGGCTGTGGCGAGCCATCACGGCGGCCAGGGTGAAGAGACCTCCGCGCTGGCCCGCGGGCAAATCTACCTTGCGGGGCGCGGCACCCGAACCCTGCGCGCCGTAAAAGCCATACAGGGGGCCCGAGAGCCAGGAGAACTTCGCCGAGAGGAGCGTCTCGAGGCTGCCGTCGCCTTGCCGCGTGATCTGATCGACGTACTCGTCGACCTCGACCTTCATCGCCGCGCGCAGCTCGGGATTGAACCCGGGATAGACCGTCGCGCTCTTCTCCACGGTCAGCAGGTCGTCGATCTGCAGCCACTGCTGGTGGAACGAGGTGATCGTCTCGCGTGCCTGCGGCTTGGCTAGCAGGCGCCGCGCCTGCGCCGAGACCTGTTCGACCGTGCCGAGCTTGTTGCCGTCGGCCGCGGCGAAGAGCTCGTCGTCAGGCATGCTGTTGAGGAAGAAGTACGACAGACGCGAGGCCGTCTCGTAGGGCGTGAGCGGCACGCCATTGCTGCCGCCGCGACTTCCATCGCCGAGCTCGGGTCGGTAGATGAAGTGGGGCGACTGCAACATCGTTGCGATCAACAAGTTGAGGCTGGTGGGGAAGTCGGCGCCGCCGTTCTTGGCGACCTGGAAGAGCGCCTTGTAGCTCGCTTGCTCCTCGGTGGTGAGGGGGCGGCGATAAGCCCGCTTGCCGAAGGTGCCGAGGAACTCGTCGATGCAGGCGGCGTTCTGCTTGGCCGGGGGCGCGCAGGGGGCGATGCGCGCCAGGTTGGCGACGGCCTTGCCCGCCAGCTCGTCCGCGGTCTGCTGATACCTTTCGATCTGCAGCTCTTTGAGCGGAGCTTTCGAGTTGGCGTTGAAGCCGCCCTCTTGCTCATCGATACCGAACGCGGCGGCGGGATCGCCGCCGAGCCCTAGCAGGTCGCGAATCGTGTTGTTGTATTGGCTACGCGTGAGGCGTCGCAGCGGCACATGGTCCGGGACGCCTTGCTGGGGCGAGCCGGCGACCGGGCCACCCGGGCCTGCGGGACCGCCCGGATTGGATACACCTGGGGATCCGGTGCCGGGGTTGGCCGGATTGTTGGGACTGCCGCCGGGAGCAGGCACACTGGGATCGCCGCTGCCGCTGCCGATCGAGCCGACACAGCCAGACAACCCCACGAGAAACGCCAGCGCGGGCAAGCGCGTGGCTGGGGAGCGAAGAGTTCGGAACATCTGAGACCTCCTCGGAATACCCAATCAGGCGGGTGGCGTAGCCAGCCTTGCCCCTGAGTGGCTTATAGAGGTGACAGATATGTCTAATCGTCACAAGTAAAGGTGATGTCGCGTAGGTTCAAACCGCATACCGCCTCGGTTTTTTGCCTGGTCATGCTCGGCGCGTGCGCCGCATCCAAGCCAGCCTCGAGCGGTACGCCAACAAGTCTCGATGCGGCATCGGACGCCGCCGATGCGGTAGGCAGCGCGGCAGACACGCCGGCGCTCTCCGACGTCTTGCCGGCAGATGCCACGCGCCTCGACACCGGCGGGGCGCGACCGACCTTCCTCTACGTGGGAGGCGGCGGGACGGTTCACGCCTTTGCGGCCGACCTAATCGAAGGGAATCTGGTCGGGCTCGGGACGGTGGCGGCGGGCGACGACGCGCGCCTGGCCGAGCTTGACCCCGTGGCATCTCGGCTCTACGTGCAGACGCAGATCGGTCGCGCCCAGGCGATCCTGACCTTTGTCATCGACAACGATGGGCGTCTCACCGAGAGCAGCCGCCTCGAGTTGCCTTACCCCCTCGTGCAGGGCGTGACTCAGATCTCTCGCCACCCGACAGCGCCCTGGTTCGTACTCTCGGCGACCAACGAGTCGCCTGGGCTCGAGGATCAGCTGATGCCGGTCGGCGCGGATGGACGGCTAGGGGCTCACCGTTCCATCGCGCAGGAGTTCTATGCGTTTGCCTGGGATCCGGCGGGCCGTCACTTCTTCGGCCTCGATGGCGAGGAGATCTTCCAGTACCGCTTCGACCCGGCGACGGGGATCATCGCTGCCAACTCTCCTCCGCGTGCCGTGGGTACGGCCGGGCGCACGGTGCTGTCCCTGCGCAATCATCCCAACGGACGCTGGATCTACAGCGTCGAGGAGGACGCCCTTGGTCTGCTCGCGTTCGATCCGATGTCGGGTCTGCTCGCCGGGCAGGAGTTCGTCGGCAACCCCGAGCCGGCCGAGGCGATCTACTGGACGTCGATCGGGCTTCATCCCAGTGGACGTTTCCTCTATGCCTTGGGGTACGCGACCGGGAGCAAGGAGGCGCTCGTCGATCTGTTCCGGATCGATCCGACGTCGGGGCGGCTCGCCTTCGTTCATCGCGAGCGCGCGGGCCTGCCGCAAGGGATCTTGAACCAAGGGCTGCAGGCACCTCTCGTTAGCGAGGGTCTGCTGATCATCGGCGGTCCGGGTGCTGCGGGGCAGGGCCCACGCCTTTTGCGCTACCGCATCGACGTCGCTGACGGTCGGCTCATCCGGGCGGCCGCCCCGCTGGCCCTCGGCGGCACGGGCGGCGTGAGCTTCGTCGTCGCGCGCAGCCGTTGAGGCGGGTGGGCCGCGGCGCCTGATCAGAGCTCGCGCGAGAAGCCCGAGATGCGACCGTCGGGAGTCACCGTCAACGTGATGGCGTACCGCCGCGGGCAACGGGGAAGCGATGCCGACGCGAGGGCCCGTTGTACGCAAGCGGCCAGCCCGGCCGGCGCGCCGACACAGATCGAGGTGACGGCGCCCGACCCGTCGCTGTCGATGGTGATGGGTGTGTTCTCCACGTCGGGTCGATCGAACAGGCACCAGCCGACGTCGGATTGCACGACGGCGCGCAAGGCGGCGTTGCGATCGGCGTAGCGGGAGCGATCGCTGCGACAGGTACCGGCGGCGGTAGGGATCGGCGTCGTACCGCATGCATCGGCCTGCGCACCCGAGGAGGATCCCCAGAAACCGCGGCGCGGCCCGAACGGCAGCTTCACCGCTGGATTCCCTGCCGAGAGGCGGGCGGCGCGTGTGGCGGCCAATCGCGCTTCGGGTGAATTCAGATCGTTGCCGCTCACCTTGTACAGCGTCGCCCAGGTCAGCCAATTCTCAGGCTCCCTATGGGTGGCGCCTCGAACGGCAGCGATGTCGACGGGATCCTCGAGCGCGATCGAGGCCACCGCCAGCGCCAGCGCGTGGTGGGGCTCGGCCGCCAGCGCCTCGGCAATCTCCCACCGCGCGCGTTGTTTGGCGTCGGCGGGCGCGTTCTTGCCAAAACCATGCAGGAAGACCAGGGCCCGCGACGCGTGCACGTCGGCATCGGAAAGCGGCCGTTCGGTCATCGTTACAGCGGGCGCGCGGAAGCGTCGACTGCTCACCAGGGGGCGCGCACCGGTGGCCGCCGAGCGGAGCTCGCCTCTCAGGGTCTCGGCGGTG
>JANNNO010000333.1:0-7840 GCA_031398585.1 Myxococcales bacterium | reverse complement strand
GCGCAAGCTGACCGCGATCGCCTGATCGAGGAGCTGACCAGAACCGTCAAGCTCAACGAACTGTTCACCGGCATCCTTGGTCACGACCTGCGCAACCCGCTGCAGTCGATGCTGACCGCGGCCGAGCTCATCATTCGTAAGGCCCCGGATCCCAAGTTTGCAACGACCGCGGGCCGCATCGTGACCTCGGGCAACCGGATGAACCGGATGATCGAGCAGCTGCTCGACTTCACCCGGATCCGCGCCGCGGGCACCGCGCCCATCGAACGGACGAGCACCGACGTCGCCGCCATCTGGCGCCAAGCGATCGACGAGCTCACCTCCAAAAGCCGTTCGACGACGACTGGCAAGACACGCGTCGAGCTGCTGGAGCACGGCGATGCCACAGGTCAATGGGATCCCGACCGCTTGGCGCAGGTCGCCTCCAACCTGATAGGCAATGCGCTTCGCCACGGCGACCCCGATGGTCCGGTGGCGATCGAAGTCGATGGCACCGATCCCGATCTAGTCACGGTGCACGTGCACAACGGCGGCGCGATCCCAGAGACGATCTTGCCGAAGATCTTCGAGCCCTTCCAAAGTGGGCAGCGCGGGGCCCAACGGGGTGAAGGCCTTGGGCTCGGGCTCTTCATCACGCGGCAGATCGTCACCGCTCATGGGGGCGTCGTCGACGTCGTGTCATCCCCGACCGAAGGGACCGAGTTCACCATCCGATTGCCGCGCGACCGCAACGGCGCTCATAGCGGATCATCCCGCAGCGTCGATCTGCCTACGAGTGCAGCGCCGCCAGCAGTTCAGCCAAATCGACCGGCTTGACCAGGTGCGCGTCGAAGCCGGCAGCCCGGCTGCTGCGGCGATCGCTCTCTTGTCCGTAGCCGGTCACCGCCACTAGCCGCAAGGACGGCAGCTCCTTGCGAAGCCTGCGCGCCAGTTCGTAGCCGTCCATTTCGGGCAGGCCGATGTCGAGGACCGCGACCTCGGGCGCCTGCTGGGAGAAGAGCCGCAAGGCGGTTGGGCCGTCGTGGGCGACCATGACTTCATACCCGAGCTCCCCAAGTACGGCGGCGAGCATCTCCGCCGCGTCGCGGTTGTCGTCCACCACCAGCACGCGAATCGGCTTGGCGGCTGCCCAGGCATGCCCGGCGTCGTAGGGGCGCGCGTTACGATCCAAGCTCTGCGGCGCCTTCGGCCGCGCGGAGGCCGTTTGGTGTTGGTATGCGGGCACTGTCCTACAATGGAGCCTACGGAGGGTTTTAACCAGAAGCGTACCTCGTGGTGCGAACTGTCTCGGGAATCGAGCACCTGCCCTGGCACGATTGATGATCCGGCTCGGTGCCAGTTCATGTCCCTACAGGAAAGCTCGCCTGCCGAAACACCCAGGCCCTGCGCGCAGTCTGTCCCTGGTAACGGCGTTACGATCTTTTCCCGCCGCAGGTTACGCGGCGTAGAGGATCGTGTTGCCCTTGCGGTGCTCCTGGGACGGCGGCCATGAGCGCTACGAAGCCTGAAAATGCGGCCACCCGGCCTGCCGACGACCTCTTCATCGTCGGGGTCGGCGCCTCTGCGGGCGGGCTGGAAGCCTTGCAGCAGCTGTTTTCCCAAATGCCCCTCAGCGGGCGCCTCGCCTTCGTGGTGGTGCAGCACCTGTCGCCCGACTTCAAGAGCTTGATGACGGAGCTGCTGGCTCCGCACACCGACCTCAAGGTGCAAAAGGCGACCGACGGCTCTAGCGTCGAGCCCGACAGCGTCTATCTGCTGCCGCCCAAGAGTGAGATCACGATCGAGGGCGGCAAGCTCCGCCTGACCGATCGTGATCCCAGGAGAGGCCTCTCGCTCCCGATCGATTCGTTCTTCCGCTCCCTCGCCGAGGATCTCGGGCCGCGCGCAATCGCCATCGTGCTCTCCGGTACGGGCAGCGACGGATCTCGCGGCATTCGGCCCGTCCATCAGGCCGGCGGTCTGGTCATCGCCCAGTCCGAGCCGTCGGCGAAGTTCACCGGTATGCCACGCAGTGCAAACGACACTGGTGTGGTCGACCTGGTGTTGTCTCCGGAAGAGATCCCAGCGGTCCTCCTGCGGTACGTACGCAACCAGAGGCTCTCGCCCGAGCCCGACGTCGCTGGTGACAGTGTCGATCAGGAGGGTAGCCCGCCCGCGGGCGATTCCATGGCGCGGCTCTTCGATCTGGTTCGCCGCGAGTGCGGCATCGACTTTTCAGACTACAAGTCGAGCACCGTCAGCCGGCGCATCGAACGGCGGATCCTGCTTGGCGACGCCAGAGATCTGGACGATTACGTTACACGCCTCGAGCGCGATCCCCGAGAGGTCCGCGCGCTTCACAAGGACCTGCTGATTGGGGTCACCCGGTTCTTTCGCGATCCAGACGCCTTCGACCGCCTGGGCGCCGAGATCCTACCCAGCCTCGTCGACCGGGTCCGCGAAGGGGACGAGTTCCGCGCGTGGACTCCCGGTTGTGCCACCGGCGAGGAGGCCTACAGCATCGCGATGCTGCTCATCGAGGCGTTCCGCAAACGGGGCCGCGTTCCCATCTTTAGAGTCTTCGCCACTGACGTTCACCGGGGGTCCCTGGAGATTGCGTCGACGGGCGTCTTCGCGCCCGAGTATGTGGAGACCGTTCCGCACGAGCTTCGCGAGAGGTACTTCGTTCCACACGCCGATGGCTTCGTGGCGTCGACCGACCTGCGGAGTCACGTGGTCTTCGCGACCCACAACCTGTTGCGGGACGCCCCCTTCACACGTCTCGATTTGTTGAGCTGTCGCAATCTGCTCATCTATTTTCGCAACGACAGCCAGCGACGGGTGCTGTCGCTGTTCCACTTCGCCCTCAAGCCAGGAGGCGTGCTCTTCCTGGGACCAAGCGAGAGCCCCGGCGCGATGGCCGACGAATTTCAGACCATCGACGTGCGCTGGAAGCTCTTCCGGAAGTCGCGCGACGTTCGGCTTGCGGGGATTCGGGTTGGTCAAGGTGGGGAGCGGACGGCTCGTGCCGCCATCCTCCCGCCGACTGAGGATTCACGAGTCACCCGCGCGCGGGACGCCCTGGTCGAACGCTATGGCCCTCCAACGGTGCTCATCGACACGGCTGGGCGGCTTCTCCATTCATTCAATCGCGCCTCCCAGGTGCTCAACCAGAAGGACGGCAAACCTTCCTTGCTCCTGCTCGACCTGCTGCAAGGCGAGCTGAAGTTCGTCGTCGCCGGAGCGCTAAAACGCGCGGAGAAGAACCGATCCGTCATTACGTCATCGCCGGTATCGTCTGGCGGCGCGGCCCGCATGCGGGTGTCGGTGCAGTGGATCGAGCCGACCGAACGGAGCGAGGGCTGCTATGCGGTCAGCTTCGAAGCCGAACACGACCCACGAGTCATAACCGATGTCGGCGCGCCAGCGCCGGTGGGGGAGCTTCTGGCTGAACGACTCTCGACGGTCGAAGGCGAGCTGGCGGTCACCAAGGAGAACCTGCAGGCGTCTATCGAAGAGATGGAGACCAGCAATGAGGAGCTACAGGCGACCAACGAGGAGTTGATCGCGTCGAACGAGGAGCTCCAGAGCACCAACGAAGAGCTCCATTCGGTCAACGAAGAGCTTTACACCGTCAATGGCGAGTACCAGGCGAAGATCACGGAGCTCACCGAGCTGACGGGTGACATGAATCACCTGCTCGAGGCTTCCGACATCAACACCCTCTTTCTCGACAAAGATCTCCGCCTGCGAAAATTCACGCCGCGAATCGCGCAGAGCTTTCACCTGCTGCCTCAGGACGTCGGCCGCCGCCTGGACGTCTTCGCGCCGGGGCTCAAAGATCCGGATCTCATTCCGGACGTGGAGCGCGTGGCGCGCGACGGTGGTGAGGTCGAACGCGAGGTCGAAGACCGCCACGGCCACATCTATCTGCTGCGCATCCGGCCCTATCAGAAAGACGACGCCATCGACGGCGTTGTGGTCACGTTGATCGACATCAGCGCGGTGAAGCGAGCGCAGCGCGAGCTGGCTGTAAGCGAAGAGCGCTACCGCACCCTGGTTCGCGCCGTGACCGCGATCTTGTGGACCGCCGATCCGAATGGAAAATTCGTAGCACCGCAGGCGGAGTGGACGTCGTACACCGGCTTCGACTTCGGGGAGATCAAGGGTGACGGCTGGCTCAAAGCCGTACACGAGGACGATCGCACTGCGGTGGGCGAAGCCTGGCGACAGGCCATCACGACTCGCCAGCTTTTCGAAAGCAGCGGTCGTCTCTACTGTCAGGCCACCGGGGAGTACCGCCACTTCGTCGCGCGAGCGGCGCCCGTCATGCTGGCCGACGGGCAGGTGCGCGAGTGGGTCGGTCACGTCATCGATGTGCACGAAACCCGACTGGCCGAGATGGAAATGCGACGCAAGGACACGCAGCTGCGCTCCATCTTGGACCATTCGCCCGCATTCATCTGGGTCAAGGATCCCGACGGGCGCTATCTGGTCGCGGGACGCCAGTGCCAGGCGGCACTCGGCGTGCCGTGCGACCAGGTGGTGGGAAGAACCGACCACGACCTCCTTCCCGAGGCGAGCGCTGACGCTCTGCGCGCCAGCGAGCGGCGGGTGCTCGATAGCGGTGAGACGGTCGAGAGCGAAGAGATGGTGCCGATCGACGGCGAGCTTCGCACCTTCTTAACCATCAAGTTTCCGCTCAAGGACGAGCGCGGACGGATCTATGCCGTCGCTGGCATTTCTAACGACATGACCGACCGGAAGCGACAGGCCGAGGAGATCCGGGCCGGGGTGGAGCGGCGAGACCACTTCATCGCGATGCTGTCGCACGAGCTGCGAACTCCGCTTGGCGCCATTCTGAATGCCGCGGACCTTGTTGAACGCGGCGGCAACCAGGAGCGATCGCAGACCTTCGCCCCCCAGATCATTCGACGCCAGACCCGGCACATGGCCAAGTTGATCGAGGATCTGCTCGACGTCGGGCGCATCACCCGCGACCAGCTTCTGCTCGAGCCGAAACGTCTCGATGTGCGCACCACACTCGGTGAGGTCGTCGAGGTGGTGCGGGCAGAAGCCACACGCAAAGGCCTGGCGTTCGAGGTCGACATCTGTCCCCGCGAGCTTCCGGTCTGGGGCGATCCAGTGCGGCTGCGGCAGGTCTTCACCAACATCCTCAACAACGCCATCACTTACACCCCCGCGGGATCCATTCACCTGAGCGCCAAGGCTGACGCCGGCGAGATCGTGGTCACCGTTCGCGACACGGGGATCGGCATGGGCGCCGACGAGCTGGACAGAGTCTTCGAGCTCTTCTATCAAAAGCCGCAGACGCTGGAGCGCTCACGTGGCGGTCTTGGCGTCGGTCTGACCCTCGCGCGGAAGCTGGTCGAGTCCCACTCGGGAACCCTGATGGCGAGCAGCGAAGGGCTAGGTAAGGGCTCGACCTTCGTGGTCCGATTGCCTCTTAGCGTGCAGCCTGCGGAAAACGCCTCATCGAGCGCCGAACGGCCCAACCCGGGGCGATTGCGCATCGTCGTGGTCGAGGACAACCAGGACATCCGCGACACGCTCGAGGACCTTCTGAGACTCGACGGTCATGAGGTCGTCTCGGCCAAAGAAGGCATCGGGGGAGCCGAGCGCATCGTGGAGTATTGCCCGGATGTGGCCATCGTCGATGTCGGCTTGCCGGGCATGGATGGCTATGCCGTTGCCAAGGCTGTCAGAGCCGCGCGGGGTGAAAAGGTCCGCCTGATCGCCTTGACGGGCTATGGGCGGCGCGAAGACCGTCAGGAAGCCGCGCAGGCAGGCTTCGATCGCCATCTGACCAAACCCGTGGATCACGAGGTCTTGAGTCAGGCGCTTGCCGAGCTGCTGTCGCAGCGCCCGGCCGACGCATAGGAACAGCGCCTCGCTCTGCGCAGGGCCCGTGGTGTAGACAGCAGCCACGTCCGCGTGGGCCAGGTTGCGCCGACGTGCGGGCAATCCCATGTTCGCATGGCCATGAAACAAAAACCGATTGCGATGAGGATGGGGTTGGGTCTCGCGATGGCCGCCGCAATTTGGGGTCTCGGCTGCGCGACCGCGAGTGAGCTTTCTCCGCCACCGAGCGCGGCGCATGTCGCCTCTGCGGAAGCGGCAGTGAAGACGGCGCGCCAGGCACCGGAAGAAGGCGTCGTCGGGGCGCACGCGCGCACGGCGGAAAAGGAGCTACTGGAGGCCAAAGAGCGGCTCTCACGCGGCGACAACCGTGCGGGGGCGCTCATGCTCGCGCGGGCCGAAGCCGATGCCGAGCTGGCACAGGTGCTTCGCCGCAGAGAGCGTGCTCTCGCCGAGGCCGAAGTGATCGAGGGGCAACTCGCGGAGACCAAGGGCTCGGGGCCCGCCGCAGGAGCCGCCGTTCCCGCCGTTCCTGCCGTTCCTGCCGCTCCGGGTCTCGCGACGCCGGGCTCTGCGACTCCGGCTGCCGCGACGCCGGTTACGGCGGCACCCGCTTCGACGACAGCGACACCCACTTCGGTGGCCCCGTCCTCCGGAACACCCGCTGCCGCGACACCCGCCTCCGCCGTGACGCCGGCGCGCCCGTAACCTCGACCAACATCGATTCCGCAAAGGACAGACCATGAAAACGACGACGATGCGAATCTTGTTTTGGTCAACGACCGCAGTGCTCGGGTTCGGCTGTGCCCACCAGGGACCCGCGCCCCTCGAGCTCGAGGAGGCCCGGGCCATTTACACCCGAGCGGCGTCCGGGCCAGCGGCGCGACACGCCCCTGCCCGCCTCAAGCTGGCGCGCCAGGCCCTCGAAGAGGCCGAGATGGCTTATGGAGCTGCGCCCTCTTCGGAGGTGCAGGACCGCGCGTACATCGCGATCCGTCGCGCCGAGGCCGCCGAGGCGGAAGCCTCGACCATAACCGCTGGTGAGCGACGCATGGCCGCCCTGCGCGAGCTGGCCACGATGACGGGGGCTCACGCAGATCGAGCGCGGGCCGAGCTGGCGTCGGCAAATCAGAAGGCGAGCGAGGCGGGACAGCGTGCGGATCTCGCTCAGGCTCAGGTCGCTGCCGAACAGACTCGGTCACAAAGCGCAGAGCAGCTCGCGCTCGCCAACGAGCGGCGCGCGCAGACCTCCGAGACCCAGCTCGAGTCCGAGCGGCGGGCGCGTGCCGACGCGGAGCTCAAGGCGCAAAAGGCGATGGACGAGCTCACCCGCATGGCGAATGTACGCAAGGAGGCGCGCGGCGTGGTCATTACGCTCTCGGGCCAGGTGCTCTTCGTTACCGATCGAGCGGAGCTTCTGCCGGCAGCGCAGAGCAGCCTCGACGGCGTGGCCGCCGCGCTCAAGCAGGTCGATCCCAACGCGGGCCGCGTGGTGATCGAAGGCCACTCCGACGCCACCGGACAACGGGACTACAACCTGGATCTGTCTCGTCGTCGTGCCGAGGCGGTCAGGCGTTATCTGGTCGACAAGGGCGTGCGAGCCGAGCTCTTCTCGGTGCAGGGCGTGGGGCCTGACCGACCGGTGGCGAACAACCGCACGGCGGAGGGCCGGGCCAACAATCGGCGCGTCGAGATCGTCATCCCGGAGGCTGCCATGGCCAAAGTGACCTTGCCCGCCGACTCGGGGACGCGCGACAAGACCGCGCCTACCCCTGGACGGGAGCCGGCTCCAGGAACCCTCACGCCGGCCAGCACGACAGTGCCGGCCAATCCGAGCACCGCGGGCAACCCAGTCCATACGCCCTCGCCTGTCGGCACGGCAGAGGTGGGAACGACGCCATCACGCGCCCCGGGCCTTCCGCCGGCCGGCTCGACGGCGCCGACGCGGCCCTCCACCGTCAGCGCGCCGCCGGGAGCTACC
>JANNNO010000315.1:0-6483 GCA_031398585.1 Myxococcales bacterium | reverse complement strand
CAACACCAGCGGCGTCACCAGCATCGACAGCTCGACCACGGCGGTCAGCGGGCGATCGATCGTCGAGGGCAGAGCCCCGGCGGTGGTGGAGAAGGAAAAGAGCACGAAGTCGAACTCACCCACTTGCGATAGCGATAGGGCGAGCAACAGGCGCGAGCGACGATCCAACCGCTCGACCCGGGCAAGTAGCAAAAGGACCGTCGCCTTGAGCACCATGACGCCCGCGGTGAGTCCGAAGACCAGGCCGGGTTGAGCGGCGACGGTGCGAAAATCGATGCTGGCGCCCACCGCGATGAAAAAGACGCCGAGCAGGAGCCCCTTGAACGGCTCGATGTCGGCTTCGAGCTCGTGGCGATATTCGCTGTCCGCAAGCACGACGCCCGCCAGGAAAGTTCCGAGCGCCGGAGAAAGCCCCACCGCTTGCATCAAGAGAGCGGTGCCGATGACCAGCGAGAGCGACGCCGCCGTGAAGACCTCGCGCAGACGGGTGGTGGCGAGAAAGCGGAAGAAGGGACGAACCAGAAAGCGTCCCGCAGCGATCACCGTCAAGACCGCGCCCAGCACCAGCAGCGCCTGCTGCCACCCGGGCCTCACCGCCTCACCGCTCGCTGCCGATTGGCCCGCGAGCAGCGGCAAGATCGCCAGGATCGGAATCACCGCGATGTCCTGAAAGAGGAGCACCGAGAAGGCCGCCTTACCGCCCGCCGCCTTCATCCAGCCCTTCTCGCCCAGGCTCTGCATCACGATGGCGGTGGAGGAGCCAGCCAGGATGAGACCGAGGGCGAGGCCGATCTGCCAGGACTGTCCGACCGCCAGCGCGATGATCATGACCACGAGCGCAGTCGCCGTGACTTGCAGGCCGCCGAGGCCGAGGATGGGCCGACGCATCTGCCAGAGCAGCCGCGGCTCGAGCTCGAGGCCGACCAGGAACAACATCATCACGACGCCGAACTCGGCGAAGTGCATGACGTCCTGACCCTCTTGCCCGACGAGCCCGAGGGCATAGGGCCCGAGCGCGACGCCCGCGATGAGGTAGCCGAGCACGGATCCGAGGCCGAGCCGCTTGGCGATGGGGACGATCAGGACCGCGGCGGCCAGATAGACGAAAGCCTGCAGAAGGACGTTGCCGTGCATGTCATTTCTCCGCCGGGTTCGGCACCACGGATAGACGCGCGCGCGGGCCCGCGGCCAGCAGCGCAGGTAGGTCGACGTTGAGACGAGGAAGCGCGGCGGCTCTGTCGATGTCGAGGCTGCCGGCCACGAGAGCATCGAGCAGCAGGCCGTAGTCGCGCACGTGTGGCTCGAGATCGGCGGGGGCCAGGCGTAGGGCGCCGTGGACCACGAAAGGCGCGAGATAGGTCATCTGACACAGACTCGCCGTCGCTTCGTAGGGCGAAAGAAGGTGGCGAATCGGAAATCGATTGTAGCCGCCCTGCTGATAGGCGCTCTCGGGCCCGGCGGCGGACACGACGTTCAAAGTGGTCTTGCCGGCGAGGGCATGCCCCGCGGTGCCGTAAGCCCAGTTGTGTTCGAGCACCAGATCCTGCCACTCCTTCAAAATGGCCGGGGTCGAGTACCAGAAGAAGGGATGCTGAAAGACGTAGACGTCGTGTTCGAGCAGCAGGGCTTGCTCGCGGCGGACGTCGATGTGCAAGTCCGGATAGGCCTCGTAGAGATCGTGAAGAGTCACGCCCGGCCGATTGCGGACCGCGCCGAGAAGCGCCCGGTTGACCCGCGAGCGCTCGAGCGCGGGATGCGCAAAGAGGACCAGGACTTTCATCGGCGCGAGACTACCACCCACCCCCCCGAGCCGCCCCCGAGTCCGCCCTCGAAGTCTGCCCCCGAACCGACGCGGATCGCTCAAGCGGGCGCGACGAAGGCCGATGTGGGTGATGCGATGCCAATCCGCGCGCGTCTGCTGTCGATGTTGCTGTTGCTCGACCTTGTGGCTGTCTCGTCTTGCAAGGATCCGGGAGGACCTCGTGGCGGCAACGGTCGCGAACGGTCCGCCTACTTCTTGACGAGCTCGTCGCTGGCCAAAACCTCGGCGTTGGGTCTCACGCTGGGTAGCGCTGCGCCCTGTGTGGTGGCCGGTTCGCAGGGCCTCTGCGTGACGCCGCTGCGTGCGCGGGGCAAAGTGGTCAACCTCAGTCTGGCCATTGGTGAGAGCGAGCCTGGCCCCGGTGGCGCACCTGCCCCCCACGTGCCCGACCGACGGCCGATTCGGCTGTTCGGATCGGGCGAGGGCCTGGATCGAGACGGTCGCGTGCTGCTGGAGGCCTTCGATCTCGCGGCCCCGCGAGCGATCCCGGGACAGGGTGCGCTTACCGACGCAACACCCGGCAGCAGCTTCGGTGGGCTCGATACCCTGTTCGGCCTCGTCGATGTGCAGATCGCGATCGATGCGTCGTTCTACACGCTCCGCTTCGCCTTCTATCCGCAGCCGCTTGCCGACGATCCTGTCGTCAAGTCGTGTGTCGACGCCAAGCTGCTCGAAAGGATCGCCGCCAACGGCGCCCTGGTGGAGGGCGGGCCGTCCTTCGCGCGCGGCGACGTGCTCGTGTGTGAAAAGAGTGCGGCGGGCGACGAATGCGCGCCGGGCGACTTTCGCTGGATCGATCGCGACACACTCGCGCTTTCGCCCACGCGTCCTGCACGCCCGCGGCAAATCCAGCACATCGTCGACCAAGGCATCGTCTGTCGGATGAACCCGGGTGGGCCGAACGAAGGCAACCACAACCAACCCGGAGAGCTGTCGCTCAACGGGTTTCGCATGGGCGCGCGGCTCACGCAGCCGGTGGCTCTCTGGGCACGCCACGAGACCTGCAACACGACCTTCAGCACGCGAGAGGCGGGGGCCACCGTCGACGGGACATCGCTGTCAGCGACGGTGAACTACGATCTCACCGGCTTCGTCTTTTTTCCCGGCCTCACCGAAGCGACACAGATGACGTCAGCGGCGGTCCTGGGCGCAGCGACGTTGGGACCGCTGGCCGCGGTCGAGCGTCTCGGCCCGGGCCCAGCCGCGTCGGCCACCATGAAAGCGACGGTCTCGGTTGCACTCGGCAAAGAGCCGCATGCGCCGTGTGACCGCGCCGACGCTTGGGACGGAGCTGCCCCCGCGCCGCCTGGCAACTGAGACGCGCTCGCGCCAACGACGGCCGCCGGTTGCGCGTTCGCGGGATGGACGCGTGCGGGCGACGGTTGTAGACAGTCGGCATGGTGAGCCTTCGTCTTTCGGGTTTTTTCGGTGCCGCGTGCCGGGCGGGACTGCTCGCGGTCCTCACGCTCGCTTGCGCGGGACGCTCAGCGGGTCCGGGAGCGGCCAAGGCATTGGGAGGGGGCAACCCGGGGTCGACCGGGCTCGATCGCCACGACTTCCTCTATTGCGGCGAATGGCAGAAGAACCTGCCTGGCGAATCGCTCTTCCTGGTCAAGGGCGGCAAGGTCGTCTGGACCCACAGCATCGACGACTCAGAGGAGCTCGGTGACTGCTGGATGCTGTCGAACGGGAACATCCTCTTTTCGCGCAAGCAGCGCGGAGCCACCGAGATCAAACCCGACCTGGCCAGCGGCAAAGGCGGCGAGATCGTCTGGGACTATCCCGGGGGCAAGGGCATCGAGGTGCACACCGCTCAGCCCATCGGCAACGATCGCGTGCTGATCCTCGAGAACGGGACCCCGCCCCGGCTGATGATCTTCCGCAAGCCTTCGGTGACACCGGAGCAAGTCTGGAACCCCGAGATCCGTTCCGACGTGAACGTGCACGGTCAGTTCCGCCGCGCGCGCTTCACCGAGAAGGGCACGCTGCTGGTGTCGCACATGAGTCTCGGCAAGGTCGTCGAATACGATCAGAACTGGAACGTCATCTGGCAGTACACCAACGCCCGTTCGGTCTGGGCTGCGGTGAGACTCAAGAACGGCAACACCCTCATCAGCGGCAACCAGCACGGCTGGCTCAGGGAAGTGAACCCCCAGGGTCAGACCGTCTGGGAGTTGAAGGACGGGGATCTGCCGGTGAAGCTCTACAACGTGCAGGAGGCGACTCGCCTCGCCAACGGCAATACCCTGATCAACAACTGGTGCGGCAATGGCATTAGAGACGTCGCGCAATGGCCGACGTCGGTGCAGCTGCTCGAGGTGACGCCGG
The DNA here is from genome assembly GCA_031398585.1 of Myxococcales bacterium. GTDB lineage: Bacteria > Myxococcota_A > Polyangia > Fen-1088 > Fen-1088 > JANNNO01. The sequence goes on along the minus strand of JANNNO010000315.1, from coordinate 2,333 downwards.
ACAAGCGAATCGTCTGGCAGGTTCAGTCCTGGCAGACCCCGAACCTCGGCCCGGCGTCTTCCACGCAGCTGCTCGACGAACCGGGCGTACCTGAAGAGCCGGGCTCGCTACAACGCTGAGACGGCCGCGCGTGCAGTCCGTCGTCCGGCGAAGGGCGTGAAGCCACCATCGCAACGAATTTCGTGAGCGACGTCGCGGCTGTTTTCGATGTTGTTCGGTTGGAAATCCCTAGCAACGGTAACGGCCCGGGAAACAGTGCAAGTAAAAGAACAGCGGTTGTTTGCGCGGCGCCTCGAACGACGCCTCACACCCTGAAAAACGCGACGTTTCGAGGCCGCGCCCCCTGGTCTTCCTGGTTCATTCGTGCCAAAAATGTGACCTGTGGATGCGCGGGTGGAAACCAGCAGCACCCGGGCGACGGGTTCCCCGCCCACACCCGAGGAGCACTGGCAGTCGCTCTTCGCCAACTCCCCCGACTACATCCTCACCGTCGATCGCCACGGTCGCATCACGGAGCTGAATCGCGCCGCGCCCGGATCGCGCAAGGAAGATTTCATCGGGTGCCTCGTAACCGACCTCGCGCCGAAACGTGATCGCGACCGGGTCCGCGCCCTGCTCGATCGTGTGCTCACCACCGGCGCGGCCGAGATCTACGAAGGCGTCTTCACTGACGCCGAAGGGCGCCCGGCTCACTACGAGAGCCGCTTCGTTCCAGTGTGCCGCGACGGCGCCGCCACTTCCTTTCTCGTCGTCACGAGGGACGTCACCGCACATCTGCGCGCGCAAGAGGCGCTGGTCGCCAGCGAGGAACGCTTTCGAGCCCTGATCGAAAAGAGCGCCGATGCGATCTGCCTGTTCGACGCGCAGGGGATCATCCGCTACGCGAATCCGGCGACCAAACGCGTGCTCGACTACGACAGCAGCGGTCTGTCCGGCTTCAACGGTTGGAACCTCATCCACCCCGATGACTACCCTGCTGTCGGCGCCTTCCAGGCTCAGTTGATGTCACGCCCGGGCGAAGCGCTGGAGTGCCCCAGCTACCGCCTTCGCCACCGCGACGGCAGCTGGCGCTGGATCGAGACCATCGCCACCAACCTGCTCGATCTGGCCAGCGTCGGGGCCATCGTCGCCACCTACCGAGATGTCACCGAACGCGTCCGCCTGGAAGAGCGCCTGCGGCAGGCCCAGAAGATGGAAGCGATCGGCCTGCTGGCGGGCGGCGTCGCGCACGACTTCAACAATCTGCTCACCGTGATCCTCGGGTTCGCCGAACAAGCCGCGCTCGATCTGGGACCGCGGCATCCCGTGGCCCGGGATCTCGACTGCGTCCGTCAGGCCGCAGAGACCGGAGCCGATCTGACTCGCAAGCTACTGAGCTTCGCGCGGCGGCAGATCCGGGTGACGACGCCTTTCGACCTCAGCGCCACGTTGCGAAACTTCGGCGGCCTGGTCCGGCGCATGGTGGGCGAAGACGTCGTGGTCGAGATCGATGCCCCCGCCCTACCCCTGCCGGTGCAAGGCGACCAGGGACAGCTGCAGCAGCTGCTGCTGAACTTGGCGACCAACGCGCGACAGGCGATGCCCGCGGGCGGACGCCTCAGCTTCTCGGCGCGGCCTCTCGGTGCCGCCTGCTGTGAACTGACGGTTTCCGATTCGGGCATCGGCATGGACGATCAGACGCGCAGCCGCATCTTCGAGCCGTTCTTCACCACACGGCCCGGCGGCACCGGCCTTGGCATGTCGGTCGTCTTCGGAGTCGTGCAGGACCATCACGGCAGCATCGAGATCGACAGCGCCGTCGGGCGCGGAACCACCGTGCGCGTCGAGCTTCCGCTGTGCGAGCCTTTGCCACCTTCCGCGCTCGACCCCACCACGGTCAAACTGGGCGGATCCGAAACGTTGTTGCTAGCCGAGGATGAGCCGCTGGTCCGCGATCTCGTCGCGCAGTCGCTGCGGCGGCTGGGCTACGAGATCTTGACCGCCGCCGACGGTCAGGAAGCCGTCGAGCTCTTCACTCGCCAAAAGGAAAGTGTGGCGCTGGTCGTGCTCGACGTCATCATGCCGCGCGTGGGAGGCCTGGAGGCGTTTCGGCGCATCTTGCAGCTTCGGCCTGGCTGCAAGGCGGTCTTCATCTCGGGCTACACCGCGGACGCCTCCGAGATCGCGGAGCTCGTGGCGAACGGCCAGGCGGCTCTTCTACCGAAACCTTTCGTCGCCAACGATCTGGCCGCGCGGGTCAGAGAGCTGCTGGCGACTTCTGCGGCCGAAGTGGCGGCGCCACCGCCGTGACTTCGCGGCCCGTCGACGTCACGGCACGGTCAGCAGGCGTTCCT
>JANNNO010000280.1:0-10084 GCA_031398585.1 Myxococcales bacterium | reverse complement strand
CGGGGGGGGATCGCTTGTTTGAACGAACTGTTGGCCCTCTAAAAAATAAGCGGCCGTTATCTACGTCTACCCCGACCGTCGATCTCGGCCTTTCCCGCTCAGCTCTCTCGTTTCGCTGTGGCGCGACCCCACTCGGGTCGCGCCGGGAGCGAGCTCGGTGCTTCGGAACTACTGTGCCTCGGCGACCCCGCCAATGACCACGCGGCCGTCATTTTGGATGACGATGGCGCGCGCTGTTTCCAGAGTGCCCGCCGCAGAGACGTTGACCTTCGTCACGCCGCCAGTTCCGAACGTTGCGTCCAGGGTGCCGTCGGCACCGAAGCGCGCCACGACCATCGCGTTGTCACCGCCGTCGCGCACGAAGCCCGCGCCGTAGATCTTGCCTGCGGCGTCGACGGCCGCGGCCCAGAACCGGTCGTTGCTGGTCTCGGACAGCGCCACGACCTTGGCGACGGGTGCGCCACCTGCAACCGGAAGGATGACCAGCGTCGCGTCGTCGTCCTCGGTAACGCCGGCAACCGCGCCGGCTCGGTAGCCAGTGGCGACCGCCCAGGCCTTGTCCGGCGACAAGGCGACGCCGAAGAGGGCCTCGTCGGGTCGGTCGAACGAAAAGAGCTGCACGCCATCGGTGTCGAAGGTCGTGTCAGGCCTGCCGTCCGCGCCGAGAATGGCGGCGAGCGCGTCGATGTTGCCAGTGGCCGGCGTACCGCTGCCGACGATGAGGATGCGATCGTTGGGCAGAGTCAGCAGGTTGCGCCCGCGTTCGTCGGCGATCCTGAGATCGATGATGGTCGAGCCGCCGGTGCCCCACGCGTTGTCGCGTTTGCCGTCGGCACCGAAACGAAACGCCACGATGTCGACCGGCCCTGCGGGCGCCTCGCGACCGTAACCGACCGTCACGTAGCCGCCGTTGCTCTGCGCGGCCACGCCGTAAGCTTCGGCCATGCCCCACATCGTGGTCGTCGGCATCGCCGGGACGAAGGGGGCTTCGTTGACCACACCGGCCGTTCCGAACGAGGGATCGAAGCCGCCGTTGTCGAGCAGGCGCAGCAGCACGATCTTGTTCGCGGTCTGGGTTCCAACGCCGGTCGGCTGCGCGGTGTAGCCCGAAACCACGATCTTGCCGCCGGCCTCGACCAGGCCGTTGCGGATGCTGTCGTTGAGAGTTCCGATGCTGTGGCTGACCTCGCCGGCGGTGCCGAAAGTCGTGTCGATCTGGCCGGCCGGGGTCAGGCGCATGACGACGCGGTCCGCATCGGTGCGGCCCTGCGCCCGCTTGACTCCGAAGAGCACCACGCGATCCTGCGCATCCTTTGCGATCGAGTAGAGCGCTGGGTTGGACAGCGCGCCCGATCCACTACCGAGTGGAAAACGCGCGATCCCGTTGCTGCCGAACGTGCTGTCGACCTGGCCAGTCGCCGTGAGGCGAACCAACGCGTACGCAATATCGGGCGGGGGTGGGGCTGTCTCGCCGCCGCCATCGGCCGAGCCACCGTCGCCGACTTCCGAGGAAGCGACATCACCGGCGCCGCCGTCTGGAGAAGCCGTCTCCGAGACGACGGCGTCAGGGCTCGCGCCGTCCTTGGCCGCGTCACTGGTCGGGGCGTCGATTGCGCCGTCTTTCGGTCCCGGGCCGGGCGGATCGTCGTCATCGCAGCCGGCGCCCCCCATCAGCAGCGCCAGCGCGAGGCCGGCCGTTCCCAGCCGCAGTCGTGATTCCCATCGCATCGTCTTCGACATGTACCGATCCCTTTCGTCTTTCACAGTTGGGGCGCTCCCCGGCGCCCGGCAACGATGAAATTGATTCCTATTCTCAATGGCGATGGGTGAGGTGTTAGCGGCTCTTAGCCCCCCCTGTCAAGCGCCTCGGCGCCTGGATTCCCACCGGTTTCGGGTTTTGTCGCGAATGAATCTGGTTCTCAGTCTCATGCCGGACTGCTAGCCTCGACCGCTCCTCGCGGGGCGGGACGCACAGCCTGCCGCGCGGGGCCAAAGGAGCCTTCCGTGCCGAGCATCGTGGTCAAGACAGCAGCCGAAACTCCGACGAAGTCTCTGCCCGCGGCGCCTTCGATCAAGACATGTCGATGTCGATCCGAATCGGCGACTTTCGCCGCTGTCGCCCTGGCTCTGTTTTCCTTGGCCGCAAGTGCGCCCGGCTGCAAGGGCGACAAGGCAGGAGAGGGTCCGGGTTCTCGCGACACCAGCGCCCCGCCGCCTTCGGGCGACTCTTCAGCGCCCGGTGCCGACGTGTCAGGGCCGTCCGGTGCGATCACGCGCGCTTCCGTCGTGAACGCCCTCGCCACCTGTACCGACGAGGTCAATCGACGCTTCCTGCCGGCGGCGGAGGCCCTGGTCGCCGCGACGAAGACACTGGCCGCCGATGGCGCCCCGTCCAACTGGGAGGCGTCCCGATCGGCGTGGGCCGCGGCCATGGAACGCTGGCAGGAGCTCGAGGTGTTTCAGTTCGGGCCGCTGGCTTCGCCCGCGAATTCGCCGGGTGGCAAGGATCTGAGGGACAAAGTCTACGCGTGGCCGCTCGGGGGACGCTGCGCGGTCGAACAGGTGCTCGTGCGCCAACGCTACAAAGCAGCCGACTTCGTCTCGGCAGGCGTGGTCACCGAACGCGGCCTCGGCGCGATCGAGTATCTGCTCTTTCACGTCGGGACCGACAACGGCTGTACCCCATCTGTCTCGATCAACGCCGATGGATCCTGGGCGGCGCTGGCCGCTACGCCCGACGAGCTAGCCAAACGCAAACGTGAGTACGCCGCGGTCCTCGCCGATGACGTCGCTCTGCGCGCGCGCGAGCTCGTCGACGCCTGGGACGCCAGCAAAGGCAATTTCCGCGGCGAGCTCACCCGCGCCGGTGCCGGCAGCCCTCTGTTCGCCTCGGCCCAGGTCGCGCTCAATGCCTTGAGCCACGCGCTCTTCTACATGGAGAAGCCCGTCAAGGACGTGAAGCTCGGCCGCCCGCTGGGGCTCGAGCCCGAGTGTGGGCAGATGGCCTGCCCCGAGCAGCTGGAATCGCAGTTTGCTCATCGATCGAAGAGCCACCTCGCGCGCAACCTGGCGGGCTTCGAGCTGCTGGCCCTCGGCTGCCCCGGCACGGGCAACGTGGGTTTCGACGATCTCCTGGCCGCCGAGGGCAGAAGCGACATGGCCGACAAGCTTCGCGCCGCCGTTGCGGGCGTCAAGCCAGCTCTCGACGCCATCAGCGGCGACGATCTGACGCCCGCGCTGATGAACGATCGGGCGCGTGTCGAGGCTCTGTATGCGGCTGTCCGGGTGCTCGTGACGTTCCTGCGTACCGAGTTCGTGTCGGTCCTCAACCTCGGCCTGCCGGCATCCGTTGCAGGAGACAATGACGTCTGAGCCAGGGGCTCCTGGCGCGCGCTCCGTGTCGTGGACAGCTACGGCAACGAGGTTGGTGAGCCAGATCGAAACCGCGGCCCTACGGCAGGTCGACGGGCGTGGTCTAGCCGTCTTTCGCATTCTCTTCGGCAGCGTGATGCTGCTCTCGACGCTCAGGTTCTTCGCCTTCGGCTGGATCGATGCGTTCTACGTGCGGCCACAGCTGCACCTCAAGTACTGGGGCTTCTCCTGGGTGGTCGCCTGGCCGGCCTGGGGCATGTATCTGCACTTCGCCGCGCTGACGGTGCTGGCCGCGCTGATTGCACTCGGGCTCTTTTACCGGGTCGCGATCGTCCTGTTCTTCTTCGCGTTCAGCTACGTGCAGCTGATCGACGTCAGCCTCTATCTCAACCACTACTATCTGGTCTGCCTGCTGGCGCTGGTCCTCTCGTTCCTGCCGGCCCATCGGGCCTGGTCGCTCGACGCTCGACGGGCCCGCGTGCGACGGCTGCCCGAGGGCGTGCCGGCCGTTGCCTACTGGGCCCTCCGTTTCCAGGTCGGCCTCGTCTACACCTGCGCGGGCCTGGCGAAGCTCGGCGAGGATTGGCTCTTGGCCGCGCAGCCGCTCGACATCTGGTTGCGCGGGCTCACCGACCTGCCGGTCATCGGCTTCCTGCTCGCGCTTCCGGGCGCCGCGCTCGCTTTTAGCTGGGCCGGGTTCCTCTTCGATTCGACCATCGTCATCTGGCTCAGCTGGCGCAAGACGCGTCCCGCTGCGTTCGCCCTCGTCGTCGTGTTTCACACGCTGACCGGGCTCTTCTTCCCGATCGGTCTTTTTCCGATCATCATGATCACGGCAGCGACGATCTTCTTCGATCCCGCCTGGCCAGCTCGCCTGCTATGGCGTGCGCGGCGTGGGGCATCGCAGACGATGGCCGCGCCAACACTGCCCGGGCGCACGGCGGGGCGACTCGCGCTAGCGGCGTTCGGGCTTCACGCCCTCGTGCAGCTGGCGTTGCCGTTTCGCGCTCATCTTTATGGTGGCAACGTGCTCTGGCACGAGCAGGGACTGCGTTTTTCCTGGCGGGTTCTCGTGCGTGAGAAGAACGCGAGCCTGCTCTACGACGTGCGCGCTCCGGCCACCGGCCGACGCTGGCTGGTCAGCGCCGGGCGCTACCTGGCCGATCATCAGGAACGCGACATCGCCACCCAGCCCGACATGATCTGGCAGCTGGCTCAACACGTCGGCGAACGGTTCGATCAGCAAGGTCACGGCCGGGTCGAGGTGCGCGCCGACGTGCAGACCTCGCTCAACGGTCGTGTGGCCGCACCCCTCATCGATCCGACGGTCGACCTGCGCCGCGTGACCGACGGCCTGGCCAGCAAACCCTGGATCTTGCCCCCGCCTCCTCCGCTTTCGCCGCGTTTCATGGCCTCGAAGTGAAAGAACCCATCGTGTTGCACCGACCCCGGACGTATCTCTGGCCTATCCTCACGTTGTTTCCCTGGCTGACCGCCGCCGTTCCGGCCTCCGCCGCCGAGCCCGCCACCCCGACCGCTGCCGAGCGCCCGGCCGAGCCCGGTGCCGATGCGTCCAAGTCGAGCCCGCCCGCGGCCGCGACGCCTTTGCGGGTCAACGAGCTCACCGTCGTCGGCACCAAGGAGAAGCAGACCGCCGGCTCGGCTCACATCGTGAAGAGCCGTGAGCTCGAACGCTTCGAGCACGACGACTCCCAGCAGGTGTTAAAGCAGGTCCCCGGCGTCTACGCGCGCGGCGAGGACGGCGTCGGGCTGCGGCCCAACATCGGCATTCGCGGGGTGAACCCGGATCGCAGCAAGAAGGTCACGTTGATGGAGGATGGGGTGCTGTTCGCTCCCGCCCCCTACAGCGCTCCGGCGGCCTACTACTTTCCTCTCATGACCCGCATGGACGCCGTGCGGGTGATCAAGGGACCCGGCTCTGTCTCGTTCGGCCCCCAGACGGTGGGCGGCGCCGTCGATCTCGTCACGCGTCCCATTCCCAAGCGCCTCTCCGCCGCACTCGACCTCGGCGGTGGGCAATACGGCTACGGCAAGGGGCACGGCCACGTCGGCTGGAGCTCCCGACGGTTCGGGGTCCTGGTGGAGGGTGTTCACCTCCGTTCGTCAGGGTTCAAGGAGCTCGACGGGGGCGGTGATACCGGCTTTGCTCGCAACGAGTTGATGGCCAAGGGCCGCTGGGTGTTGCAGCCAGGCGCGCGCGTCCACAACGAGATCGAGCTCAAGCTCGGGTATTCGACCGAAGACTCCGACGAGACCTACCTGGGGCTGTCCGACGAGGACTTTCAGCGCAATCCCTTGCGGCGCTACGCCGCCAGCCGCGGCGATCACATGAACTGGCAACGCAGCCAGGTCGTGCTTCGGCACGTGGTGGACTTCGGCAGCGGCCGCAGCGTCGAGACCGCGCTTTACCGCCACGACTTTCACCGCGTTTGGCGCAAGATCAATCGCTTCGGATCCGCCGACATCGCCAGCGTGCTGCGGGCGCCCCAGACCGAGCGCAACAAGATCTTCATGCGCCTTCTGGGGCTCGACCCCGGCCTCTCCACCGAAGAGACGCTTTACATCGGGCCGAACGACCGCCGCTTCGTCTCCCAGGGTGTCACGACGGTCGGCAGCACACGCTGGGCCGGCGAGGGTTGGGAGAACCGGGCCGAGCTCGGTCTGCGCCTCCATTACGACCACCTGGATCGCAAGCACAGCGAAGATCCCTTCGTGCTCAACGCCGGCAAGCTGGAACGCGGCCCAGGCGCTACCATCGTCACGTCGGACGGCCTCAATTCGGCGCTGGCGTTGGCAGCACACGCATCGGATGCCTTCACGCGGGGCAGGCTGACCGTCACCCCGGGTCTGCGCTTCGAGCTCATCAACATGAAGACCGAAGATCGCTTGCCCGTGGGCGGCCAGCTGGCCCCGCGCGGGTCGAGCTGGCAGACGGCCTTCGTACCCGGGATCGGCGCTTACTACGCGCTTTTCCCCAGCTTCGGCGTGCTGGGCGGCGCTTACCGCGGCTTTTCGCCCATCGCGCCCGGCCAGCCGGCAGGCACGCTGCCTGAATCGAGCTGGAACTACGAGGGCGGGGCGCGCATGACCGGCGACTGGGGACGTGCCGAGGTCATTGGCTTTTACAACGATTACAGCAACATCGTCAGCTACTGCACACTGGCCAGCGGGTGCGCGGCCGAGCAGATCGATCGGCAGTACAACGGATCCTCGGCGGCGATTTCCGGCGTGGAAGTCTATGCACAGTCGCAGCTGCGTCCGATGAAGGGGGTTCAGCTGCCTCTCGGGCTTGCTTACACCTTCACGCGGACCAGCTTCGGGACCACTTTCATGTCGGAGGACCCGCAGTACGGCATGGTGAAAGAGGGCGACGAGCTGCCCTACGTGCCCCGTCATCAGGCGAGCCTCACGGCCGGCCTCGAGACCCGATGGCTCGGGCTGCAGGCGGCCATGAGCTACACCAGCGCCATGCGCGAGCAGGCAGGCGCAGGACCGCTCGTGCCTCAGCTCAGCACCGATTCGTCGCTGACTTTCGAAGCGGGTGCTCGCGGCTACGTCTCATCGTCGGCGCAGATCTATCTGCACGTGCGCAACCTGACCAATGCACTCGACGTGGCCGCGCGTAGACCCTTTGGCGCACGGCCGATCAGCCCTCGCTGGATCCAGGCTGGCCTCAAGGTCAACTACTAGCTCAAACACGGAACCGGCACCGGCTTAGCCAGCGCAGGTCAGAGCCCAGCCCGCGTCAGGCTCGATCCTGCATCTCGGGAACGCCCGCGACCTGGGCGCAGTGGGCGCAACAGAAGAAGCGTTCGTCCTTCTCCATGCCGTGCCCGACGACCCGAACCCCGCAATGTGCACAGTGGGGTGCCATCTTCTCGATGGCGCACTCGAGGCTGTCGAAGGTGTACGCCTGCCCGTCGTGCGTGGTGATGGTGAATGCCTTGTCGTAGTCGTTGCCGCAGACGTCGCACTCATTGCTCGTCGCGGTTACTACCGCCGCGACAGGGTGAAGACTCTCCTCTGTCCCTTGGCTCTCGGCGTCGTTGCCGTTCCCGAGAGTCCAGCTCGGGGGGTCGCTCGCGGGGAACGAGTCCGCCAGCGTGTCGTCGACCTTCTCCACCGCCTCTTGCGATTGCTTGCCCACGCGAAAGAGGTGGGTCGCTTCGGCTCGCGGGGCAACGCGAGAGACGCGGTCGGAAAAAATTCGTCGCAGCGAAGCAACTCTGGCAGGCCCTGGCCGACAACCCGTGAGCCTCGCCTTCGTGTCTCGCCTTCGTGCTTCGCCCGACGTCTCCCCCCTCTTCTCCAGGAGCCCCTTCCATGAAGACTCGTCTCTCTCTGGTGCCGTCTCTGGTACTCGCCCTGTTGCCCCTTGCTGGCTGCGCGCCCGAGGAGGAGGAGGGGACCACTTCGGAAGACGAGCTGGTGACGGCGGGGGGCGGCAAGATCAAGCTCTGGGAGAACGGCATCGTCAACGTCTGCATCGAGAAGTTCGACCCGAGTCCGAGCGTCTCGAACGAGGATCTCTTCAACGCTCACGAACAGATCAAGGCGGCGGCCAATAACAGCTGGGGCCGCGAGGCCAACATCAAGTTCGACTTTCGCTGTCGCAAGACCGCCAAACGGGTGATCGTCCGCATCAAGCCCGTCAAGGATCTCTACGGCATCGGCGGCATGGCCAATCTCGGCGAGCACACCATCAACAACGTCGAGATGGGCTGGTGCGCCCCTTCATTGCGGGGAGCCAACTGCACCGACTTTCACGCCGACGGCCGCGTCAACAAGGTCGACGCCAACGAGATGCTCCGGGCGGTCACCATCCACGAGTTCGGTCACGTGCTCGGCTTCGTTCACGAGCACAAGCGGGTCGACATCCCCCGTGACGTCCAGCTGTGGTGCAAGGCCGCGACGATCGACGAACGGGTCAAGAGCGACATCAACAACGGCTTCGAGTGGCAAGGCCGCCACCTCACCGGGAAGTACGATCCCGATTCGATCATGAACTACTGCCGCGACGCCGATGGCGATCGCCGGGCGGACCAGCCCTGGTCCCACGTCGTCGATCGGCTGTCCGCAGGCGACAGGGAAGGCGCTCGCGCCGCCTACGGGCACCCCAAGGGGGCGGTCATCGACAGTGCCAACGCCAGCTACGGTCTCAACTGCCCCAACAATCGCGCCCCGGACGTCTCCGCTCACGTCTCGCAGGCCTGCCGCGGCCGGGCTGTCTGCGACTACGTCATCGATCACCGTGTGATCGGGGATCCGGCCGTCAACTGCGCCAAGGAATACGAGGTGCTCTATCACTGCCGCACGCCCATCAACACGATCTTCACCCGCCGCATCTCGGTCCCGAAGGAGGCTTCGGGTCGCCTCATCCGACTCGACTGCAACTAGGCGGGGGCCGCTGGGGCGGCGTTTCGACCTCCTGACAAGGGAGCGGGCCAACACCCGCTCCCTTTTCGCGTATGGGGGCCCACCGTCGCGACGCGGCGTTCGGCGGGCTTTTGGGGACGCAGTGCAGCTAAAAGGGGTCCCCTATGCGAAAGGAGAGGGGAGAGGCCAGTTTTTTGAATGCTCTGCAGCCGGTTAGGTAACTCCCTATGTCGAGGATTTACACACTCCGCCCGCGGAGTGGCACCCCGACAGTCAGTCCGCCGCGACGTAGCAGTCCGGTTCGCGAAGGAGGATCTCGTCCCATGCTCGAATCCGGAAGAATGAAGAAGTACCTCGCGACGCTGGCGTTCCCAGCCGCGCTCGGCCTGGCCTGTACCGGCGAGGCGATGGAACCCATCGCTGGGGGCAAGACCCCGGCCGGTCAGACGCCCGGTGGAGGCGGTGGGTCCACGCCTGGCGGCGGCGGCTCTAACCCCGGCGGCGGTGGGTCCACGCCCGGCGGCGGCGGCTCCAACCCCGGTGGTGGGGGCGTGACGATGCAGCCTCCGGCGGTGCCTGGGCAGCCGGGCGCAGCGATCTTCCGGCGCATGACTCGCCTCGAGATCAACAACACGGTTCGCGACCTGCTCGGCGACAACTCGAACCCGGGCAACCTCTTTCCTCCCGACCAGGAGTCCCAGAAGTCGGGCTTCATGACCGGCAGCAGCATCTCGCCCAACGAAGCTTCGAAGCTCTGGGATGCCTCGGAAGCGATCGCGACCCGCGCTATGGCCCGTGTGGCCGAGCTCGTGCCCTGCAAGCCGATCCCGGCTGGCGCTGCCGAGCAGGACGCCTGCGCCGGCGAGTTCATCACCCAGTTCGGCAAACGCGCCTTCCGTCGGCCTTTGAGCACCGAGGAGGCAGGCAAGATCAAAGAGCTGTACGCCAAGGTCCGCAGCGGCGGCGCCGACTTCCCCAATTCGATCCGCACGGTCATCGCGGGCTTTCTCCTCTCGCCCCAGTTCATCTACCGCTGGGAGACGACCCCCAAGGCGATCGTGAAAGAGGGCAACCTCGTTCGTTTCAACTCCTACGAGGTGGCGTCACGCCTGTCGTATCTCATCTGGGCGGAGATCGTCCGGCGGTCGCCGCCGGCGGGGTCTTCAGGTAACGGTCGTACCACGCCAGGTAGCGCTCAATCCGATCGCGCAGGAATGCCACCTTCGTCAGCCCATGGTTCTGTCCGGGATAGACCACCAGCTGCGTCGGCACATTCAGCGTCGTCAACGCCTGATACATCTGCTCGCTGCCGAGG
>JANNNO010000269.1:0-13666 GCA_031398585.1 Myxococcales bacterium | reverse complement strand
CCGGGACCGCGTTGCCCGCGCAGAGCACGGTGATCTACGCCCGGCTCGATGGCTTCGTGGAGAAGCTTCACGTCGATCTCGGTGATCAGGTTCGCGAGGGGCAGCTCTTGGCGCTGCTCGAGGCGCCCGAGCTCGATGCGGAGCTTTCCCGCGCGCGGTCGCGCCTTGCCGAGACGGAACGCAACCTGAGCTTGTCCAAGAGCTCGGCCGAGCGGCACGCACGTCTGGCGACACGCGGGATCTCGAGTCGCGAGGCGGCCGACGAAGCCCAGGCGCGGGCCAACTCGGCGGAAGCTGCGGTGGAGGCGGGGAGAGCCGAGTCGCAGCGGCTGGGGGCTCTTTACGCCTATCGCCGCGTGGTCGCACCCTTCGACGGCGTCATCACCCGGCGCAACGTGGACCGCGGCGCTCTGGTGAAATCCAGCACGACCGCGCTTTACGACATCGCGCAGACGAAAACTCTGAAGGTCTTTCTCGACGTGCCGCAGACGCTGGCCAATGACATCACGCCGGGCATGACCGCGCAGGTGTTCACGCCGGAAGCGCCCGACAAGAAGCTCGAGGGCAAGGTCGTCCGTACTGCGCGCTCGCTGGATCCGTCGACCCGAACCCTGCGCACCGAGATTCATCTCGCCAACGAAGGCAAGCTGCTGGCGGGCGCTTATGTGCGCGTGCGTCTGAAGGTCGAGCGAGCCGCCGCGCCCGTGCTGGTGGCCGCTGCGACGCTGGTCACGCGGAAAGAGGGCCAGCGCGTAATGGTTGTAGGAAGCAATGATGTGATCGAGCCTCGTACGCTGACCATTGGTCGTGACCTGGGCGAAGACGTGGAGGTGCTCGAAGGTTTGGCGGGGACCGAGCGTGTCGTTCTGAGCCCTCCCGACGATCTCGAGGGGGGCACGCGCGTGACAGTGGTCGAGGCTCGGCGTGCGCGGTAGCGGCGGCAGACGTCTCGCGATCGCGTTCGTTTGGTGGCTCCCGGGACTTGGCCTCGCTTTCGCGCCGAACGCGGTGTATGCGCAGACGCGGGCGCCGGGGGGGACGGCGCCGGCTACGCGCGTTTCGAGCGAGACGCGCGCGATCACGATGGTCGAGGCGTGGAACGAAGCCCGACGGCGCAGCCCGCGGATCGAGGCAGCAGGGGCAGCGGTGGCCCGGGCCGACGCGGCGGCGCAGATCGCGCGAGCGGCGTGGTTGCCTTCATTGCGTGCCCAGGCAATCTACACGCGGCTCGACGATGAACGGGCGCTTGGCGAACGCGTGCTCACCCCGCGCGATGCCACCAACGCCGCCCTCGTGTTGACCGTGCCCCTCATCGACGTGACCCGGTGGCGCCAGAGCCGCGTCGCCAAGGCCGAGGCTGGCGTCGAGCGGGATCGCGCACGTGACACGGAACGAAGACTGGCCCAGGAAGTCGGCGCCCGTTTCCTAGGCGTTCTGCTGGAACGCCGCGCGCTCGAGGTAATCGAACGCGCTGTCGCAACCTCGCGCACGCAGCTCGAGATCGCGCGCGCTCGCCGAGCCGAAGGCGTCGGCACGCGGCTCGAGGAGGTGCGGGCCGAACGCGAGCTACGCGACAACCAGGGCCGGGCCGCTCTCGGCCGCGCCTCGGTAGCGGCCGCGCAAGAGGCTCTCGGCGCCGTGACTGGCGCTGGGCAGCCGCTCGATGCCGTCGGCGAGGTGGTTCTGCCGGTGCTCCCGGCGGTGACCGCCGCTCTCGCTGACCTGCGCGCACGCGCCGACCTGGCGGCGTTGGCCCGCGACGTCGCCCTGCTCGAGGCCGACGTCAGCGATGCCTGGACGGAATATCTCCCGACCTTCGGCCTCACCGCGCAGCCGTTCCTGCAGCGCCCCGCCACACCGAACCTGCCAGCGTACGGCTGGCAGGCGCAGCTCGCGCTCGTGCTCCCGATCTACGACGGAGGCAGCCGCCCGGCGGCTCACCGCGAACGCCGCGCGCGCCTCGTCGAGGCCCGCGCCGCCTTCGCCCTGGCGCTCATCGACGCCGAAGCCGAGATCCGCGCCGGTCTGAGGACGCTCTCGCACCGAGACGAAGCCCTCGTCGAGACCGCCGCGTCCGCAACCCTCGCCGACGAATCCCTAGAGCTCGCCCGCGCTGCCTTCCAGGAAGGCGCCGGCACCCAAGTCGACCTCATCGAAGCCGAACGCGCCGCCCGCGACGCCGCCACAGCCGTGGCCCTCGCCACCCACGACCGCGACCGCGCCCGCCTAGCCCTCCTGCTAGCCATCGGCCGCTCCCCCTTCGCCGAGTAGCGCAAAGACAAATGGTGCGAACGCCGGCGGCAGAGATGCCTGGGACAACCGAAGTCCCCAGGGGCGGGGCCCGGTTAACGTGTCACCGCTGAGGAGGCGGGGCGATCGGGACCATGAGCGTGAGTGCCTCGCAATCTTCCCCGAGACAGACATGGTCCACTGCAATCTCTATGGCGGTCTGAGGTGGGGGCACCTTGTTCCAGCTGACCCCAAACCGCGGCTCACTCGTTGGGACGCCGTCAAAGAAGTAGATTTTCATGTCTCCAGCCTGGGTGGCGATGGCTCGGCCCTGCACGCGCACCCACGCACTCACCCTGCCACGAAGGCTGGCCTCGGGCGGAAACACCTCAACGTTGATGATTGGTCTTTCCGGATCCACGTGGGCAACCAGGACGACTTGCCGGCCGGTCGCGATGGTGGTCACGTCGATGGGCCCGGGTCGCAGCACCCGCAGCCGAGGATGGCGAGTGGGGACGGTAAATAAGCAGGCGGTCGTCATGATGGCCAAGATCAAGGCCCCGGGAACCGCCGGTCGGCTTCGCGCCATGGAAGGAACCTTTCTTTGAAACCGAACGGAACTTCTAGCTGATGCGGCCTGCCTCCTCTTTGCAGGGGAATCATCAGACGGCCTCGCATGCCGGCTCGCGGAGTCGACCTATCAGAGTGCAAGACGATGCGGCTTGCGGCGCTGGCTCCCGCGGGCGCGGTAAGCAGCCTATTTCTCCCCGCCGGAATCTCCGCTGCCAGGATCCCTGCTTCGGTTTCGAGGCGGATGCCGGCTAGGTCGACCTCCATGGCCTGCCCGTTGGCATTCAGTTGTACGTCCAGGGCGAAGGTTCCATCGGGCAGGTTTGGCCCCATGCGCAGCATGACGACGCCCTCCTCGACCCGCCCCGCCCATGTCGACAAAAGTCGATCATCATCGAATCCCCAATGGGGGGTCACCCGAAATTGCGAATAGGACGTCGCGGTACAGGCCAGAAGCCCTATCGCCATACCTCCTGCGCGTAGCAGGGTCCGATCTGTGGCGAGCCGATTCGCCACCCACGCGCCGAGCAGCGCTAGGGGGAGCGCGACAAGATCGGACGGATCGCGAACAACCGATGCAGCATTTGGCAGACCGACCGCACGGGCCAGTTCCGACATGGCCTGACTGCTGCGGTCCGCGGCCACCTGTGAGAGCTTCAGGGTCGCAAAGCCGCCGACGACGAGAAAGGAAGCTATGGCCGTTGAGCTTCGACGAACACGCAATGCCCGTAGAAGCCAGGCCAGAACTACCGGTGCAACGACCAGTCCCGCGATGTCCGACAGCTTGCCCGTGAGTGCCCCGGGCAGAAACGAACGTCCCTTCGCGACCCAGTCGTTGAAGAGGAGCACTGCGAGCGCCGCCAGGAAGATCACACGCGCAGCCAGGACGTACGAGCGCCCGCGATCGGGGGCCGGAGATCCGTCTGGGCGATCCCGGAAAGGCAGCGGGGTAGGCGCCAACTATCCAGACTCTACCGTCGATTGAACCCACGGTCGCATGAACTTAGCTTCTGTCGATCCGCCGACACTGTTGGGGCCGTCGGCGTCCAGGCTTGGCGCCCGTTCAGCGAGCTTGGGGCGCTGGTACCGCGGGGTCGTTCTTGTCAGCACCATCGAGGTGGCGGATGGTGGGGACGCTTCCTACCGTCCATTGTTCGACGACCTGGCCGTCGCGAATGCGGTGGATCGCGATCTCGTGCATCGTGACCGCCTTTCGCTGGGAAAACTCTCCCGGGTTGCTCTTGAAGGTGCCTTGTGAGGTGAAGCGGGTGACCACGAGGTCGTCTTCGGCAACGATCTGGTCGACGGTCTCCTTCAGGTCGGGAGCGCGCCGGCGGGCGTCGGTGACGAACGCTTTGAATCTCTCGCGGCCCTTCGTGTCGGCTCCCCCGAGCCAATGCGCGACGAAGTCTGGCGCATAGATCTCGTCGGCCGCTTTCATGTCCCCTTGACTCCAGACTTCGCTGTGAGTCCGCTCGACTAGATTCTTGTTTCGTTGCAGGGAGCGACTTTCAGCTGTGGCACATCCGACGGCGAGACAGAGCGGGAAGAGCAACGCGAGCTTCATGGCACTCATGCTTGCGCAAAACGCGCGGTTCCGTCCAGCCGAGCTTCCTCATCATCGAGCTAGCCGAGACTCCGCACCCCCGGACGTAGCTATCGAACCCCATAGAGCTCGTTGAGTCGCTCGGCTAACTCCACGGCGCCGGGTCCGGTGTAATAGAAGCCGACGCCGCTTCCGCTGTTCCAGCGATCCTTTTCGCGATCACACATCTCGTTCAACGCTTGGGAATTTCGGCCGGGATGAAGGTCACACGCCTCGATGATCTCCGCCGGAATCGCGTAAGGCCGGATGCTCATGGCCTTGGTGTCGGCGACGAAGCGAAGTTGGCCATGGAGGAAGTGGGTGACCGCCAGGGCGTCGGCGGGCTTCATGGAATTGACGATCTCGACCTGCTCGCTGCTCGTGGCTTGCTCGCATAGCCCATACCGCTTCACGATTTCCGCCAACTCGTGAGCGGGGCCGGCGCAAGCAGGCTGGAGGAGTTCTTCCCCATCGGGGCGCGGAATTGTGGACGCCGAGTTTGGGCCTCTGGCAAAAACCCGCCAGTATTCTCGAAGCAGAGGGTTCTTGCAGTCAGGTAACCATTGAGCGTCTGGACCTGGCGCATGGTAACCAGCTCGCGCGCCGGTTCCCGCTGCTTCACAGCTACCGGTGGGATTCGGAACCTTGTCCGGAGGGCAAGCGGCGGTGAACACGAGCATGGGCAACACGACGATCAGACAATGATGCTTGGTCAGCACGGTTAGCCTCACTTTCTGTCGATCCAGCGCGCGCCGTTGTTGTCCGCCGGCGTTCCGTGCGCTGCTACGAAGCAACAGCCATGCCCCGCAAGGTGGTGGCGTCTCAGGGCGAGATCAGCCAGTCCAGGACCGGGGCGCGCCATTGCGTTTCGCTTCCTGACAGCGATGTCGTCATGGCGTCATCCGAACCCGCGATCGCCGCGCCGGGGCTAAGACTCCTCGTTGAGACGTTTCGAGGTAGCTGGCCGGAAGAAATCGGGGGCTTCCTCCCCTCCATCTAAGGATGGGCCGGCCGGTCGATTCGTTGCTCCGCGAATGTAAGAAAGACGCGGTCGTCGGCAATACCACCCGAGGTAGTACCCGGTTGTCGAAGCCCGTCGCGATGCAGGAGGCGGTCAGCGAGGCCGCCTTCAGTCACTTCTTTACCCACCGGGCGATGTTGCGGGCGTACCTGCGGGCGTTCATCCGCGACAAGGATCTCGTCGACGATGTGCTCTCGGACGTGGCGGTCGAGGTCGCGCGTAGCTGGGACAATTACGATCGACGGCTGGCTTTCGGCCCCTGGGTGCGGGGCGTTGCCAGGCGGGTGGGGCTCAAACGGCTTCATCAGCGTCAGCGCGCCGAGGTGACGCTTCCTGCCGACGTGCTCGAATCGCTCGGTGCCGTGATGGACGAACTGTCCAGGGAGCCAGGGGGCTTCGACGAACAACGCGAAAGGCTGGGTCGCTGTCTCGAGCGACTCACGCCGCGGAACCGTGAGCTCGTGCAGCTGCGCTACTTCGGCGAACTGAAGGTCGAAGCGATCGCCGCGCGTCTGCGCCGCTCGACCGGTGCGCTCTACACCGCCTTCAGTCGCATCCACGCGGCCCTCCTGCGCTGCATGGAGCACGGGCAAAAGGAGCCGTCGTGAGCGCGACCGAGACTCTCGACGTCGACCCCCACACGCTCAGGGTCGTGCTTCTCTACCTCGACGGTGTGGCCACCGCTGACCAGATGGCTGACCTCGCGGCGCGGCTGCGGTCGAGCGACATCGACCGCCGCCAGGTCGCCCGACTGCTGCTCCAGGTCGGCCTCCTCGAGCAGGTCGCGCACGCGCGTGGCGGAGTGAGATCGTTCGAGACCTCTGCCGCCGTGGAGCACGCGCCTACCGCTTCGCCGCCCACCGTTGCACCAGCGTCCGCCTCCCGCCAACTCGCTTGGCACCCTCAGGTATCGCGTCCGCCCGCCTCGCGCCATCCGACTGCCCGCCGGACCGCCTGGATCGCGACCAGCGCCCTTGCCGCCGCTCTCGCCGGCCTGTTCGTCGCGACCAAGACGCGGCAACCGGACCTCGACACAGCTGTTTCGCCGACCTCCGCGCTCGTCGCCGCGGGAACAGCTACCGCCCGCCCGCCTCATTTTCTTGCACCGCCGACCTTCCGAGACGGCTCCCTGGCGCGCGTGCAGTCGCTGGCGGGCCGGGCCTTCGCGCTGGCCGGTGGTCAGCGCCGCGCCCTCGAACCCGGGGCAGTCTTGCTACCTACAGACCGCATCGAGACCCAAGGTCCCACCGCGCGCGTGACTCTGTCTCTCGCCGACGGCACCTCTCTCGAGCTGCGCGGCGAGGGGCTCGTCTCATGGGCGCTGACGAACGAAATGCCCCGCCACGCGGGCCCACGCGTCCGCGTGAACCTCGAACGTGGGACCGCCGTCGCGTCGGTGCCGAAGAGCGAGGCCGCGCCGACGATCGTCTTCGTCACACCGCGAGCTGAGATCCACGTCAGCGCCGGCCAGACTCGCTTCGAGGTCGAACGCGACATCACCAAGGTCCGCCAGCGCTCGGGAGCCGCGGAGGTGCGCCGGCTCTCGGATGGGCAACGCCTCGAGATGGAGCCTGGACGAACCATCGCCATCTCCGACACGGCAGCCGCCCTCGTTGCCGTCGACGAGCCGCGGGCGCTCCTCGTGCGTGGCGCCGAGACCGAGTTGGATCGCTTGATCAGCGCGCGCCTCGAGAGCGCAGGCTTTGCCGTGACGGCCGTCGCCGAGGCGGCGCTCGATGCGAGCGATCTGACCGATAGCGCCCTGGTCGTCATCTCATCGAGTAGCGCGGGCCCCGTGCTCGCCGCGCGCCTGTCCGCCATCAACCTGCGCGATGCCGCCATCCCGGTGGTCAACTGCGAGAGCCTCGCTTTTGCGCCGCTCGCCATGACGACCCGGCAAGGCGTCGGGCGAAAGATCGCCGAGCTCATTGTCGAGCAGCCGAGTCATCCTCTCGCGGCCGGCCGCTCCGGCAAGGTGCGCATCGCGACTGTGCCCATTGCCGCCAACTGGGCGCTGCCCGCGAGCGGCGCGATCGGCGTCGTCAAGCTCAAGACCCCGCGCCTTTACGCCGTGTTCGCCTACGAACGAGGAATGCCGATGGCCGGTGTGTCAGCGCCCGCCCGCCGCGTCTCCTGCTTTCTCGATCCCAAGCGGCCCGAGCCCCTCACCGAAGCGGCGTGGGATCTCTTCGATGCTGCCGTGCGATGGGCGGCTGAACTGCCCGCGCCCGAACGACATGGTCAGGGAATGTAAGATTTCCGCGTCGAAAGGCAATAGCCCCTCATGAAGCTGTACCTGATCGCGGCCTTGGCTTCGCTGCCGCTGGCAGCGTGCATGGGGGACATCGGCGAAGGCGCTGGACAGAGATCCGCGACGCCGACCCCCGAAACGCCAGCCCCCGGTCCTGCCGGCGCGGGCATGCAACCCGCCGGCACACCAGCGCCGGGCATGCCGACGCCGATCCCGTCGATGCCGGGCCAGAGCGGCGGCTGTCAGGAGTCGTCGCCGCCGGTGCAGCCCGCCCGACGCATGACCCGCGACCAGTACCTGGCGACGGTGCGAGATCTCCTCGGCGAGACTCGCGATCTTGGCGATCGTTTGCCCGCGGATGACAAAGGCGACGCCGTCTTCGCCCCTCCCGACACGTTGACCGTGACGCCCGCGTGGGCCGACAAGCTGCTCAACACCGCCGAGGATGTTGCGAAAGTTGCCATCACCAAGCTTCCCGCCTTGCTGCCTTGCAACCCTGCGGGCAACGAGGAAGCCTGCGCGGGAGACTTCATCAAGGCCTTCGGCAAGAAGGCCTTTCGCCGTCCACTCACGCCCGAAGACGTGCAGGGACTCACGGCGGTCTACAAGAGCGGTGCTGCCGACGGGGGCTTTGCCCGCGGCATCGAGCTCGTGATCAGCACCATCCTGCAGTCCCCTTCGTTCGTCTATCGCGTCGAGCTCGGGCAAAAGGCGGGGTCCGTTCCCGGCGCCGTCAAGCTGACACCCTACGAGGTTGCTACGCGGCTCTCCTACTTCATCTGGGGCACGATGCCCGACGCGCCGCTGTTTGCGGCCGCTGACAATGGCAAGCTCGGCACGCGCGAAGAGATCGCCGCGCAGGTCGACCGCATGATGAAGGACCCGCGCGCGCGCAGCACGCTGATCGGCTTTCACGAGCGCCTCTTCGGAACCGACATCATCGATGAGGTCAGCCGAGATGCGATGGAATACCCGCAATTCACCGACGCCCTGAGGGCCTCGATGAAGGCAGAGTTCGGTGCCTTCGTGGGCGACGTCCTCTTCGAAGGCGACGGGCGGCTCGAGACTCTGCTGACGTCGCGCACGACGTTCGTCGACGCATCGCTGGCGAGCCTCTATGGTGTCTCAGCCCCCGCGGGAGCCGGCCTGCAGAAGGTTCAGCTCGACGCCAATCAACGGGCGGGCGTCCTGACCAGCGTCGGGCTGCTCACCGCGCACGCGATCAGCGACATCAGCGCTCCCATCGTACGTGGCAAGTTCATCCGCGAACGACTGCTGTGCACCGAGCTGGCCGAGCCGCCACCGGCATTGATGGTCGAGGAGCCCGCCCGCAAACCCGGCTCGACCACACGAGAGCTCCTCGAGCGGCACTCGGTCGATCCGAGCTGCGCCGGTTGCCACCACCTGATGGATCCGATCGGCTTCGCCTACTCGAACTTCGACGCTATCGGCCGCTGGCGCACGATGGAGGAAGGCAAGCCGATCGACAACGGCGCGCGTCTGCAGGCGACCGACGTCGACGGCGAGTTTCGCGGCCCCGTGCAGCTGGCGCAGAAGTTCGCCGGCAGCCAGCAGGTTCGTGACTGCGTGATGACGACCATGCTGAGCTTCGCGCACGGTCCCGGAGTCGCCCAGGACGCCTGTTTGACCAATCGAATTCGCAAGACCTTCGCGGACTCCTCACACGACGTACGCGTCTTGGCCCGCGCGATTGCCGAGGCCGATGGATTCCAGTACCGCCGCCAACTGCAAGGGGAGGTGATTCCGTGAGCCAGTCAGGTTTTTCTCGCCGGACGTTGTTCAAGTCCAGCCTGGCCATCCCGGCCGTCGCGCTGCCCGTGTTGCGTTCGAGTCCGCTGCTCGGCGCGACACCCGGCGTGCGCCTCGTGGTGTTCTATTCATCGAACGGCACCATTCCCGATGCCTGGAAGCCGCGGGGAACCGTCGACAACTGGGAGTTCCCCGCGGGCGGCATCCTCGAGCCGCTGGCCAAGTTCAAGTCGAAGCTGAACCTGCTGTGGGGCGTGCACTACAAGTCGGGCGAGAAGGGGCCCGGCTCGGGTCACCAGAAGGGCCCAGTCGCAGCGCTGACAGGTCTGCGCGCGATTCAGAAAGATCCCGGATACGCCACGGGCATCTCGGTCGATCAGTGGATGGCCAACAAGTGGGGCTCGGCCACGCGCTTCAAGACCGTCGAGTTCGCGGTGAAGAATCGCACCAGCGGCAACCGCGGCTGCATCTCGTACCTCGGGCCCAATCAGCCGGTCTTCCCCGAGAACGATCCGGCCAAGGCGTACGGCCGCTACTTCGGCAACTTCACCCCACCAGCGGCCATGGGCGCCGCGCCCACGCCCGATCTCGCCGCCGAACGCATGCTCGCACGTCGCAAGAGCAGCCTCGATTTCGTTCAGGCCGATCTCGCTCGCCTGTCGCGTCGACTTCCCGGTGACGAACGGGTTCGGCTCGATCGCCACCTGGAATCGCTGCGCGATCTCGAGCGCCAGCTGGCTCCGCCCGTCGCTTCCAGCGGCGCCGATTGCAAGCCGACGCCGACCGAGACCAGCACCGACTACAAGACCACCAGCAAGCTGCAGCTCGACAACATGTTCATGGCGCTCGCTTGCGGTCAGTCGCGCCTCGCTCACCTCATTTGGGCAGGAGAGACCAGCCAGCAGCCGCACCCGTGGCTGGGCTTCAACGATCTCCACCACGACCTTTCCCACCGCGACAACGAGCCCGTCGCCAAGGGCAAGCTCGTCAAGATCAACCGCTGGTACGCGGAAGAGTTCGGCTACTTCATCGGCCGCCTCGACAGCGTCGTCGAAGGGAACGGCAAGACCATGCTCGACAACAGCCTCGTCATCTGGCTCAACGGCATGGGCGAAGGAAAGAACCACACCCGCAACAACATCCCGTTCGTGCTGGCCGGCCTGGGCGGCGGCGCGATCAAGGGTGGCCGCTACCTGACGTACAACGAGGCGCACAACCGCCTGCTGGTCTCCATCCTTCACATGATGAACTTCCGGGATCAGAACACGTTCGGCGATCCCGACTGGTCAGGGCCGCTTCCCGGTCTGGTGACCTAGGCACCTTCGCGCATCACGAAGGGATGCAAGTCGTTCCGCGTAGGACGCGACGCTTTAGTTAGCGTCGACGCTAATTCTCGCATTACCAACATTTAGCGTACGCGCTAAACATTGGTCGTCCGAGGAGGCGTCATGGGTCAACACCACGAGAGAAAACGCGAGAATCCCGACCAGCCGGTCGCAAACATCGTCACCTACGTCCCGAAGCCCGGCAAAGAAGCCGAGCTCCTGGCCCTGGTGAAGAAGCACGAGCCGGCGCTGCGCAAGGTCGGCCTCGTCACCGCCGAGCCCTTCAAGGTCTGGAAGGCGCTCGATATCCGCAAGGGCCGTGTCTCGTTCATGGAGTACTTCCAGTGGAAGGACGGCCATGCGTCGGATGCCGCCCATCAGACCCCCGAAGTGATGGCGGTCTGGGAGCCGATGGGCCCGGTGCTCGAAGAGCTCACCATCTGCGAGGTTGAGCCCGCCTGAACGCGCATCAGAAGCTCGAGGCCCTCGAGCAAGTCGTCGCCGCCATCGCGCACCCCGCCCGCCGTCAGATCCTGCTCACGCTCCACTTCCGGGGCGGCGTTGCGACGGCGGGCGAGATCGCGAGCCGCTTCGAACACAAGTGGCCCACCACCACGCGCCACATGCGCGTCCTGGAAGACGCCGGCCTCCTGCACCAGGAGAAGCGCGGCCGCACGCGCGTCTACACCCTCGACAAGAAGCGCCTGGCGCTCGTCACTGAGTGGTTGGGGTGGTTCGATAGGTGAGGGGCAGGCGGCCGGTGCCCCCCCTGGTCCGTCATCTCGGTTGCTGAGTCCGGCCGGCGTCGGGCGGACACACGGCGTCGCGCGAGATCACCTCGCAATTGCGGTCGTAGGCTTGGGTCGCCGGGTTCCACTCGCATCGCCGGACGCCGCATCGACCACCCTGCTCCTCATCACCCTCATCCCCATCGCAGGCCGCGAAGAGTGCAAACGCGAAGAGGATGGCACGCGTTCGGGTGAGCATGGTCAAGCGAGTGTACGGCTACCTGCGGTCGCGTGAAACGGCGATCGTCACCCCATTCTGCAACACCCGGTCTTCTCGGCGGTCGTTGTCGGCACGAAGGAGCCTCATCGGCTCGTCTTGGCTGCGAGGGGGTGTCAGGGCAACGGATTGCGAAGCGCGCGCTATCGTCGTCCGCATCAACTTGGGCACGGGCTGACCCCGCCCCTTGCGTTATCGGCAGTGCTCCTCCAGGAACCTGACGGCGTCGTCGAACCAGACGTCGGTGTGAAACGGCAGGCCGTGCCCTTCTCCTGGCGCCTTACCCGACGGGGGATAGATCGTGGCCAGGTACGGCTTGCCGGCTTCCTTCATGGCGGCGGAGAGAACCCGGGTCGGTGTAACGTCGTAGTCGCTCGGCCTGGAAGAAGAAGATCGGTGCGCGCGCATTGCGGACCGCGCGGAGCAGGATCGCCTGTAGCTGAGGATTCTGTCTCCAGGTCTGGGCGCCGGCCGCCATCGCGATGCCGGCGCAGTAGTCGGCACGCTCGACGCCAAGAACCGTCTGGATCCCGCCGAACGAACCGCCCGCAACCGCGATCCGGTTGGGGGCCACGAATGCGGCTGCTCTTAGCCAGCTCAGGCCGGCGAGTTGGTCGTCGAGCTGATCGGTCTCGTGTCGATGAACGAGAATCGTCGCGGCGGCTGTGATGCCCGCCGTGATCCAAGCGCCGTTGATGTCATCCATGATGTACGTACCGGCGGTCGCGCTGAGGCCTTGCCCCCTCCGCCACGGCGCAAAGAAGATCCAGCCGCGCGCGACGAATTGCGGCCCGAGGAGCTGAGAGAGCTCATCGCTGCTCATGCCGGGGCCCGACCCGTGGTTGAAGAGCACGGCAGGGAAGGGCCCAGGACCTGCAGGTTTGTAGAGCACCCCGCGCAGAGAGAGTTCCCCGCTGGCAAACGAAACCACCTTCCCGCTCACATGCGGGACCGGCGTCCTTTGTGCGTCTTCGGGAGCCGTTCGGCGACAACCGCTGATCGACACCACCGCTGCGGCGAGGAGCCACGACCAAGGCACCCTCGCTCGGCTCGCCATGCAGACACCCTACCTCGACACCCGCTTGCCGAACCAACGTCTGCCGAAATCGCGCTGACAACCTAGGACCCGCCATGACTACAGGTCTGGCGCAGGCACACCGATGCCATGTCTTGCGAGGCACTCGCGAGGAGGTCCGTCCCGGATGTCACGATCAGCGCAGCTCGGTTCGATGTGTGGCCTGTTGATCGCCCTCCACCTGGCTTGTGGCGGGGGATCTGGTGGCGATCCGAAGGGTGCTGGCGGATCGGATGCGTCCGCGGGCGCCGGTGGATCCGCGGGCAGCGCCGGGGCTGGTGGTGCCGGTGGCAACGCCGGCAGTCCCGGAACCGGAGGCACGGCAAGCGGTGGCGTCGGGGGCGTGGTCACGGGCGGAGCCAGCGGTAGCGGCGGGAGTGCTGGGACAGGCGGCGCTGGTGGCGAGAGCGACGGCGGCGTCGACACGACCCCCGATTCATCTCCGGGTGGCGGCGATGGCCCCGTGGCCAACGTCATGCCCACTCCGAACACCATCGCCGCGGGCGAATACCACACGTGTGCCATCGCGACCTCCGGCGGGCTCCACTGCTGGGGCCAGAACAACGCCGCCCAGCTCGGCAACTCCGCGGCCGGCGCGGGCTCGGCGGTGCCCGTTCCATCTGCCGGCAGCATGGCGTTCGTTGCCATCACCGCCGGTCAGAACCAGACCTGCGGGCTCACCGCAACGGGCATCGCCTACTGCTGGGGCTACGGTCCCGAGCTCGGCGCGGGCAACAACGCCACGACGGCAGTGCCCAAACCGGTTGTCGGCAACCACGCTTTCCGACAGATCTCCGCCGGCCGTCTTTACACCTGCGGCGTCACTGCGAGCGGT
>JANNNO010000252.1:0-13380 GCA_031398585.1 Myxococcales bacterium | reverse complement strand
TTGACTTCCACCTCTTCGAACAAGGTCTGGCTGCCGAACGCGATGGAAAGGTTCTGAACGGTGATCATACTGGTCGGGCGTCTTACGCTGGCGATGCGCAGCGTTCAAGGGGGACAGTGGGCAGCGCCGCGTTGGCGGCCTCCTCGGCTTCCACGGGCGTGGCGCCGGTAGGCCCGCGTACGGCGCCCCTTCGCACCTCCGGACGCCGGCCGCTGACGGAGCTGCCACAAAGGTTTCAAATGGCCGGCATCAAACCTTGCAATTGGACGGAGCCAAGGCTTGCGATGGCCGTCGTGAGCGCGCCTCGCCTTCAGCCCCTATCTGCTGGGGTCGCTTCTTTCCCTCACTTCGCTTCCCACCGTCCTTAGGGAACGGCGTTCGCGCCCTGGCGGGACGTCTGGCTGACTCTGTAACCTTGAGGACGGTCGCCTGAGTGGGGGGGCGAGCCGGCCGCCGGTGGCGGCTGGCGGCACGTCTGCGCCTAAAGTGCACGTGAAAACCTGCCGTTGACGCTGCAGGTGAAAAGGCGGCCATGGTTCGAGGTGCTCAGGAGCGCCTCCTGTCTCGCGGGCGTGGCGTGTGGTCTCTCCGCCTCGTGTGCGCACAAGCCGGAGCGGTCGTTCGGGGAGATGGCGCAAGAGCTGGTCGTCGTTCCGCGGAATGACGGCGGGTCGGAGATGCTGGCGAAGGCCGCCGTCGCGGTCGACCACCTCAAGCGTATGGAGCTGAGGGAGGCCAGCCTGGCGATGAATGCGGCGTTGCAGCTCGCCCCGCGGAACTCGCAGCTGCATTTTTTGAATGCGTTCACCTACCACCTGCAGGCCAAGCAGGGCGATGCGCAGAAGAACGAGATGGCCATCGAAGGCTATCAGCAGGCGTTGAGGCTCGATCCCAGCAACTGGATCGCGCGCGAGTTCCTGGGGCTGGCGTACCTCGACCATCGCAAGTTCGACGAGGCGAAGGCGCAGTTCTCGGAAGTGCTGCTCATGACGCCGGAGAGCACGGTGTCGATCTACGGCTTGATGGTGGCGTCCTACTTGACCGAGGACGCGACCACCGCTTGCGAGATGGCCGATCGCTTCAGGACTGTTTCGTCCCAGCCGCACGCGGGATTCCTGCGCTCCAGCGTCCTCGTCTACGGGTCATGCGGTGAGTTCGACAAGGCCGAGCTCATGCGTGCGGAGATGAGCCGCCTTTACGGCGGCACGATGGAGGTCGTGCGCACGACCCAGCGTCTGGAGCAATGGAGGTCGTTCCATCACCGGACGCGGTCCGGTCGCCAGCTGGCGCAAGCCTTCACGGTGCCCGACATCAAGGCGCCAGCGCCGAGTCCAGCCACGCCGAGCGCGCCCGGCGTGCCCGACAAGCCAGCCGTGCCTGCTACGCCTGCTGCGCCTCCCGACCCAGCTGCGCCTCCCGACCCAGCGCCGAACTCCGACAAGCCGGCTGTCGGTGCGGCCAACCCGCGCATGATCCTCGTCGATGTCGTCCTGGTGGCGGCCCAGGAGGTGGTCGGCACCTCCAAGGGCGTCAATCTGCTGAACGCGCTGACGCTGCAGCTCGGGTCGTTCTCCGGCAATCTGGCAGCCTATTCGCGCGTCACCAAGTCGACCGAGATGGGTGGGACCACGGCGCTCAGCACCGACATCACCCGCGCCGTGACCGTGCCGGCGCTGTCCTATTCGCTGAACATCGCCAACGCGAACAGCTCGGTGAACGAGGTCCTTGCCCGGCCCACCTTGGCGGCCATCGAAGGGATGCCGTCGGAGTTCTTTTCCGGCACCAACCTCAGCGCGGGCGTGGTCTCCGCCAGCATGCAAGGCGGGACGACCATCGTACCGCTCGAAAAGCGCTTCGGCATCAAGCTAGCCGTCACCCCCACCTTCACGGCGGACGGGCAAATCCAGCTCAAAGTCGAGGCGCAGCGGAGCTCGCTGACCGCGAACACCGACAACCCCAAGGTCGCCTACCAGGTCGAGATCGGCGAGATCACCGCGAACGCGAACGTCGTCATGAACGTCGGCGACACCTTGGTGCTGAGCGGCCTCAGCGAGAAGGCTTCTGGCAACACGCGTGATGGCGTTCCCTTCCTGCAAGACCTTCCCATCATTCAGTACCTGTTCTCGAACAAGGCGACCCACGACGTCCAGCGCTCCGTCTTGATCCTGCTGACGCCGCGAGCGCCGACGTACACGGCCAAAAACGGCGCGACGACCGGCGCGACTGACGGCACGCGCGCCTTGCGCGATCGCTTCGGGTTCTCGGGCGGGAACCCCACGAACACCGAGGCGGTCCTCAATCACTTGCAAACGAACGCCCTCTTTCGCGAGTTCCGCCAGGGCGACGTCACTTCGGAACGCTGGGAGACGACGCGCACCACCATCGATCGTCTCAAGCAAGCGCTCGACTTCCTTTACTACTGAGATGCGGAGGCAACCCTTGAGAATCCGGTCGGTCGCGGCGGTCACTTCACTCACCTGCGCGGCACTCACCTGCGCGCTGTCTCTCGATGCGAAGGCACAAGGCCTGCCAGAGATCAGCCCGGTGCTCAAGAGCATGCTGGCCGGGCTGCCGATCGCGCAGGCGAAGGGGGAAGTGCAGAAGCTGGTCGGCACCCTCAAGAAGACCACATGCGGTGGCGGGTTGACTGGCTGCTACATGACCAAGTCGGGACCGCTGCAGCTCTACTTCTTCACGAGCAACGGCGCGCAGCAGACGTTCCTCCTGGTGTTGAACCAGAAGATGGCGCTGCCGACCCTGCTCAAGGACAACGTCCAGAAGATGCTCGGGGGGACGTCGCTGCAGGACCCGATCATCTCCATATCGACGATGGACCTCGACCTCGACACGATCCGGATGCCGCCGGATCTCCAGAACATCGTTCGAGACAGCTACTTCAACATCAACAGTCTGTCCTTCTCGAGTGGCGTGCAATTGATGGCGCGCGCGGATCTGGGCGGCCTCATGAAGGCGAACCTGTTGCGGCTGGGCGTGAAGGCCGACCAGCTGATGATGCGCGCGGGCGTGGTCATGCCCATCCCGGCGGACCTCACCTCCGCCGCGGGCACCGGTGCGGGCCTCGCTGGCGCACTCAAGGACGGCCAGAAGATGACGGACGCCACGGCCGACGCCGCCAAGCCCTCCGCGTACGTCGAGTTCCAGATGGCGCCGAACTCCCTGATCTCCATGGGGCTGCCGCGGATCAGCCTGACGGATGCGACGTTCTTCCTCGATAACTCGCTGGTGTTTGGCTACAAGGGCAACGCCAGGTTCGACGGGACGGACAAGGCCGTCATCCTGCACTTCCAGACGCCGCTAGGTCCGGAGGGTGCCATGGACCTGCTCGATTTCTCGTTCCGGATGGCGATGCCGCAGACCTTCACGCTGGAGGACCACGCGCGCATGTCCATGGCGATGGCCGTGGCCGACGACCCCTCCTCCGAGGGCGCCCGCGCCCAGGCGGCTGCCGCTGCCCTGCAGAAGTACGGCGGCGGTTACATCGGGAACATCAAGGCCATCGTGAAGCCGCTCCTGGCGGTGACCAAGCCGCTGTCCGTGTTCCAGATCGTCAACCCGGTGCCGGCGCCGCCGTACAAGTTCGGCGATCGCACCAAGCCGTTCCCGACGACGGACGCGCCCTTCAACGTGTACCTGCTGGGGCCGCTGGCCGACGGCGGGCCGAAGATGCACGTGGCGGGCAACGTACGCATCCTGGGCCAGACGATGGGCAAGATGGACGTCACCGTCGGCACCGCTGGCTTCAAGGGGCTGGTGGAAGAGAAGATCATGGTGAAGCTCGGCCCGCTCGGCAGGGTCGGCATCAAGATGCTGGCCCAGGCCGAGATCACCTCCGCCGTACAGACGGTCAGACTCGACGGACAGCTGGCGGATCAGAAGCTCGAGCTGGTCCTCAACGGGGACACGATGAGCGTCTACTTCTCGGCGAGCTGTCTGAACCCGTTCGAGATCAGGACGAGCGTGAAGATCAACCCGAGCCTGAACATCGCCGACATCCTCGAGGGTCAGGGCGGGGTGAACGTGGATCCTTCCAAGATCAACAAGTGCATCGGCAAGGAGCTGGAGGCGGCCTACAACAAGATCGCCAACGAGTACAAGACGCTCAGCGGCTACACCGCCAGTGCAGCCACGGCCGCGTTGAACAAGCTCTCGAGCGACGCCCTGGCGGCGTTGAACGCCGACGCCAATTACAAGAAGGCAAAGGACGCCGCCCGCAATACCGCCAGCACCGTGCAGAACGATGCAACCAGGGCCTTCAACGCCGCCTTCAACGCTTTCAAGGGCATCGGAAAGAAGAAGAGGCACCCCAAGCCGCCGGATCTGAGGTTTGCCGCGTCCGTG
Source organism: Myxococcales bacterium (assembly GCA_031398585.1). Lineage (GTDB taxonomy): Bacteria > Myxococcota_A > Polyangia > Fen-1088 > Fen-1088 > JANNNO01. The sequence continues at coordinate 9,021 of JANNNO010000252.1, read as the reverse complement.
TTCGATTGGGACTACTACTACGACACGAACGCCGACGTCGTGAAGGCGAAGGTCGACCTGGCCACGCACTGGCGCGATTACGGCTTCGCCAAGGGCCGGCAGGGCTCTCCCGAATTCTCCGCCAAGTACTACCGCAGCCGTTACTACGACGTTCAGGCGCTCTGCTCAACGAACGACTACCTGTGCGTCGTCCAGCACTGGCACGACTACGGCCTGCCAGCAGGCCGCCAGGGCAGCCCCACCGTGGCCGTCGCCAGCTACCTCAAGCGGTACCCCGATCTGCAAAACGCGTTCGGCAAAGAGGGGTACACCGATGCGCTGGAGCATTGGATGAACAACGGCGCGGACGAACACCGCAACCCCGCTCCCGAGATCGTCACCAACGGACCCATCAACGGCCCCCATCTCGCCGGCGGCGAAGGGGGCGACCCTTGGACGGATATCGACCAGTGCGCCGGCGGGTACGTGACGGGATTCAAGCTTCGCTACGGAGGCTCGATCGATGCGGTGCAGTTCCGCTACTCGACCGGCTGGGGCAAAGCGCACGGCAATTCGAGCTCATTCACCACCCAGATAATGCTGCAAGCGGGTGACTACATCGTCCGGGTCGACTACAGAAGCGCAGGCCGTGTCGACGGCGTGACCTTCAAGTCGAAGCTTGGGAAGACCTACGGGCCGTACGGCTACAGCGGCGGCACACCCCGCACCTGGACCGCGATACCCGGAGAGAAGCTGGGCTGCATGTCGGGGCGGGCCGGATCCTCCATCGATCGGATGCTCTTCACGTCGACCGGATCGCTGCGCTAGCGGCCGGTCGCCCACGTTTCGTCAGACGAGGCGGGGCTCGGGAGGTCTAGCGAACTCCGTTCCCGGAAGGGCTGAGGTTCTCCCGCGTCGCTTCGCTCAGACTGATCACGCTGGACCGATCTGAGGGATCACGTTCGCCGAAATATGCACGTGGTGGGGTGGTGCAGAGGGGGGGCCCACCGGAGCGCCGCCTTCGTGGCCGGCAACAGCGCCTACCCGATCATCGAGCCCATCGCCGACGGCGAGCGGTGCCAATACCCGGTTTAACGACCACGACGACTGGCGCTACGCCCGCCGACCTGGCCTGCTCCTGCGCGTCAGAGCGGCGCGGTCCGTGATCAAACGGGCGGGGCCCAGCCAGGCGGGCGGACCACCCCGGGCCAGAGTCATAAACCGGGTCGGCCACCGCCGTCTCCAGCACCGGCCCGGTCGTCACAAGGTCGACGCGGCGCGCTGTTCGAGATATTAATGTTCTCTATAGATGACATTTACTGTCCTTAATATGGGCATTAAACTACTAGCTCGCCATGAAGTCACGCCTTGAGCATGGTCTCGAAGCCCTTGGAGAACTCCTCGCCGAGGATGGTTTACAAGCCGACCTCGTCCTCATCGGGGCAGGAGCCCTTCTCCTCCGAGGTGAGCTTGTTCGTCCTACGGGCGATCTCGATGTCGTCGCTCGCATCGAGGATGGAGTCCTAGAGGCGTCCCGGCCGTTTCCAGCGCCGCTCATCCTCGCGGTCAGACGCGTCGGTGCAGCACTCGACCTCCCTCATGTCCCTCGGGACGAGAAGGATTGGCTCAACGATGGACCGTCGTACCTCACGAAGTTGGGTCTCCCAGAAGGCTTCGAGCACCGACTCTCGGTGCGAACCTTTGCGGCTCTGAGGATTCGGATCGCTTCGCGCATCGACTTGATCGCCCTCAAATTCTTTGCGGCATTAGACCCACAGCGTGGCCCGCGTCGTGCTGTTGACGTTGCTGATCTTCGCAGAATCTCGCCGACGCACGAAGAGATCGTCCACGCTCTGCGATGGTGCAAGCGCGTGGACGGTCGACCGGACTTTCTCGCGCTCGATGCGGCTCCACTGCTCAACCAACTCGGCCTCGATCCGACTGCGTTCCTCGAGGAGTTCGCGTGAACCTGGGAGGCGACAGGCATCATCCTCCAATACACGAGGCCATCTTGGATCTGTTGTGGAGTGCTTGGGCCGAGCTGGGCGCGCCCGGCGCCGAGCGAAAACATCCGAGGCTGGCGTCGGATCCTGATCCACTGATTGTCTTCACTCCGGCTCTTGCGATTGACGATCCGAGATTGCTCGAGCAAGCGGCAGCCTGGTGCGAATGGTACGGCGACCTTGTCTCCAAGACACGCTTGGATGGCCTTCAGCGCAAGTTACCTCCCGACATCGGCTCCGCATTCACGTCCTTTGCCGACCGCCTCGGAGGCGCTGCCGCGGATTGGGGCGGGGTGAGGGGCCCAGCCCGCCGACCTCATGCCGTGCGCGCGAAGACGCCGCCGCTCGAGCGGCCCGCTCTGGCCAGGCTCAGAATGCGCGCGCTCGCAGGAACGGGCGCCCGCGCTGATGTGCTTTGTGAGCTCCTCGGTTCGCTCAACACGTGGCTCTCTGCAACGGACCTGGAGCGTCTGGGCTACACGCGACGTAGCGTCGCGCGTGTGCTCGCCGATCTTGCAAGCGCCCGCCTCACGGTCGAGAAATCCGGGAGAGGAGCTGCTTCGTTCCGCCTTCGGGACCCCCAGGCGCTTTCCGGGCTCATCCAGGCAGAGGGCGTTCGTTGGCCGGACTGGACGGCACTGCTAGCCCTCGCGTGGCGTCTCGTTCAACTCGAACGGTCCCCGCAGCCCTCCCCAGCGCTCGCGCCGGTCAAGGCACGTGAGGCCTGGGACGAGCTGAGAGGTCTCTCGGTGGCCGCTGGCACGCCTGAACCGCCGCTTCCAACGGGCGATTCGTCGGCATGGTCCAGCCTCCTGAGTTGGGGAGCGTCGACTCTACGTCGATGGCCAGGCGAGTCCGCTGGCACATAGGTAAGGCCTTGCGGTGGCTGCACCACTGCAGTCCTTACCAAGTCCTTCCCGTGGCCCAAGTAAGCGCTGATGACCGACAAGCCCGGTGGGACGTGCTGAACGGCAATTACCTCGCCCCATCGCATTGCCGCGCCTGAAAAGCTACCCCTGCGCGGTCGGGAGGCAGCCCCGTCCACGCCCGGAATATAAGGCGCCTCTGGCTTGACAAATAAAGTTGTCAATACCATGGTCCACGCATGAACGAGCTGGAGGTCATCGCCGATCCCGCGGCGGCGCGCAGCGCACTCGACCCGATCCGGGCACGGCTGCTTGCCGAGCTGGCGCAACCGGCGTCGGCGGCGGCGTTGGCGGCGCGGGTCGGGTTGGCGCGGCAGAAGGTGAACTATCACCTGCGTGCCCTGGAAGAGCATGGGTTGGTGGCGGTCAGCGAGGAGCGGCAATGGGGCGGGCTGACCGAGCGGCTGCTGGTGTCCAGCGCGGCGTCGTACGTGGTGTCGCCGGCGGCGTTGGGGCCGGTGGCGGCGGATCCGGGACGGGCGCGGGACCGTTTGTCGGCCAGCTACTTGATCGCGCTGGCGGCGCGGGCGGTGCGCGAGGTGGGCGAGCTGTGGCGGGCGGCGCGGGGGGCGAACAAGCGGGTGGCCACGCTGTCGCTGGACGCGACGGTGCGGTTTCGTTGCGTGGAGGATCGGGCGGCGTTCACGCGCGAGCTGTCAGACGCGGTGACCGCACTGGTGGCGCGCTACCACGACGGGTCGGCGGCCCAGGGGCGTTCCTTTCGATTGATGGTTGCGGCGTACCCGGCGCCCACGGTGGCGAAAGGCTCGGGCAAGACCGGTGAAGCCAACAACAAGGAGGATCGACATGCCCGTGAAGACTGACGGCAACAAGAGGTGGGTCGAGGTGGCGACGTTGGTGCCGGGTTCGCCCGAGCAGGTGTGGCAGGCCATCGCCACCGGACCCGGCATCGGCGCCTGGTTCACGCCGACGACGGTGGAAGAACGCGTGGGTGGCGCGGTGGCGTTCGATTTCGGCAACGGGACGTTCTCGAATGGCACGGTCCTCGCCTGGCAGCCGCCCTTTCGCTTTAGCTACGAAGAGCGGGACTGGAGCAAGGACGCACCGCCACTGGCGACCGAGGTGACCGTCACCAGCCGGTCGGGCGATCGGTGCGTGGTGCGGATGGTGCACAGCCTCTTTTCGGACCGCGACACCTGGGACGACGAGATGGACGGCTTCGAGTCGGGGTGGCCCGGGTTCTTCGAAGTGCTGCGCCTCTATCTGGGCAAGTTCGTCGGCCAACCAGCGGCCGTCGTCGGGGTCACTACCACCGGCAGCGGACACGCTGACGCCTGGGCGCGGCTGACCGGCGCGCTAGGCCTGATCGGCGCCAACGTCGGCGACCGCCGAGCGTCAGCCGCGGGGGCGCCCACGCTGGCGGGTGTGGTCGAGCGCGTGCGACAAGATCGCAAGTCGCGTGAGGTGCTGCTGGAGATCGAACAGCCTGCGCGGGGACTGGCGCTGGCGGGGATCTACGGCACGGATGAACGCACCCATGCCGGTGTCACCCTGTTCCTGTATGGCGCCGGTGCGGCGGACGCTGCTGGCCGCGTGCGCGGGGACTGGTCGACCTGGATGGGCAAGCTGCTGAAAAGCGAAGCGCGTTCATGAGCTGAATGCGCGGTCGCCCCGAAGCGCTGGATCATCGCGGCCACACTTCTTTCAGCGCAGCCGCCCCACCTTGCGCAGCTCACCAGGCACCTGCACGCGATCCCGGATCTTGTCCGCGGTGATCTCGACCAGGGTGGTGACGTCACCGGAAGCGGAGACTGCTCGGTGTCGAGCGAGTAGGGGGCTCCGGTACTAGAGTCGGTTGTATTTCAAGGGGCAGAGGGCAACGGGCGCAAGCTCTGCGTCCGTCGCCTGGTCTACCGGCAGCCACAGAAACGCTGCAGTCACACTGTCGCCGTGCGTGTTGCCCATGTCGAAGACGACGTCGTTAGTTCTCACGTCGATCAATGCCAAGTGCACGGTTCTCCCGGTCATGTAGAGCGCCTTGCGCAGGAACGTCGTTTCGTCCGTGCTCAGCAGCTCACGTATCTCATCAGAGATGAACTGTCGATGGCGAAGCAAGTTGCGATCATGGCGAAGCTGTTCGACGTCCAGTACATCGGGCAGGATATGAATGTTGTCGACGAAGTGAAGGATCTCTTTGAATGTGACGATCGTCCCGTCGCTGCGCATCGGCGCCGACAATGTCTCAATCGTCGCGCACGCATCGTCTCGAAGCTCGTACCCTGCGAAGCACGTCACGAAGCGACCAGAAAATCTGAGGACCACCTTCAAGCCGGAACCGAAGTGGCCTGCCTGACACCACTTGTCGGAAGCTTCGAATTGCAGGACAAGGCACTGCATTTCGGTCATCGTGTCGGTCAGCTGGATGAACTTGGTCTTCATGTCGCAGCGCCGTCGATCATCTGTCCGCGGCTTTGGATTGCCTCGATCAATGCTCCGCTAATGCGCAGGCGCGTCGATTGCCGATCGACGGGCGTTACGATGACAACGTCTGTAGTCAGGTCGAACAGCAGGCGTCGAAGGTCTTCGACGGAACGTCCGAAGGTGCGAGCCAAGTCGGTGTCGAGAGCGTCGCCTCGGCGAATAATCTCGTTGATGACGGGTGCAATAGCATCCGACTCGAGCAGCTCCTTTCGGCGTCGGTACGTCACCGCTACGAGGAAGCGAAGCGACTCTTCAGAGAGTTCGTTGCCGCTTCGACGAGGACGCGCGCTTTGGATCAAGAGCCCTCGGACGGCGTCGACCCACTCCGAGAATCTGAAAAGAACCTGATTCCAGGCAGCGACGGCATCATCGATGGGATCGCTCAAGCTAAAGTATGCGAACGCCTTCTTGTAGTTGTCGTTCCTTGTGTGCAGGAGGTAGTCGCGGAGCAAGCAAATGAGACCCATTGGCCGCTCCACCTCAGCTTCGATTTGAGGATGCAGATCGGGTAGTCGTAGCTTCATGAACGACACAAGTGCCTTCCTCGTCCCCGTCGAGGCAGTGCCAACGGCACCATCGAAGGCCTTCTTGTTGAAGTGGTCAAAGACCGCGGCAAGAGAAGCCAGACGTGCTTTCAGGGCGTCATGGTCCCCCACTGGCTTCACGAGGTCTGCAATCGCTACCAACGGGACGTTCCGCCACAGGGGAACGCCAAAGGCTGCTTCAAAGTCCTTCGCAAGGACGTCCATCTTTTTGGGGAGAAGGTCCATTCACGGGCCTTTCGGTTCGGCGCCAGGAGTGCAAACTGCGCTGAGGACGGCACATTCAACGTCAGAGCGGCTTCTGATCTGCTCGACTCTTCCCCCATCTACGACCTGCAGCCGCGTTGGTGATGCAGCCATGGGCAACGAGCAGAATACATGACCAGAAAGAGGTCAAAGAAACGCACGCTTACCGGACATCTGGCCGTCATACGGGTACCGACGTGGAGCGGCGTGCGCGAAGCTGGATGTCGAAAGGCCGCCTTCGTGTTCGTTCAGCCGTACTGCGGGGGAACCGCGTAGGCGCAGGAGCCAACCACCCTTCCTCCCCTTGGCAAGGCGCCCCTTGGCGGGCGCCAGAGGATCGCGGCATGGGTGAGGAGGGCGGCCGTTTCGTCCGCGGGCGCACAGAAGGCGTCGCCCTGAACAGGGGCGATCAGGCCTCGGGACGTTTCAGATGCATACGGGATTTCCCACTCATCCCAACAAGTCTGGCTAGGCTCACTCTCGCGATCGGTGAGGCGCCGAGGGTCTGGTGCCGAGGTCGGCCAGTCGGGTGGGAGCCGTAAAGCTGTAAACGGGAGATACCGCCGCGCCGTATATGCGAGCAGCCTGCCGCCTCGATTGCCGGACAACGATGGGTCTGCGTGCCCAGGTACCGGGCCGGGCAACGACCAGCGGAAGGCGGCGACAACGCAACGCCAGCGCTCGGCAGGCTGCACGTTCGTACAAGACCGGCGGCGGCACTGCTTTGCCCCAAGACCGCGGAAACTGGCGGCACGCCGACCAGCTACTATCATGGCCGCGCTGGCGCGACATCGGCCTTGCGTGGTCGCGTGGATGTCCCCATGACCAACGGCCCCAATTCGCCATTCTCCGCCACCGGGTCGCTTCTGGGCTACCTGTACCAGGTCCGCTACGCCCTCCTGGCGGCGCTGCAGGCCCATCCTGTCAGTTCGGCCTTCTTGATCAGCGTCGAGTTGCTGGACGACGTGGCGTTCGAGCCGCTGGCACCGTTGGGTGACCCGGCCGTCCTGTTCCAGACGAAGCACCACGTGAACCGCACAGCGGTGATTGGCGATGCCAGCCCCGATCTTTGGCGCACGATTCGCGTCTGGGCCGAGTTGATCAAGAGCGGTCAGTTCATTGTCGGCAGCGTGCTGAATTTGATCACCACCGCTACGGCACCTCCGAGGAGCATCACCGCTCACCTACGACCCGGCGTCGGACGGGATGTTGGCGACGCTCTGATCAAGATGGAAGAGGTCTCCCATACCTCGACGAATGAGGCCAACCGTGCCGCCTATGGCGCTTTTTTGGCGCTCGATGCCGGCCAACGTCGGCGGCTCCTCGACGCGATCACGGTCCTGGACGGGAGGCCGTCGATTGGCGATATCGAAGGTGAGTTGAGGAAGCAGGTGCACTGGGCGGCCCAGGGCCAGCATCACGACCCGTTCCTGCAGCGGCTTGAAGGATGGTGGTATCGGAGGGTCATCCGCCAATTGACCATCGGCGGCGACAAGATCCTGAGTGTCGAGGTGGAAGCGCAGATGGACGAACTGCGAGAGTCGTTCAAGAGGGATGCCCTGCCAATCGACGGCGACATCGTAGCCCTCGAACTAGACGACGGCACGCGTGCCGCCCACCAATCATCCACCTTCGTGCGGCAGTTGGAACTGATCAAGGCGACGCAGGGACGGATCACCGCCGCCATCCGCGAATACTACCGGGCCTTCGAGCAGCGGTCGCGCTGGGTACGCGACGATTTGTTGCTTGTGGGTGAGCTGGACAGTTACGAGGTTCAGCTCGTCGACGAATGGAACCTATGCTTTGAGCGCATCCGGAACGAGCTGGGCGCCGACGCCGCCGAGGATGCGAAGTGCGAGGCCGCGCGGCAGGTTCTTTCCTGGGCTGAGACGACCATCATTCCCCTTCGGACCGTGAACACCCCATTCGTGACTCGGGGCTCCCTGCACATGCTGGCCGACGAAGTCCGGATTGGTTGGCATCCGGAGTTTCGGGACAGGCTTGCGTCCCTGCTCGCCGGGGCCAGCGCATGACTTCCTGGAAGGATCGCCCCCAAGAGCAGGTGGCCCTATTGAACCCGGCCTTCGCTTCGACCGGCCTGTGGTCGGCCGCCCGCGGCTACTTGAACGCCGACGTCCCAGGGCGCCCAGACGCCCTGCCGTTCGCCTTGGCTTTCCTGGTGCTGCCCCTGGTGTTGCATCGTGAGACCCGAGAATCTCTTCCGACCAACATTCGAACGTCGGTGGCCGTGTGGGCGAGCGCTCACCCTTTGGTGCGCGAGCGGCTTCCAGAGCGAGTGCGCACCCTAGTGCCGTTCACTCGGGCCGCCCTGCTTTTCGGCGGGACTCACGGATTCATCTCTCTGCCAGGCGGCAACGTCGTTCCCAACGAGTCCTGGAAACGCAAGGTCACCCGGGAACTTCGTGACTGCACCGACGAAGTGCAGCTCTGCGTCCATCGCGCCGAATTTGTGGGGCGCTGGCTTGCCACGGCTGGCGATCCTCTCACCGTTTTGTCCTTCTTTGGTGTGCAGCCATGAGCTTCCAGATCCTCGAGATCGTCTTGTACCACCGTGACGGGCGCCAACGAGTGGTCGGCCTTCGCCCAGGCGGAGTCAACGTGATCACCGGCGACTCGAAGACCGGAAAGTCCGCCCTCATCGAGATCGTGGACTACTGCTTGGGCGCCGGCGAGTGTCGAATCCCCCAGGGTATCATTCGTCGAACCGTCGGCTGGGTAGGCGTGAAGCTCGCGACTCCCAAGGGGCAGGTATTCGTCGCCCGCCGATGTCCCGATCAACGGGCGCGATCAAGCACCGACGTCTTCATCAAGACCGGACCGAGCGTGGCTACCCCGCAGGCCGCGGATCTTCGTCAGACCACG